>NZ_MUME01000145.1 GCF_002155915.1 Streptomyces thermovulgaris | reverse complement strand
CCCCGGCACCCCCGGCGTCCCCGTCTCCCTCGGCTCCCTCGGCTCCCTCGCCTTCCCTGTCTTCTGCGCCTTCCCCGGCTCCCTCACCTCCACCGTGACCGTCCGCTCCCGGAGGGCCTGGCATCCGGGCCGGCCGGGGCCGTCGGTCGCGCACAGGGGGCGGGTGGCGGTGAGCCGGGCCGTGTCGGGGGCCGCAAAGCCCGCGGAGTCCGCAGCGTCCGCGAAGTCCGTCGCAAAGTCCCGTGCGGGGGCCGCGCCGTCGTGCCCGGCTTCGCAGCCGGCCGGCGGCAGGGCCGCCGCCGCAGCGGCGACCGTGGCGCGGTGGAGCGTCGTACGGCGCATGGGACGGCCGCCTTTCGGGCCCGAGGTGCCGTTCCCTGTCCTTCTTGCCCCGTCCGCCCTCGCTGAACGTCGACGGGCCCGCGAAATCGGCCGAGGGGCCCGAAGGCGTCCCGGAAACGGCACCGCCCGCCCCGCGGGAGGACCCCGCGGGGCGGGCGGAGGGACAAAAGGGCGGGGCCTACGCCCAGAGCTGTCCCTGGAGCTTCTCGACGGCCTCCTCGGTGGTGGCCGCCGTGTAGACGCCGGTGGAGAGGTACTTCCAGCCGCCGTCGGCGACGATGAAGACGATGTCGGCGCTCCGGCCCTCCTTCAGGGCCTTCCTGCCGACGCCGAGGGCCGCGTGCAGGGCCGCTCCGGTGGAGACGCCCGCGAAGATGCCCTCCTGCTGGAGCAGCTCCCGGGTGCGGGCGACCGCGTCGGCGGAGCCGACCGAGTAGCGGGTGGTCAGGACGGAGGCGTCGTACAGCTCGGGGACGAAGCCCTCGTCGAGGTTGCGCAGGCCGTAGACCAGGTCGTCGTAGCGCGGTTCGGCGGCGACGATCTGTACGTCCGGCTTGTGCTCGCGCAGATAGCGGCCGACGCCCATGAGGGTGCCGGTGGTGCCCAGTCCCGCGACGAAGTGCGTGATGGAGGGCAGGTCGGCGAGGATCTCCGGTCCGGTGGTGGCGTAGTGGGCGCCGGCGTTGTCCGGGTTGCCGTACTGGTAGAGCATCACCCAGTCCGGGTGCTCGGCGGCCAGTTCCTTGGCCACGCGGACGGCGGTGTTGGAGCCGCCCGCGGCCGGCGAGGAGATGATCTCCGCGCCCCACATGCGCAGCAGCTCGCGGCGCTCCTGGGAGGTGTTCTCGGGCATCACGCAGACCATGCGGTAGCCCTTGAGCCGGGCGGCCATGGCCAGCGAGATGCCGGTGTTGCCGGAGGTCGGCTCGAGGATCGTGCAGCCCGGGGTGAGGCGGCCGTCCTTCTCCGCCTGCTCGATCATGTGCAGGGCGGGCCGGTCCTTGACCGATCCGGTCGGGTTGCGGTCCTCCAGCTTCGCCCAGATGCGGACGTCGGCGGACGGTGACAGCCGCGGCAGGCGCACCAGGGGGGTGTTGCCCACCGCGGCCAGAGGAGAGTCGTAGCGCATCGCTGTCCGTGGCCGATCAGCGCATGCCGCCGGCGACGGCCGGCAGGATCGTGACGTTGTCGCCGTCGGCGACCTTGGTGGAGATGCCGTCCAGGAAGCGGACGTCCTCGTCGTTCAGGTAGACGTTGACGAAGCGGCGCAGCTGGTCGCCCTCCACGATGCGGGCCTGGATGCCCGGGTACCGGGTCTCGAGGTCGGCGAAGAGTTCGGCGAGGGTCTCCCCGTTTCCTTCCACGGCCTTCTGGCCGTTGGTGTACTGGCGGAGGATGGTGGGGATGCGGACCTCGATGGCCATGGTTGCGGGCTCCTGTCGGGAAGAGGTGTCGTTCGGTTCGGGGGCGCGCTGGGAGTCCCCCAAGCTCTCGGCACTGGGGGAGCGCCGCGGCTCACGGCCGTGCGGCGGCAGGGGACGTCAACAGATGGCGCTGTTCAGCCTGCACAGGTCGACGTGCCGCCGCGCCACGAGCAGCATGCCCGGCGCCTGACCGTTCACGTCGTTGAAAACCATGGGGGCATCGTATCGATTCCCGGTCCGGGACCTGGAGTGCGATCCCGTCCCGTGGACGGTGTTCATCCATGATGCGAGACGATGCGCGGCCGAGGGGGTGCGGGGACCTGCGCGGACGGCGCGGACCGGTGTGCGCAGGGCCGGCTCAGTAGGCGTCCACCACCTTGACCTCCTCCTCGGTGACCTCGCCGTCCACGATGCGGAACGAGCGGAACTGGAACTCGCCGAGTCCGTCGGTGTCGGCCGTGGACACCAGGACGTAGTGGGCGTTCGGCTCGTTGGCGTAGGCGATGTCCGTGCGGGAGGGGTAGGCCTCGGTGGCGGTGTGGGAGTGGTAGATGACGACCGGCTCCTCGTCGCGCTCGTCCATCTCCCGGTACAGCCTGAGCAGGTCCTGCGAGTCGAACTCGTAGAAGGTGGGCGAGCGGGCCGCGTTCACCATGGGGATGAAGCGCTCGGGCCGGCCGGAGCCGGCGGGGCCGGCGACGACGCCGCACGCCTCGTCCGGGTGGTCCCTGCGGGCGTGGGCGACGATCTGGTCGTAGAGGGCCTGGGTGAGGGTCAGCATGGGGGCCAGCATAGACAGACGGCCGCCCCGTATCGGATGGCGATACGGGGCGGCTCGTATGACGGACGCCCTGAGCGGCCACGGAGGCGGGTGTCAGGTGGTCCCGCCTCCGCCGGGCGTCCGGTCCGGGGGGTCCGGCCGGGTCAGCCGGTCTTCTCCAGCTGGGGCTCGCGGCGCTCGGTGACCTGCGGGTTGCGGTTCTTGAGCACGGCCCAGCCGATGCAGAGGGCGACGGCCCAGACGGCCATCACGTACAGGCAGACGCGGACCTCGGCGTCCACGGCGATCATGCCGGTGACGAGCAGCAGGAACGCGAGGGCGATCCAGGAGCAGACCGAGCCGCCCGGCGCCGGGAAGGAGGAGGCGCGCAGCCGGCCCGCCTCGACGGCCCGCCGGTACCGGATGTGGCTGATCAGGATCATCGACCAGGTCCAGATGCCGGCCGCGGTGGCGACGGAGGTGACGTAGCCGAAGGCCTTCTCCGGGACGACGTAGTTCAGCACCACACCGATGCCCATGAAGGCGACGGAGGCCGCGATGCCGAGCGCCGGCGTCCGGGTGGCGGACAGGCGGCGGAAGACCCGGGGTGCCTCGCCGTTGTCCGCGAGGGTGCGCAGCATCCGGCCGGTGGAGTACATGCCGGAGTTGCAGGAGGACAGGGCCGCGGTGAGCACCACGAAGTTGACGATGCCCGCGCCGGCCGGGATGCCGATGACCGCGAACGCCTTCACGAAGGGGCTGACGTCCGGGCCGAACTCGGTCCACTTCACCACGCACAGGATCACGGTGAGGGCGCCGACGTAGAACAGGGCGATGCGCCAGGGCAGCGTGTTGATCGCCTTGGGGAGGGTCTTCTCCGGGTTCTTCGACTCGCCGGCGGTGACGCCGACCAGCTCGACGGCGAGGTAGGCGAACATCACGCCCTGCAGGGTCATCAGGGAGGAGCCGATGCCCTTGGGGAAGAAGCCGTCGAACTGCCAGAGGTTGGCCACGGTGGCGGTGTCGCCGGCGGCGCTGAAGCCGAAGGTGAGAACGCCCAGACCGATGACGATCATGCCGATGATCGCGGTGACCTTGACCATCGAGAACCAGAACTCGATCTCCCCGAACAGCTTGACGGAGATCAGGTTGGCGCCGAAGAGCATGATCAGGAAGGTCAGGGCGGTGATCCACTGCGGGATCGCCGGGAACCAGTAGTTGATGTAGATCGCGGCGGCCGTCAGCTCGGCCATGGCGATCACCACCCACATCAACCAGTACGTCCAGGCGGTGAAGTAGCCGAAGAACGGACCGAGGAACTCCCGGGAGTACTCCGCGAAGGAGCCCGAGACCGGGCGGTAGAGCAGAAGCTCGCCGAGGGCCCGCATAATGAAGAAGATGATCACGCCTGCGAGGGCGTACATGACGATGAGACTGGGCCCAGCCTTGGCGATGTTCGCCCCGGCTCCCAAAAAGAGGCCGACGCCGATCGCGCCGCCGATGGCGATCATCTGGACCTGACGTGCGCCAAGTCCGCGCTCGTACCCCTCTTCTGGGGCTTCGGTGACCTGCGGTGAGGTCATGAGGTTGCGCCTTTCTCCATGCCGACCCGGACCGTGTGAGGCCCTGGATCGGGTCCGAATCCCCCCAGGATGGATGGAGTTGTGCCTGCCCGGCCGTTCAGGCCCGGCGGCACACCCGGCGGAACGCGGTGGCGTTCGCCGCGTGGTCGTGAAGGTGTACCACGACCGCGGCACTGATCGTCGAACAGGCGTGTGAGGGACTCCACAGGGAGAAGCGGACAAACCGCACGGAAAATGACCATAGCCGACCATCACGGTGGCCGGATCGTTATCCGGATTTGAGGATCCTCTGAGCGAACACGGAAGACACCCGGACAGGAACAAATCGGCAGAGGTCCGGAAGGTGTTCGCGAGAAATCCGGAAGGAGTCCGAAAAGGGCCCGGGGATTACGGCATGAGAGTGGAGACAAGGGTCTCCTGAAGACCGCCCAGCCACAGATAGGCCATCACCATCGGCTTGCGCGGGTCGTCGTCCGGCAGGCCGTAGAGGGCGTCGGTGTCGTCCTCATGGGTGATCTCCAGCCGGGAACCGATCGTCAGCCGCAGGTCGTTGAGCGTGCCGAGCCACCGCTTGGAGTCCTCCGCGGACAGCTCCAGCACCGCCCCGCCCTCGCCGGCGGGGGTGAGCGCGTTGAGCGCGTGGACCACCGCGAGGGCGTTCTCGCGCTTGCCGGCGCGCAGGTCGCCCTCGGTGTAGCGGCGGAACTCCGCCGAACGGGCCCGCTGCTCGGCGGCCTCCTCCGGGTCGGCGGGAGGCTTCTCGGGGTCGCTGTAGGCGTCCGGGAAGAGCCGTCTCAGCGCCGGATCGGAGGGCGGTTCGCTCGGGCCCTCGGCGAACAGCTCGGCGAGCGGGTCGCCGGAGGCGTCCCCGGCGGGGCCGGGACCGATGAGCTCCAGGAGCTGCACGGCCAGCGAGCGGAGGATGGAGATCTCGACCTCGTCGAGAGCGATGGCCGCGCCACCGCCGGGGAGCGGTTCGAAGTGTCCTGCCATGAAGGGAGTTCGCTACTTCCGATCCTGCTGGAGGGTGGCCCACAGACCATAGCCGTGCATGGCCTGCACATCCCGTTCCATCTCCTCGCGTGTCCCGCTGGAGACGACCGCCCGGCCTTTGTGATGGACGTCGAGCATGAGCTTGGTGGCCTTCTCCTTGGAGTAGCCGAAGTACGTCTGGAAGACGTACGTGACATAGCTCATGAGGTTGACGGGGTCGTTGTGGACGATCGTCACCCAGGGGACGTCGGGTTCAGGTACGGCGGAGACGTCCTCCGCCGACTCGGTCTTCTCGATCTCGATGGGTGCGGCTACCGTCACACGGCCCATGCTGCCATCCCAGGGGGGTACACGCACAAACGGGCATCGCTGCGATCTCCCCGAGGACCCCATCTCGTCAGACTGACGAGATGGGGGTACGATCCGATGCCGTGCGTATCCCGGGGAACCGCCCCGGACCCCCGGGCACCACCGGGGGCGTCTCGCAGGACATGTTCTTTAGGAGAGCTCTGGTGGATGCGGATCTCGGGCTGCCGGTGAGTGTTCCCTCGACGGCGCTCTTCACGGACCACTACGAGCTGACCATGCTGCAGGCCGCCCTGAAGGCCGGGACCGCCGGGCGGCGCAGTGTCTTCGAGGTCTTCGCCCGGCGGCTGCCCGACGGACGCCGCTACGGCGTCGTGTGCGGCACCGGGCGGGTGCTGGACGCGGTGGAGAACTTCCGCTTCGACGAGGACGTGCTCCGCTTCCTGCACCGCCGCGGGGTCGTCGACGACACGACGCTGGAGTGGCTCGCCGGCTACCGCTTCAGCGGCGACATCTGGGGCTACCCCGAGGGGGAGGTCTACTTCCCCGGCTCGCCGGTCATGCGGGTGGAGGGGACGTTCGGCGAGTGCGTGCTGCTGGAGACCGTGATCCTGTCGATCCTCAACCACGACTCGGCGATCGCGGCCGCCGCCTCCCGGATGGCCTCGGCCGCCGGTGACCGCCCGCTGATCGAGATGGGCGCCCGCCGCACCCACGAGCTGGCCGCGGTGGCCGCCGCCCGCGCCGCCTACATCGGCGGGTTCGCCTCCACCTCGGACCTGGCCGCCGGCTTCCGCTACAACATCCCGACCGTCGGCACCTCCGCCCATGCCTTCACCCTGCTGCACGACAGCGAGCGGGACGCCTTCCGGGCGCAGGTCGACTCGCTGGGCCGGGGCACGACGCTGCTGGTGGACACGTACGACGTCGCCGAGGCGGTCCGTACGGCCGTGGAGGTCGCCGGGCCCGAGCTGGGCGCGGTGCGCATCGACTCCGGCGACCTGCTGCTGGTCGCGCACCGGGTGCGCCGGCAGCTGGACGAGCTGGGCGCCCGGAACACGAAGATCATCGTCACCTCGGACCTGGACGAGTACGCCATCGCCTCGCTCGCGGCGGCGCCGGTGGACGCCTACGGGGTCGGCACCCAGCTGGTGACCGGATCCGGCCATCCGACGGCCTCCATGGTCTACAAGCTGGTCGCCCGCGCCGAGAGCGACGACCCGGGGGCGCCCCTGGTGCCGGTGGCGAAGAGGTCCACCGGCGGCAAGACCTCCATCGGCGGGCGCAAGTGGGCGGCGCGCCGGCTGGACGCGTACGGGGTCGCGGAGGCCGAGGTGGTGGGCACCGGGCCGGTGCCCAAGGAGCTGGCCGACCGCCAGCTGCTGGTCGAGCTGATCAAGGGCGGCGAGGTGGTCGCCCGCGAGCCGCTGGACGTGGCCCGGGAGCGCCACAAGGCCGCCCGCGCCAATCTGCCGCTGTCCGCGACACAGCTCTCCCGCGGGGAACCCGTCCTTCCGACGGAGTACGTCCACGGGGGCTCGGGTAACTAAAAGCGGTGCACCGCTTCCTCGTACCGCCGACCGCGCCCGTGCCGCCGAAGGCGTCCTCCCGCCCGGCCCGCCGCACCGTGGCCGCACCGCCGGGCTCCGCACCCTTCCGCCCTCTTTTTCCTCCTCGCCCTCTTCACCCCATGCATCACTCCGAGGCACTTCACCCGATTCATCCGCTTCTTTCAGTGCACCCGTCTCATCCCACCGAATCCCGTCCCACCGAACCGATAGCCGAAGGGCACAGACCATGCGCCGCGCCTTGATCGTCGTCGATGTGCAGAACGACTTCTGCGAGGGAGGCAGCCTCGCGGTGGCCGGGGGCGCCGACGTCGCCGCCGCGATCACCGAGCTGATCGGACAGGGGAGCCCTCCCCGCCCGGAGGGAGCCGAGAACTCCGGGGACTCCCCCGGCTACCACCACGTGGTGGCCACCCGCGACCACCACATCGCACCCGGCGGCCACTTCGCCGACGAGCCCGACTACGTCCGCTCCTGGCCCGCCCACTGCGTCGCGGGCACCGAGGGCGTGGGCTTCCACCCGAACTTCGCCCCCGCCGTCGCCTCCGGCGCGCTCGACGCCGTCTTCGACAAGGGCGCCTACTCGGCGGCCTACAGCGGCTTCGAGGGCACGGACGAGAACGGGGTGTCCCTGGCCGACTGGCTCAGGGCCCACGAGATCGACGAGGTGGACGTGGTCGGCATCGCCACGGACCACTGCGTCCGCGCCACCGCCCTGGACGCCGTCAAGGAGGGCTTCCGCACCCGGGTCCTCCTGGACTTCACCGCCGGGGTGAGCCAGGAGACCACCGAGCGGGCGCTGGAGGAACTGCGTCAGGCGGGCGTGGAGCTCATGGGCAAGCCGGTCGTCGCCTGACCCGGCCCGCCGGCCCCGGACGGCCGGCCGCCGCCGCTGTTCCCGCGCCGCCGCCCCTTCGCCCGGCGCCGCCGTCCCCCGCGGCGTCGCCTTCCGCCCGGTGTCACCGTCCGCACGAGCGCACCCGCCGCTCGCGGCCCTGCCGCCCGCCGTCCCTCCCCGTCCTCGCGCGGGACGCACCCCTCGGGCAGATCCTGGACGCGCCCTGGGGGCGGACCTTCAGGTCGAATGTGTGTTCACTTGCGCATGGGTGCCCGCGGCCGGCGTCACACACGTGCCGCCGCCGTCCCGCGGCGCAGCAGGGTCCTGATCGGGTGCCACAGCTCCGGGGCGTCGACGGAGTTCTCGGGGAGGGTGCGCCATATCAGGCCGTCGGGGTGGTGCAGGACCGCGGTGACCTCGTCCGGGGTGGGCGGCGCCGCGTTGCCGCGCAGGTAGACCGCCCGCAGCCCCAGGTTGCGCAGACGGGTCAGGGCGCGGGCGCGGTTGTGGGCGTGGACGAGCACCCGGACGCCGCCGACGCCGTCGGGGGCGGGGCCGGGCAGGTTCAGCGCCACCACCACGGTGCTGTCCGGCAGCTTGCAGAAACCTCCTGCGGCCATGCGGTCACATCCCCGTTCCGGTCGGTGTCGGTGTCGGTGTCGGCATCGGTGTCAATAAGAGAGCGACAGCAGGCACTAAACACGAACCGGCGGCAACCCGCCAGAGGGTCGCCGCCGGCACGCGTCTGACCTGCTCAAACGCCGGTCACTTCACGGCTTTGTCCACCTCGATCTCGATCGTGGAGCCGTCCTTGGGCTCCTTGACGATCTTGATTTTGGTGTTGGTGTCAGTGACCTTGACGCTGCCGCCCGGGTTCGCCGGGTCCCAGTAGGTGTGGGTGTGGTCGTTGAAGACCGACACGCCCTTCGACGACTTGATCCGCGTGGCCACACCCTCCTTGTGCAGGGTGATGCCGTCCGTGCGGTAGGTGCTGAACGTCGCGTCGTAGGTCTGGATGCGGTTGCGCATCAGCGTGCCGTCGGACCACCGCAGCGCGTCCGGGTGCGAGTCGACCGGGAGGATCAGACCGGTGCCCGGGTGCTGGCTGGTGTTGTTGTCCGTCTGGGAGGTGTCCCACTTCCAGATCAGCAGACCGTTCTGGTACGGGAAGTGCTCCACCCAGTTCGGACGGTCGGTGCCGGTGAAGCCGAAGTTGTACGGGCCGGTCCTCAGCGTGGTGTCGTACGACACGTACTGCCGGTTCTCGGCGATGTAGTACTGCTTGTAGTCCTTGGTGAAGGACGCGCCGATCCGGGAGAAGCCGTTCGCCGTCCACGCCGGGTCCGCGCTCTCGGCGTCGTCCGCGAAGAGCACCGTGCCGTCCGCGGTCAGCGTGATCGAGTCGGCCGCGAAGCCCTTCTGGGCCACACCGCCGTCGGTCTGGTAGCGGAAGCGGAGCTGGATCTTCTGGCCGGCGTACGCGTCCAGGGAGTACGACAGCTTCCGGTAGCCGTCGCTGCTGCCGGTCAGGGCGGGCTTGTCACTGCCGTCGCGCGGGATCGGCCGGCCGTCCACCGTGCCGTCCAGGGCGGTGAAGCTGGCGCCGCCGTCGGTGGAGACCTCGGTGTAGAGGTAGTCGTAGTTGGCCTCGATGTCGTACCAGCCGTCGAGGGTGAGGGTGGCCGACGTCCGGCCGGTGAGGTCCACGGACCGGGTCAGGGTGTTCCTGAGGTTGTCGCCGCTGCCGCTCCACCACTGGGTGGCGCCCTGGGCCGGGGGGACGATCTCGGTGGTGACCGCCTTGTCGGGCAGGGAGACCACCACGGCCTGCCGGTACTTGGTGTTGTACTCGGCCGGTCCCAGCTTGTGCCAGGACTTCACGCCGGCCCTGGCGGTGTCGTAGTTCAGCCAGCCCAGCTGCAGCTTGTCCCAGGCGTTCATGTCGCCCGGCAGGTCGCCGATGGAGTCCTTGCCCCGGCCGAGCCAGGAGCCGGAGGACATCAGCGTCCAGAAGCCGGTGGAGTTCTCGCCGCCGGCGGTGTCGTAGGCGTCCGGCAGGCCGAGGTCGTGGGCGTACTCGTGGGCGAAGACGCCGAGGCCGCCGTTCTCCGGCTGGATGGTGTAGTCGCCGACCCAGATGCCGGTGTTGCCGATCTGCGCGCCGCCGAGCTTGTTGAACTCGGGGCCGGTGGCGCCGGCGTCGGTGCCGAAGGCGTACCAGCGGTGCGCCCAGATCGCGTCGGTGCCCTGGGCGCCGCCGCCGGCGGACTCGTCCTCACCGGCGTGCACGATCTGGAAGTGGTCGATGTAGCCGTCCGGCTCGTTGAAGTCGCCGTCGCCGTCGTAGTCGTAGCGGTCCCACTGGTCGTACTGGGCCAGCTTCTCCTTGATCTGGGCGTCGGTCATGCCGGCCGCCTTCTGCTGGGCGACCCAGGCGTTGACGCCGTCGCTGACGACGTTCCACACGCTCGGGCAGTTGCTGGAGCCGCAGGCGTTGTTGCCGTAACGGGCCTCGTTGTAGGGCACCTTGACCCAGTCGGAGACCTCGCCCTCGACCGAGTAGCGGCCCGAGGACTGCTTCTCGAAGTACTTCTTGACCGACTCGACGTTCTTGCCGGTGCCGAAGTACAGCTCCTCGAAGTGCTTGCGGTTGTAGTCCTTCTGCCAGGCCGTCGAGTTGTCCTTGGTGCGGTCCGGCTCGGCTATCTGGTTGTGCAGCGGGCCGGGCGTGCCGCCGTACCGCGGGTCGATCTGGTCACCGAACTCGACCAGGATGACGAAGATCTTGTCGGTCTTCTCCCGGCCCAGCTCGACGTACTTGGTGTCGCCCTTCTTGCCCTTGAGCTGGACGACCTTGGAGCCGTGCCGGTTCTGGACCTTGGTCTTGCCGGAGATGAGCTGGTTCAAGGCCTCCTGGCGCTGGGCCTTCTGAGTCTGGCTCAGCGGACCGTCCAGATCGTGCGCGTGCTGCTCGACCGGCTGCGGGTCGTGCCGGTGCTCGGAGGCGGGGCCGGCCGTCACGGCGGCCGGTGTGGCGGCCGGCTCGGCGGCCTGAGCCACGGTCGACGTCGAGAACGTGGCGGTGGCCGCCGCGAACGCGACACCGATCGCGGCCGTTCTGAACGTCCGGGGTCTGCTCGTCACTTGATGTCCTCCCCTGACGCGTTTGCGCACGCGGAAGGGGGTCTTGGGACCAAGGAAATGTCCACGTGCGATCAACGCGTGTAGTCAAGTGACGACATTTGACTAGAGGTTGACGAGAAAATACAGATCTTGACTTGGACAGGTCAACTGTTCTATGGAGCGCGTCCGCCGTGCGGACGCGAGGCGACGGCGGGCCGAAGGAGCCGGCCGGGCACGACGCCCCGAACGGGCGCGCGATTTCGTCCGCCATGCGGACCGCATGACTCCGTGCGCCCCCTGTGCACCGGTACCGCGGGCCGGGCCACGCTTACCGACGGTTCCCCTTGGGCACACAGCCGGTAAAGTCGTTGGGCGGAACGTTCGGAAGCCGGTGAAACCCAGGCGGCATCCTTGTCGCACCCGTAGATCCCTGTCCGTGTACTCCCCCCAGCAAGAGGCACGGGGGAAGACCCCCTTCCCGAGGACCGATTGCCATGCCTCGTCCGACTGCCGCGCAGCTCGTCTACGGCTCCTGCACCGTGATCTTCTCGACGCTCGTCATGTTGCTGCTGTCCGGGACGAGTTCGGGCCCGGGGATCGTGGTCGTCGCCGTGTCGGCGCTGGCCCTGGGCCTTGTGGTCGCCCTGACGGCACCGCTGCCGAAGACGCGCACGGTACGGCCGTCCGGC
The DNA here is from genome assembly GCF_002155915.1 of Streptomyces thermovulgaris. Classification (GTDB taxonomy): domain Bacteria; phylum Actinomycetota; class Actinomycetes; order Streptomycetales; family Streptomycetaceae; genus Streptomyces; species Streptomyces thermovulgaris. The sequence continues at coordinate 784 of NZ_MUME01000145.1, read as the reverse complement.
CGGCCGGCGACGGTGAGGGTGCGGCGGGAGCCGGTGTCGGCGGGAGCGGAGTCGATGCGGGGACGCACGGCCTCCTGAGCCGTCGTTCGCCCCGGGCCGCGCATCGGCCCGGGGTCACCCCGGTGTCCCCCGCCGTCACTTGGTGCTGACCACCACCGTCTTGGCCGCCTTGTCGTGCAGGCCCTGCTTGTAGGGACGGTCGAAGAAGCTCCAGCCGCCGCAGATCAGCAGCCAGAGACAGGCGCAGCAGAACCAGCTCGGGACCCACAGCACCGCCGCACGTGCCAGTGCGGTCGGGACGGACGGGGTGGAGCCGTCGCGCAGATCGGCCACCCGCAGACCGAGCCACTTCTTGCCGAGGGTCTGCCCGCCGTTCCTGGCGGTCATGAAGGTGTCGTAGGCCACATAGAGCACCACTCCGATCACCGACTGCGCCACGGACCTGCCGACCCGCACGTTCTCGGCGTTCACCGTGTACTCGTTGATCCCCAGCGCCCAGGTGATCAGTGCGGCGACGATCCCCACCAGGACCAGGTCGATGAGCCGGGCGAGGGTGCGTCTGCCGCTGTCGGCGAGCGGGGGCATGCCGGCGAGGGGGTCGCCGGGGTACGGCCCGCCGCCGTAGGGCCCGCCGCCACCGCCATAGGGGCCTCCCCCGCCGCCGGAGGGGCCGTAGGGGCCACCGGGTCCGCCGGGGCCGTAGGGGCTGCCGCCCTGGCCGCCGCCGTACGGCCCGCCGCCCGCGGAGCCGCCGCCGGAGGGGGGCGGCTGCTCGCCGGGGGGC
>NZ_MUME01000144.1 GCF_002155915.1 Streptomyces thermovulgaris | reverse complement strand
CGGGACAGCCCTTAGGCAGCGGTCTCGAGACTTCCGATGGGCGTCTTGGACGAGAGGTTGTCTCTTTCGGCCTGCGCGGGGCGCACATGCACAGCTCGAAAAACGCGGAAGCTGGGTCTCCAGCGGCTGGCCTGCTTCAACTCCCCCATGGCGCCCCACTCAACCGGATTGGTTGCTGCTCCGGCGAGTTTCCCTGAGAAGGAGTTGTACCGCTCGTCGGTAACCATTTCGGTTGCGTTGGACCAGTGCTCCACCCGCTCGTTGTAATCCCCCGCGCTGAAGGCCTCACAGCCCGCAGTTTCGGCTGCGGATCCCGCACAGGACCATCTCGCAGGCGCGGGGAGCAGCCCCGCACGGACGCCTGCCCACCCTTGGTGTAGGGACCATCCCCGCATGCGCGGGGAGCAGTTCGGCGGCTCCTGCCCGAAGAGGTTCGGGAAGGGACCATCCCCGCATGCGCGGGGAGCAGCAGACGAACCGCCCCGCCCACGTAGGCGCCATGGGGCCATCCCCGCATGCGCGGGGAGCAGACGTGGCGGCCGGTGCGCGGGGCGTGCAGGACGGGGCCGTCCCCGCATGCGCGGGGAGCAGGACGAGGCGCACCACCTGGCCGGACGTAGAGAGGGGCCATCCCCGCATGCGCGGGGAGCAGTACGCAGCCCGGTACGCCCTGACCCTCTCAGGGGGGGCCATCCCCGCATGCGCGGGGAGCAGCCGGCACTTCCACCGGGCCGGGACCGAGCTTTGGGGCCATCCCCGCATGCGCGGGGAGCAGCCCACCCCCAACGAAGACACCTGCGACGCCCAGGGGCCATCCCCGCATGCGCGGGGAGCAGTCACGGGCCGCGTCTGCGGAGGGGACCCGCTCGGGGCCATCCCCGCATGCGCGGGGAGCAGGGTCTTCGCCTGGAAGACGAAGATGAACGCGGGGGGCCATCCCCGCATGCGCGGGGAGCAGCCCGACGCCAAGGCCCTGACCAACACGCCTGAGGGGCCATCCCCGCATGCGCGGGGAGCAGTCATCCACGGCATGATCCGAGAGGTCTCGCTGGGGGCCATCCCCGCATGCGCGGGGAGCAGGCCGTGATCGCGATCCTCGCGCGGTGCCTCCAGGGGCCATCCCCGCATGCGCGGGGAGCAGGTGACCTGACCGGGCAGTGCCCCGGACGCTGGGGGGCCATCCCCGCATGCGCGGGGAGCAGGATGCTGATATCGCGGCCGACGCTCTAAAAGAGGGGCCATCCCCGCATGCGCGGGGAGCAGCCTGATCATGCTCGCTACGAACCACAAGCCCCGGGGCCATCCCCGCATGCGCGGGGAGCAGCCTGATCATGCTCGCTACGAACCACAAGCCCCGGGGCCATCCCCGCATGCGCGGGGAGCAGCGCCGACAACTTCACCCGTTTCCGGGTCAAGGAGGGCCATCCCCGCATGCGCGGGGAGCAGTGCGAGCGATGATCGCGGTACTCATATCCCTAAGGGCCATCCCCGCATGCGCGGGGAGCAGAAGGCCAAGCCTCACCCGATCCGCACCCGGGCGGGGCCATCCCCGCATGCGCGGGGAGCAGGTCAGCTTGACCAGAGCCATTTCTTGCTCCTAGGGGCCATCCCCGCATGCGCGGGGAGCAGCCACCCCGCCAGGTCAGGATCGGGGACGAGTGGGGGCCATCCCCGCATGCGCGGGGAGCAGCTGCCGAGTCACGTACAGGGTCGCGCCCGGCAGGGGCCATCCCCGCATGCGCGGGGAGCAGGCCGCGTCCAGGCTCGCCACGGCCTCCCACGCGGGGCCATCCCCGCATGCGCGGGGAGCAGAGCGTGAGGCTGAGCGCGCTCGCGCTGAAAGGGGGGCCATCCCCGCATGCGCGGGGAGCAGCGCGGTGACCACCCTGAGCGGGTCGAGTGCCCGGGGCCATCCCCGCATGCGCGGGGAGCAGTTCGTCGCGCTCATCACCAAGTCGCCGAACGTGGGGCCATCCCCGCATGCGCGGGGAGCAGGTTCGGCTACGGCCTTACATGGGTGCCCGCAGGGGGCCATCCCCGCATGCGCGGGGAGCAGTCGAGTCGTGGGGCCTGGTGTGGGGGAGAGACGGGGCCATCCCCGCATGCGCGGGGAGCAGCACTCCCCGGACTGCGCGTCGTACACCCGCCGGGGGCCATCCCCGCATGCGCGGGGAGCAGTTGCGGACCCCTCTATGTAGGCAGACCGGAACGGGGCCATCCCCGCATGCGCGGGGAGCAGCATGACCACTCAACGGGCAAGGTTCGTGGGTTGGGGCCATCCCCGCATGCGCGGGGAGCAGTACGCGTGATCCACTGGCTCGACGATTTCGGCCGGGCCATCCCCGCATGCGCGGGGAGCAGGGCAGCCTGCCCAACAGGAACGCGAGCGCGACGGGGCCATCCCCGCATGCGCGGGGAGCAGTCGCCAAGGCCACGGGCCTGAACCCCGGCAGCGGGGCCATCCCCGCATGCGCGGGGAGCAGGCGATCAGCGCGGCACGGCCCCGGATCACGGTGGGGCCATCCCCGCATGCGCGGGGAGCAGGCCGCCCGTGCACGCCGCGCGATCGAGCGAAGGGGGCCATCCCCGCATGCGCGGGGAGCAGAGGGCTCGGAGTACCCGGATCACCGCCTGGTCGGGGCCATCCCCGCATGCGCGGGGAGCAGACTGCGTGACCTGCGGGTTTACGGAGCAGGCCCCATGGTTTTCGTCAGTTTCATCGAGTCCGACAAAAGGAACATAGCACCTCTCGCTTCTCTGTCATGACGGCCTGGCCGAGGGCTTGATCCTAGAGTTGCCCCATTCCACCGTCCGCTGTTTGTTCTGAATTGACGCCGCACCAGACCGACGTCTCCTCCTCCCTGGCAAGCCTGCACCGGTACGTCCTGCGGTGGAGGAGTCAGGCCCTGCCGTCCGCCGCACGGCGTCTGGTCGCTGCCGGGCCGGGCGATCCGCCCCGCTGCCCCGGTGTGCGGCTTCCGGTGCGGATGCGGTCGGTGGTCTCGGGCAGGCGGGGCCGGGGCGCCGTCCTGGGTGGTGTCGTGGGTGCGCCCTCCCGTCGGGCACGGGCGACGGGAGGGCGCGGGTCCAGGAGGGGGCGCGGGTGCGTCCCCCGGCTTCCGGGAGCGTCCGGAGGCACCCGGAGGGTTCAGGGGCAGGCGTTCATGCGCTGTACCGCTTGCGGAGTTCGACCTTGCGGACCTTGCCGGAGACCGTCATCGGGAAGGAGTCCAGGATCTCCAGCCGACTGGGGATCTTGTAGTGGGCCAGCCGGTCCGTGCAGAAGGCCCGCAGCTCCTCCAGGCTCGGCGGGTCTGCCGGGTCCCGCGGGATGACGCAGGCCAGGACCTCCTCGCCGTACGTCTCGTGCGGCACGCCGACGACCTGGACGTCGCGGATCTTCGGGTGGCCGTAGAGGAACTCCTCGATCTCGCGCGGGTAGATGTTCTCGCCGCCGCGGATGATCATGTCCTTGATGCGGCCGACGATCTCGACGTAGCCGTCCTCGCGCATCACCGCCAGATCGCCCGTGTGCATCCAGCGTCCCCGGTCGATGGCCTCGGCGGTCTTGTCGGGCTCGTTCCAGTAGCCGAGCATCACGCTGTAGCCGCGGGTGCACAACTCGCCTGCCGTGCCGCGTGGTTGGGTCACTCCGGTGACCGGGTCGACGATCTTCACCTCGATGTGCGGCAGCACCCGGCCGACGGTGGCGGTGCGGTGCTCGAGGTCGTCGTCCATGCGGGTCTGCAGGGAGACCGGGGACGTCTCGGTCATGCCGTAGCAGATGGAGACCTCCTCCATGTGCATCTCGGTGATGACCCGTTTCATCACCTCCACCGGGCAGGGCGAGCCCGCCATGATGCCGGTGCGCAGGGAGGAGAGGTCGTACGAGGCGAAGTCGGGGAGGTTCAGCTCGGCGATGAACATCGTCGGCACCCCGTACAGCGAGGTGCAGCGCTCCTGCTGCACCGCCTCCAGCGTCGCTCTGGGCTCGAAGGAGGGCGCCGGGATGACCATGCACGCGCCGTGCGAGGTCGCGGCGAGGTTTCCCATCACCATGCCGAAGCAGTGGTAGTACGGCACGGGGATGCAGACGCGGTCCTGCTCGGTGTAGCCGATCGTGCGGCCCACCCAGTAGCCGTTGTTGAGGATGTTGTGGTGGGAGAGCGTGGCGCCCTTGGGGAAGCCGGTCGTGCCCGAGGTGTACTGGATGTTGATGGGGTCGTCGCAGCTCAACTCTGCCTGGGCGGCGGCGAGTTGATCGGAGGTCACTTCCTTTCCCGCCGCCGTCAGTGCCTCCCAGGAGGCGTCGCCGATGTAGATCGTCTCCCGCAGGTCCGGGCAGGCGCCCCGCACCTGCTCGACCAGCACCCGGTAGTCGCTGCTCTTGTGGGTCTGCGAGGCGATCAGCAGCGAGACGCCGGCCTGCTTCAGCACGTACTCCAGCTCGTGGGCGCGATAGGCGGGGTTGATGTTCACCAGGATCGCGCCGATGCATGCGGTGGCGTACTGGACGAGCACCCACTCGGGACAGTTGACCGCCCAGATCCCCACCCGGTCGCCCTTGGCCACGCCCTTGGCGAGCAGTCCGCGCGCCACCTCGTCGACCGCGGCACCGAACTCGGCGTAGGTCCAGCGGCGTCCGGACGGTATGTCGACCAGCGCCTCGCGGTCGCCGAACGCGGCGACGGCCCGGTCGAGGTTGGCGCCGATGGTGTCTCCCAGCAGCGGGACGTCGCTGGTCCCGTGGGCGTAGGACAGGGCGCTCATCGGAAGTCCTCCTCGCGATACTCGTTCTGCGAGCCCCGGGCGGTGGCCTCGCGCAGCTCGATCCGGCGGATCTTGCCGGAGACGGTCTTGGGCAGATCGCCGAACTCCAGCCGGCGGATGCGCTTGTAGGGGGCGAGGGTCTCCCGGGAGTGCTCGAAGAGGACCTTCGCGGTGTCGGGGCCCGGCTCCCAGCCCTCGGCGAGGACGACGTACGCCTTCGGCACCGCCAGCCGCAGCGGGTCCGGCGCGGGCACGACGGCCGCCTCGGCGACCGCCTCGTGCTCCAGCAGGGCGCTCTCCAGCTCGAAGGGGCTGATCTTGTAGTCGGAGGCCTTGAAGACGTCGTCGGACCGGCCGATGTACGTCAGGTATCCGTCCTCGTCCCGCGAGGCGACGTCCCCGGTGCGGTAGTAGCCGCCGGCCATCGCCTCCGCCGTGCGGTCCGGATCGCCGTGGTAGCCGGCCATCAGGCCGACCGGGTGTGCGGACAGGTCGAGCGCGATCTCGCCCTCGTCCGCGCCGGGCGCGCCGGAGACGGGGTCGAGGAGTTCGACGCGGTAGCCGGGGCTGGGCCGTCCCATGGAGCCGGTCTTCAGCGGCTGGCCGGGGGTGTTGGCGATCTGCACGGCGGTCTCGGTCTGTCCGAAGCCGTCCCGGATGGTCACGCCCCAGGCCCGCCGGACCTGCTCGATGACCTCGGGGTTCAGCGGCTCGCCGGCGGCCACGGCCTCGCGCGGCGGGGTGCGCAGCTGGGTCAGGTCGGCCTGGATGAGCATGCGCCACACGGTCGGCGGGGCGCAGAAGGTGGTGACGCCCACGCGGTCCATCTCGGTCATCAGCCGGGCCGCGTCGAAGCGGCTGTAGTTGTGGACGAAGACGGTCGCCTCGGCGTTCCAGGGGGCGAACAGGTTCGACCAGGCGTGCTTGGCCCAGCCGGGCGAGGAGATGTTCAGGTGCACGTCGCCCGGCCTGAGGCCGATCCAGTACATGGTGGCCAGATGCCCGATCGGGTAGGTGCTGTGGGTGTGCTCGACCAGTTTGGGGCGGGCGGTGGTGCCCGAGGTGAAGTAGAGCATCAGCGGGTCGTCGGCGCGGGTGGGGCCGTCGGGCACGAACGCGGCGGGGGCGGTGCGGGCGGCCTCGTACGGATCCCAGCCCTCCGGGGCCCGGCCCTTCTCGGACGGGCCGCCGACCGCGATCCGGGTGTAGGAGCCGGGGACGCCGGCGAACTTCGCGGTGTCCTCGGCGCGCGCGATCACATGCCTGACGCGGCCCCGTTCGACGCGGTCGCGCAGGTCGGCGGGGCCGAGCAGCGGGGTGGCGGGGATGACGACGGCGCGCAGCTTCATCGCGGCGAGCGCGGTCTCCCACAGTTCGGCCTGGTTGCCGAGCATGACGAGGACGCGGTCCTCGGCGGCGACGCCGCGGTCGCGCAGCCAGTTGGCGACGCGGTTGGAGCGCTCGGCCATCTCGGCGAAGGAGAGGCGGGTCTCGGTGCCGTCCTCCTCGACGATGTGCAGGGCGGTGCGGTCGTTCCCCTCGGCGATGACGTCGAACCAGTCCAGCGCCCAGTTGAAGTACTCGGGGCGGGGCCACTCGAAGCCGGCGTACGCCGTGGCGTAGTCCTCCCGGTGTTCCAGCAGGAAGTCCCGCGCCCTGCGGAAGAGCTCCGTCGCCGTCGTCATCCGTCCTCCTGCTCGCTCGGTCGTTCGCCTCCGCACGCTCCGGCCGGTGCCGCCGAACCATTGCCGGGTGGCTCTGTCACATCGTGTAATCAGTGACGTGAGTCTCACCACCCCCGAACGGGGGGTGGTGCGGGAGAGCCGCGACGAAGGGGCGAGCGGGTGACGGCGGACGCGTCCGGGGCGGTGGAGATCCGGGCCGCGCTGATGCGGCTGCGGCGCACGACGGGGCTGCCCGTCGCCTTCGGCGGGCTGGTCGAGCCGGGCCGGTCCTGGGTGCGGATCAGCGAGCTGACCGGTACCAGGACGCAGGCGCTGAACGCGCTCGCGGTGACCTCGGGGAACGGGCTGGGCGGCAAGGCGGTGGCGCTGGGCCGCCCGTGCGCGGTGACGGACTACTCGCTCTCGCGCCGCATCAGCCACGAGTACGACGCCCCGGTCGCCGCGGAGGGGCTGCGCTCGGTGCTGGCGGTGCCGGTGGTGGTGCGGCGCCGGGTGCGCGGGGTGCTGTACGGCGCGCTGCGCACGGCCCAGCCGCTGGGCGACCGCACGCTGAGCGCGGCGGTGGAGGCGGCGCGGGACGTGGAGCAGGCGCTGGTGGCGCGGGAGGAGGCGCAGGACCTGCTGACGGCGGCCCGCTGCGAGCCCGCCTCCGGTCCCGCCTGGGAGCAGGTCCGTGAGGCCCACGCGGCCCTGCGCGCCCTGGCCCCGAGGATCACGGACCCGGATCTGCGTGCCGAACTGCTCAGTGCCTGCGGCCTGTTGACCGCGTCTCCCGCCTCGGGGGAGGAGGTCGGCCTGACCCCGCGGGAGATCGATGTGCTGGCCTGCGTGGCCGGCGGTGCGACCAATGCCGCCGCGGCGGCCCGGCTGGGTCTGCGTCCGGAGACGGTGAAGGGCTACCTGCGCTCGGCCATGCGCAAGCTGGGCGCCCACACCCGGGGAGAGGCGGTGGCGGCGGCCCGCCGTGCCGGGGCGCTGCCGTAGCCGTCGCAGAGGAGGGCCCTGGGCCGCAGCCCATGGGCGCCGGGGCCCTTGGCCGGCGGCAGGAGGGCGGGCGGGGACACCGGCGGGAGTACCGCCGGCGGCAGGAGGGCGGTACCGTCGAGGCCCCTGCTGTACGCACGTGCGCACGAGGGCTTGTATTCATTCGGCGGTGCTTTGAATTCGGTCACGTGTCAGCCGCTGTTATTTCCCTCACCACCCCGTCCGTCCGAAATTCAGGGCCCCGTTGCCTAGAATTTGCCCCGCACACGACACACGAGGGGAGCGGTGACCGTGCGACGGGACTTCAAGGGCCCTGCGGGCTACCGCTCCGACCTGGTCATAGGCCAGGAGGAGCCGTCCGCGGCGGCACGCGAGCAGCTCGCGCGCGGCGGGAGTGTGCTGTTCCACGGGCCGGCCGGAATAGGAAAGTCGACCGTGCTGCGGGCATTGGCCGCGGAATACGCGCCGAAGGCCCGCACCGTGTTGCGCTGCTCCGCCACCGAGTCCGAATCCCACCTGCCCTTCCTGGCCCTGGCCGACCTCTTCGGCCTGGTCCTGGACGAGGTGTCCGGCGCACTGCCCGCCGCCCAGCGCACCGCGCTGGAGTCGGCGCTCACCGGGCGCGGCGAGTCCACCCTGCAGCGTGACGGTCTCGCCCTGCGGCTGGCCGTGCTGTCCGCGCTGCGCGCGCTCGCCGCGAAGGGCCCGGTCCTGATGGTCGCCGACGATCTGCAGTGGCTGGACTCGGCCAGCGCCGAACTGCTGGGCTTCGCCGCCCGGCGCCTGGGCGAGACCCCCGTGCAGATGCTGTGCGCGGTGCGCACCGAGGACCGTGCCGAGGACGGGGAGTACGACCGTCATCTGCGCACCTGCCCGCCCGACACCCTCTCCGTCCGGCTGGGCCCGCTCACCCGGCCCCAGGTCTCGGCCCTGCTCGACCACCGCGGCTACACCGGTCTGCCCCGCTCCACGGTCCGCGAGATCCACCGCACCAGCGGCGGCAATCCCCTGTTCGCGCTGGAGCTGGGCCGCGCCCTGGCCGGGAACTCCACCCCGCTGCGGCCGGGCGAGCCGCTGCCGGTGCCGACCTCGCTGCGCGCCCTGGTGCTCAACCGGCTGGAGATGCTGTCGGACGAGGCCCGCCGCACCCTGCTCGTGGCCAGCGCCGGCGCCCGCCCCACCCCCGCCCTGCTGCACGCGGCCGGCCGGACGAACGCCGAGGCGGAGTGCGCGCAGGCCGCCGAACTCGGGCTGCTGGCCACCGAGCCGGAGGACCCGGCCGTACGGTTCGCGCACCCGCTGATCTCCGCCGCGCTGTACGCGGAGGCCCCCGCCCAGGAGCGGCGGGCCGCCCACGCCGCCCTGTCCACCGCGGCCTCCGACCCGATCGAGCGGGCCCGGCACCTGGCCCTGGCCACCACCGGCACCGACCCGGAGGTGGCCGACCGGATCGCCGGGGCCGCCGCGCTGGCCCGGGACCGCGGCGCCCCCTCGGTGGCCGCCTCGCTGGGGCTGCTCGCCGCCCGGCACACCCCGGCCGACGGCGACCCGGGCCCGGACACCAGACGGTTGCAGGCCGCCGAGGACGCCATCACCGCCGGTGAGGTGGACCTCGCCCGGGACATCGCCCGCGAGGTGCTGACCCGGGCCACCGTGCCCGCGCAGCGGGTGCGGGCCTGGATGGTGGTGATCGAGGCCGCCGGTCAGGCCCTCGGCGACGTGGACGCCGTCTTCCCGCAGGCGCTGGCCGACGCCGGTGACGACCCGCGGCTGCTCGCCCAGGTCCACTACCAGCTGGCCTGGCGCGGCCTGGTCGTCCAGGGCGACTTCGCCGAGGCCCGCCGGGAGGCCGCGCACGCGGCGGAGCTGGCCGCGCGCGGCCGGGACCGGCGCACCGAGCTCATGGCGCTCGCCTTCCAGGCCTCCACCGAGACCCTGATGGGCCATCCGGACGCCCCCGTCACCATCAAGCGGGCGCTGAAGGAGCCTCAGGACCCGTATGTGGCCTGCCACCACAACGGTGTCGGCTCGGCCCGTTTCCGCTGGCTGCTGATGAACGACCAGCTGGCCGAGGCCCGCTCCACCATCACCGGGCTGCTGCGCGAGGTGCGGCGGCGCGGGATGGTCGAGAGCGAGGTGCACTATCTGCGTCTGCTCGCCGAGACCGAACTGCGCGCGGGGCACTGCGGCCGGGCCCTGGACCTGGCCCGGGAGAGCCTGCGGATGGCCCGGGACACCGGCATCGGCGAGAGCGCCTCCGCGATGCTGGCCTCCTACGCCGAGGCGTCCGGCGGCGACACCGGGCGGGCGCTGGAGCTGGCCCAGGAGGCGGTCGGGCACGCCGAGGAGGACGGCGACCTGATGTACCTCTCCCGCGCCCTGGCCGCCCTGGGGTACGCCCGGTTCGTGGCCGGGGACGACCGGGGCGCCGTCGAGGCGCTGCGCCGGGTGAGCGAACTGGAGCAGGGGCTCCACATCACCGACCCGGCGCAGCGCCTCGACG
>NZ_MUME01000143.1 GCF_002155915.1 Streptomyces thermovulgaris | reverse complement strand
CGCCGCCCTTTCGCCCTCCGCGGGACCTATTGGGCGCGACTGAGACCCCTGCGGGCGTTGTTGTAGATGCGCAGAAGGTGCTTGGCCACGGCGCACTGCGCGCCGTGGGCATGGCACTGGCGGCAGGTGCGCCTGTGTTCCTCGTAGTCGAAACGTGCTTGCTGCAGAGCATCATCCGAAGACGACATGAGGGATCCTTCGCAGAGAGGTGTCTGACAGCGAGGTGGGCCCTACTCGTCAGTAGGAAGCACCTGCGTCAAAGTTGAGCATGTTACTGGCGGTAGTGAAAAACGGCGTCCGGCAACGCTCTGCGACGAGATCGGGCGGTTCATGGTGCGATACGACGGCCGTCCCCGGTTTTGTGTGACGCGTTAGACAGCCACGGACATCCACGCGGAGGACGTGCCCGGTGCGGCCCCGGAGGCCGTGAGGACCGTCATGGGGCAGCCCGGAAACGCGGTGGGTCCCGGTGGGCAAGCGCAGGGGCGCCCGTATCACCCGTATCGCCCGGCACAACGGCACGAAGCGGTGACACCGGGCCCGGCGGCCGGACCCCGTTCCCTGGCGGCCTTTCACCTGAATGGCCGTTCGTAACGACGTATGAACGGCCCGCCCGGGGTCTCCTGGAGCGAGAGAGGCGTCCATCGAGGGAGTGGAGCCGATCATGTACGAGATGTGTGCAGGAGCCGAGAAGCCCGGAGGAACACTGGTCTGGCACGTCATGGCCAAACGGACGACCACCACCTTGTGCGGCCAGACCCTCAGTCAGCACGTCGACGGCGCGAGCGCACAGCGGGCCGGGCACTGCTCCACCTGCATGGCCCTGTTCGGGAAGCTGATGAGCGCACCGCCCGCGGTCGGCTCCCCGGCCGCCACGGACCACTAGAGCCCGGCCAGGCCCCGAAGGATCCGACCAGGACCCGGCCGGAACCCGACCGCCGACTCCCGTCGTCCCGCCCGGACGGCGGGAGTCCGCATGGGACGGCTCCATCGTTTTTCGGCAACATGCCCCAAAGCCGCATTCCGGCACCGGGCCATGGGTAACACTGAGCGGCGGAAGGGGGAGGAGCGCGGCGGTGCGTGCCGGCGCGCCCGTTCGGAGTGTCACGCCGGCCATGGGGAGGGCGGCGGGGGACCGACGGGGGGATGCATGACGCAGTCGTTTCCGGGGCGGCGGCCCGTTCCCGGGGGAGCGCCGCCGGGGAGCCGGCCGCTTCCGTTCGTGGTGATCGGCGCCGGGCCGTACGGGCTGTCGGTCGCCGCGCATCTGCGGGACGCGGGCGTCCCGGTGCGCGTGTTCGGGGAGGTCATGGGCAGCTGGCGGCACGCCATGGCGACCGGGATGTTCCTGAAGTCGACGCCCGACGCCGTCGATCTGTCCGCACCGGAGCCCGGCGGACGGCTGGCGGACTTCCTCCGGTTGCACGGCGAGCCGGAGCTGACCGAGCTGACGCCGATCCCGTGCGAGGTGTTCGTCCGCTACGGGCAGTGGTTCCAGAAGCGGTACGTCGGCGAGGTGGAGCCGGCACGGGTGGTCTGCGTCCGGCCGGACCCGCCCGGCCCGGGGTTCGCCGTACGGCTGGACGACGGCCGTGAGCTGGCGGCCCGGGCCGTGGTCGTGGCCACCGGTCTGAGCGGACTGGCCCACGTCCCCGAAGAACTGCGGCGGCTCGCACCCGCGGGGCCGGGCGTCGGGGCCCCGGTGTCCCACAGCAGCCAGCACACCGACCTGTCCCGGTACGCCGGCCGGCGCATCGCCGTGATCGGCGGCGGTCAGTCCGCGCTGGAGAGCGCCGCGCTGCTGCACGAGGCCGGCGCCCGGACGCAGGTGCTGGTCCGGGAGAAGAGCGTGCTGTGGGGGACGGTGCCGGAACCGGACCGGTCCTGGGCACGCAGGATCCGCGGGCCCCGCTCGCCCCTGGGCACCGGCTGGATCCTGGCCGCGGTCTGCCGGGCGCCCGGCGGGGTACGGCTTCTGCCCCCCGCGGCCCGGCTGCTGCTGTTCCGGCGCGCGCTGCGGCCCTCCGGCGGCTGGTGGCTGCGGGACCGGGTCGAGGGCGTCGTACCGGTGCGCACCTCGCGCCGGGTCGTACGGGCCGAGACGTCCGGTGCCGCCGTACGGCTGACCGTCGCCGGGCCGGGCGGCCGCACGGAGGTCCTCGAGGCCGACCATGTGCTGGCCGCCACCGGATACCGGCTCGACCTGGACGCGCTTTCCTTCCTGTCCTCACAGGTGCGGCGTGCGCTGCGGCGCGTGCCCGGCTCGGGGGCCCCGCATCTGGGCGCGGGGTTCGAGTCCTCGGTGCCCGGCCTGTACTTCGTCGGCTCGCTCGCCGCCCCGATGTTCGGGCCGATGATGCGCTTCGTCGCCGGCACCTCCTACGCCGCGACCCGCCTCGCCCGGGACGCGGTGCGCCGCGCGGCCGCCTCCTGACCGCTGCGTGCGCGAAGGCGCCGCCCCGTTCGCCGTCCCTCGCGCAGCGCACCGTGCAGCGGGGCGGGACGACCGCGCATGTCCGGTTCCAGGAGGCGGCCCGGCCGGACCGGACGATCGGACGCCGGCCCGGACGGACATCCCGCCAGGCTGTACAGGGATGGCATTTGCCTAAATAGTTTAGGTGGGTGTTGAATGCCTCAAGGCAGATGAAGGACACGCGGAAGGAGGCGGTGTGGCGCGCGTGGGGCTGACCACCGAACGCCTGGTCAGGGCCGGAGCGGAGCTGGCCGACGAGGTCGGCTTCGACCGGGTGACCCTCTCGGCGCTCGCCCGGCGGTTCGACGTCAAGGTCGCGAGCCTGTACTCGCATCTGAAGAGCTCCCAGGACCTCAGGACCAGGATCGCCCTGCTCGCCCTGGAGGAACTCGCCGACCGGGCCGCCGACGCGCTGGCCGGACGGGCCGGCAGGGACGCCCTGATCGCCTTCGCCGGCGTCTACCGCGACTACGCCCGCGAGCACCCCGGCCGCTACGCCGCGGCGCGGCTCCGGCTCGACCCCGAGACGGCGGCCGCGAGCGCCGGGGTCAGACACGCGCAGATGATCCGCGCGATCCTGCGCGGCTACGACCTGACCGAACCCGACCAGACGCACGCCGTCCGCCTGCTGGGCAGCGTCTTCCACGGCTTCGTCAGCCTCGAGCTGGCCGGAGGCTTCAGCCACAGCGCCCCCGGCTCGCAGGAGACCTGGGCGTGGATCCTCGACCGCCTCGACGCGATGCTGCGCGACTGGCCCCGGCTCGCGCCCCGCGCCCCCGCACCCCCGCCGACCTCCTGAGAACATGAGCACCGAGCACCACTGGATCACCACCCCCCTCACCGCCGACCTCCTGCGCGGCGCCCTGGAGCTGGAGCGCACCGCCCACGGCCTCCTGCCGCACCGGCTGCCCGCCCGGGCCCGCGCCCAGTGCGCCGACCCGCAGCTCGCCATGGCGGAGTCCCAGCCCTCCGGTGTGCGGCTGGCCCTGCGCACCCGGGCCACCGCCATCGAACTGGACACCCTGCCCACCAAGCGGCGCTACGCCGGCGCCCCGCCCCGCCCGGACGGCGTGTACGACCTGATCGTCGACGGGCGCCCGGCCGGCCGGGGCAGTGTGACGGGCGGCAACACCCTGACCGTCGACATGGCCGCCGGCACCGCCGAGCACCGGCCCGGCCCGGTGGGCACCCTCCGCTTCACCGGGCTGCCCGGCACCCTCAAGGACGTCGAGATCTGGCTCCCGCACAACGAGACCACCGAACTCGTCGCGCTGCGCACCGACGCCCCCGTCGAGCCCGTACCGGACCGGGGCCGCAGGGTGTGGCTCCACCACGGCAGCTCGATCAGCCACGGCTCCGACGCGGCGAGCCCGACCGCCACCTGGCCGGCTCTCGCCGCCTCCCTGGCCGGTGTGGACCTGATCAACCTGGGGCTGAGCGGCAGTGCCCTGCTCGACCCGTTCACCGCCCGCGCCCTGCGCGACACCCCCGCCGATCTGATCAGCCTCAAGATCGGCATCAACCTGGTCAACACCGATCTGATGCGCCTGCGCGCCTTCGCCCCGGCGGTCCACGGATTTCTGGACCTCATCCGGGAGAAGCGGCCCACCACGCCTCTCCTGGTGGTCTCGCCCCTGTACTGTCCCCTCCACGAGGACACCCCCGGCCCCACCGTGCCGGACCTCGCCGGTCTGGGTGCCGGGCGGCTGCGGTTCCGGGCCGCGGGCGACCCCGCGGAACGGGCGGCCGGCAAACTGACCCTCTCCGTCGTCCGGGAGGAGCTGGCCCGGATCGTCCGGCAGCGCGCGGCCGACGACCCCCACCTGCACTATCTCGACGGCCGCGACCTCTACGGCGAGGCCGATCACGCCGAGCTTCCGCTGCCGGACGGACTGCACCCGGACACCGAGACCCACCGTCGCATCGGCGAACGCTTCGCCGCCCGGGCCTTCGCCCCCGCAGGTCCCTTCGGCGCCGCACAGCCCTCGGACCACTGCCCCGCGGCCCGCGAGAACACCTGCTCATCGGTCGTGCGAACGTCCGAGTCGTGACTATTCATGCCGTTTGATGCTACAAAGGCCAAATGGTTGAAGCTTCCACCCGCCTGCGGCGCATATCCTGGCGCTCGCTGGTGGGAAAGAGTCCGCGAAGCGTCGCCGGACAGGTGTTCGTGCTGCAGGTGGCACTGGTGGTGCTGCTGGTGGCCTCCGCGGTCCTCGCCCTGATGCTGCAGTCGCAGCGGGGCACCAGGGCCGAGGCCGAGCGCCGGTCCCTCGCGGTCGCGCAGACCTTCGCGCACTCACCGGGTGTCCTGGACGCGCTGCGGGCCCCCGAGCCGTCGAAAGTGCTCCAGCCGCTCACCGAGGCGGGGCGCGCGGCGGCGGGGGTCGACTTCATCGTCGTCATGGACACCAGGGGCATCCGCTACACCCACCCGCTGCCCGACCGCATCGGCCATCGCTTCGTCGGGACCATCGGACCGCCGCTCGCCGGAAGGACCCACATCGAGAGCGTCCACGGGCCGCTCGGCCAGGAGGTCCAGGCCACCGTGCCCATCCGGAACGACGGCGGACGTGTGATCGCCCTGGTCTCCGCCGGGATGAAGGTCAAGAACGTGACCAGCCTGGTGGAGCGGCAGATCCCGATCATCCTGATCGGGGGAGCGGCGGCGCTCGGCGTGGCCACCGGGGTGACGGCGCTGGTGAGCAGGCGGCTGCGCCGGCAGACCCGCAGTCTCGCCCCGGACGAGATGCGCCGGATGTACGAGCACCACGAGGCGGTGCTGCACTCCGTGCGTGAAGGCGTGCTCATCGTCGACGACGGCGGACGGCTGCTGCTGGTCAACGACGAGGCCAGGCGGCTGCTGGACCTGCCGCCGGACGCCGAGGGCAAGCTGGTGACGCGGCTGCCGGGACTGGAGCCGGACATGGTCGAGCTGCTCGCCTCCGGACGGGAGGCCTCCGACGAGGTGCACCTCGCCGGAGCCCGGCTGCTGGCGGTCAACCAGCGGCCCACGGACCGCGACGGAGGCCCCAAGGGCACCGTGGTGACGCTGCGCGACTCCACCGAGCTGCAGGCCCTCTCCGGCCGGGCCGAGACCGCCCGGGAACGGCTCGAACTGCTCTACGACGCCGGACTGAGCATCGGCACCACCCTCGACGTGACCCGCACCGCCGACGAACTCGCCCGGGTCGTCATCCCCCGCTTCGCCGACTTCGTCTCCGTGGACCTCGCCGACGGCGTCCTGCGCGGGGAGGAGTCCTCCGCCACGGCGACCGGCATGCGCCGCGTCGCGATGCGCGGCATCCAGGACGACTCGCCCCTGTACGAGAAGGGCCGGCTGATCGACTTCCTTCCCTCCACGCCCCAGGCGCGCGGCTACGACACCGGCCACCTGGAACTGGTGACGGACCTGTCCGACGAGCCGGACTGGCACGCCCAGGACCCCAAACGCGCCGCGGCGATCGTGGACTACGGCATCCACTCGCTCATCGCGGCCCCGATCCAGGCCCGCGGAGCCGTGCTGGGCATGGTCAACTTCTGGCGTTCCAAGGAGCGCGGCCCCTTCGACGAGGAGGAGCTGTCCCTGGCCGAGGAGCTGGTCGCCCGGGCCGCGGTCAGCATCGACAACGCCCGCCGGTACGCCCGCGAGCACGCGCTGGCGGTCACCCTCCAGCGCAGTCTGCTGCCACGGGCCCTGCCCGAGCAGAACGCCCTGGAGGTCGGCTACCGCTATCTGCCCGCCCAGTCGGGCGTCAGCGGCGACTGGTTCGACGTGATCCCGCTGCCGGGCAGCCGGGTGGCGCTCGTCGTCGGCGACGTGGTCGGGCACGGGCTGCACGCCGCCGCCACGATGGGCCGGCTGCGGACCGCGGTGCACAACTTCTCCACGCTCGACGTGCCGCCCGACGAACTGCTGAGCCACCTGGACGACCTGGCCGGCCGGATCGACCAGGACGAGCCCTGCACGGACGCCGCCGCGGCCGTCGTCGGAGCCACCTGCCTGTACGCGATCTACGACCCCGTGACCCGCCGCTGCACCATGGCGCGCGCGGGCCATCTGGCGCCCGCCCTGGTCGCCCCCGACGGCAGCGTCACCTTCCCCGACCTGCCGCCCGGGCCGCCCCTGGGCCTGGGCGGCATGCCCTTCAGGACGGCCGAGTTCGAGCTCGCCGAGGGCACCCAGATCGTCCTCTACACCGACGGTCTGATCGAGGACCGCAGGCGCGACCTGGACGTCGGCATGGAACTGCTGCGCCAGGCCCTCGCCGGCCACCCCGACCGGCCGCCGGAGCAGAGCTGCCAGGCCGTCCTGGACGCACTGCTGCCGTCACGGCCCAAGGACGACGTCGCCCTGCTCATCGCCCGCACCCACGCGCTGCCGCCCGGCCGGGTCGCCGACTGGGACGTGCCGCCCGACCCGGCCGCCGTCGCCGGGATACGCCTCGCCGCCGCCGGCAAGCTCGAGGAGTGGGGCCTGACCGAGCTCGGCTTCAGCATGGAACTCGTCCTGAGCGAACTGGTCACCAACGCCATCCGCCACGGCTGCGAGCCGATCCACGTCCGGCTGATCCACGACCGCGCCCTGATCTGCGAGGTCTCCGACGGCACCAGCACCTCCCCGCATCTGCGCTACGCCGCCACGACCGAGGAGGGCGGCCGGGGCCTGTTCCTGGTCTCCCAGATGACCGAGCGCTGGGGCACCCGCTACTCGCCCCAGGGCAAGGTCATCTGGGCGGAACTCCCCCTCCCGGAGTCCGGCACCCCCTGCTGACGGGGCGCGGCCGGTGCCCGCCGGCCGTACGGGCCCGTGCCCCGCGGGGTGTGGGCCGATCGTGTGCAATGGGCCGGATGTTGCTCCGTCGGGGCGACGACGGCCGCGGACGCGGCGGCGCGGGACGGAAGGATGCTCCTGGACCGCGCGGGACACCGCGTGGACCCGTCGCCCATCCGTCCTCCGGGAGGAAACGTGTGCACGGGCCGCATGACCGACGTCCAGCACCCCGCGCGGGAGGAGCCGCCGCTTCCCGCCGCCCTCCGCACTTCCGGTGCCGCAGTGAGGGGGCGGGTGACGGCGGCCGGCCGCGGGACGACCGGCCCGTCCGGCTCGCCCGCCGCCTTCCCGGTGCGGCGCGGGCCGGCCGCGGACGGGCCGCGCCGGTGCGCCGGCCCTCTCGCGGCCGGCGGCGTCACGACGCCCGGCGGGGTTCTCCCGTGACAGGCACGGCCGACCGGCCGGACGGCAGGCCGCCGCGGTCCGCCGAGATGGTCAACCAGGTGGAGGGCTATCTGCTGTGGCAGGCGCGGGTCGCCGAGGCCGAGCAGCGGGCCCGTGCCTTCACCGAGCCGATGCAGTGGCTGACCACCGCGCAGCGCGAGGAGATCGAGAAGCACTACGTCCGCGACTGCCTGCTGCGGGCGCGAGGGGATCTGCAGCGGGTCGCCGACCGCTGCCGGGCGCTGCGCGAGGAGTACGAGGAGCGTTACCGGCAGCTGCGGGCGCGGTGCCTGGCGTTCGTGCTGACCGCCCTGGCCGTCCTGGCCGCGGCGGGGGTGTTCGCCCTCGCCGTCGCCCGGCCCTGAGCGGGGACCGCCCCGCCACGGAGGCTCCGGCGCATCGGCTCGGGCCGCCCCTGCGAGGGGGCGGCCCGAGCCGATGCG
>NZ_MUME01000142.1 GCF_002155915.1 Streptomyces thermovulgaris | reverse complement strand
GGGACCGCGACCCTTGGGGGAATACCCCCTAGGGGTATAGTGTTGTCGCAGGGGCGCGGTCCCGTGGGCCTCGCGCACCCCATGCGGCACGACCCGCACAACACAGCACGATCGAGGAGTAGCCATGACCGACCGGACCGACACCCCGGACACCGCCGCCGTCACCACCGTCTACAAGGTGAGCGGGATGAGCTGCGGGCACTGCGAGGGCGCCGTCTCCGCCGAGATCTCCGAGCTGCCCGGCGTCAGCTCGGTGAAGGCCGTCGCCTCCACCGGCGAGGTCACCGTCGTCTCCGCGGCCCCGCTCGACGAGGAGGCGGTGCGCGCCGCCGTGGACGAGGCCGGCTTCGAGCTCGTCGGCACGGTCTGACGGAGCCCGGCAGCACCGCTCCACCCCTCCCCTCCGCCGTCTGGAGTTCCCGGATGAACACCTCCACCGCCCCGCGGACATCCCCGGCCGACCGGCCGGACCTCACCGAGGTCGAGCTGCTCATCGGCGGGATGACCTGCGCTTCCTGCGCGGCCCGCGTCGAGAAGAAGCTCAACCGCATGGACGGCGTCACCGCGACGGTCAACTTCGCCACGGGGAAGGCCAGGATCGCCCACCCTCCCGAGGTGTCCGTCGACGATCTGATCGCCACCGTGGTGAGGACGGGCTACACGGCCGAGGAGCCCCCGCGGCCGGAACCGGCGCCGGAACCGGAAGCCGGGGCGGAGCCGGCCGAGCGGCAGACGCCCCCGGATCCCGAGCTGGACTCCCTGCGCCGCCGTCTGATCGTCTCCGCGGTCCTCGCCGCCCCCGTCGTCCTGCTCGCCATGGTCCCGGCCCTGCAGTTCGACCACTGGCAGTGGCTCTCGCTGACCCTCGCCGCGCCGGTCGTCGTCTGGGGCGGCCTGCCGTTCCACCGGGCGGCCCTGACCAACGCCCGGCACGGCGCCGCCACCATGGACACGCTGGTCTCGATCGGCACCCTGGCCGCGTTCGGCTGGTCGCTGTGGGCCCTGTTCCTCGGTCATGCGGGCATGCCCGGGATGCGCCACGAGTTCAGCCTCGCCGTCTCCCGGACGGACGCGTCCTCCACGATCTATCTGGAGGTCGCCGCCGGAGTCGTGGCGTTCATCCTGCTCGGCCGTTTCCTGGAGGCCCGCTCCAAGCGGCGGGCGGGGGCCGCGCTGCGGGCGCTGATGGAGCTGGGCGCGAAGGACGTCGCCGTCCTGCGCGACGGGGTGGAGACCCGGGTCCCGGTGTCCGCGCTGGCCGTCGGCGACCGGTTCGTCGTACGGCCCGGGGAGAAGATCGCCACCGACGGCACGGTCGTCGAGGGCACCTCGGCGGTCGACGTCTCCATGCTGACCGGCGAGTCGGTGCCGGTGGACGTCGGTGTCGGCGACCCCGTCACGGGCGCCACGGTCAACGCGGGCGGCCGTCTGGTGGTCGAGGCCACCCGGGTCGGCGCGGACACCCGGCTCGCGCGGATGGCGCAGCTGGTCGAGGACGCGCAGAACGGCAAGGCCGAGGTGCAGCGGCTGGCCGACCGGATCTCGGCGGTCTTCGTGCCGGTCGTCCTGGTCATCGCCCTGGGCACCCTGCTCGCCTGGCTGTTCGCCACCGGTGACGCGACCGCGGCCTTCACCGCGGCCGTCGCGGTGCTGATCATCGCCTGCCCGTGCGCGCTGGGCCTGGCCACACCGACCGCGCTGATGGTCGGCACCGGCCGGGGCGCCCAGCTCGGCATCCTGATCAAGGGTCCCGAGGTGCTGGAGTCCACCCGCCGGGTCGACACCGTCGTCCTGGACAAGACCGGCACGGTCACCACGGGCCGGATGACCCTCCAGGAGGTGCACACCGCCGAGGGCACCGACGAGAAGCAGCTGCTGCGCCTCGCGGGCGCCCTGGAGCACGCCTCCGAGCACCCGGTCGCCAAGGCCATTGCCGCCGGCGCCGAGGAGCGGGTGGGACCGCTGCCCCCGGTCGAGCACTTCGAGAACGTCCCCGGGCGGGGCGTACGCGGGCGCGTGGAGGGCCACGACGTGACCGTGGGCCGGTTCGAGGACGTCGCCGCCGGGCTGCCCGAGGAGGTGGACCGCGCCCGCCGCGAGGCCGAGCGCGAGGGCCGTACGGCGGTCGTCGTCGGCTGGGACGGGGCGCCCCGGGGTGTCGTCGCCGTGGCCGACGCGGTCAAGGAGACCAGCGCCGAGGCCGTACGGGAGCTGCGCGCGCTGGGGCTGCGCCCCATGCTGCTGACCGGGGACAACCGCACGGTCGCCGAGACCGTGGCGCGGGCGGTCGGGATCGACCCCCAGGACGTGATCGCCGAGGTGCTGCCGCAGGACAAGGTCGACGTCGTCCGGCGGCTCCAGGCCGAGGGGCGGAGCGTGGCCATGGTCGGCGACGGCGTCAACGACGCGGCCGCGCTCGCCACCGCCGATCTGGGCCTGGCGATGGGCACCGGCACGGACGCCGCCATCGAGGCCGGCGATCTGACCCTGGTGCGCGGCGATCTGCGGGTGGCCGCGGACGCCATCCGGCTGTCCCGGCGGACCCTGGCCACCATCAAGGGCAACCTGGTGTGGGCCTTCGGCTACAACGTGGCCGCGCTGCCCCTGGCCGCCGCCGGGCTTCTCAACCCGATGATCGCGGGGGCGGCGATGGCGTTCTCCTCGGTGTTCGTGGTCACGAACAGTCTGCGGCTGCGGACGTTCCGTTGAGATCACGACTTCTGACGGAAGTCAGAGACCCTCTAGAAGTCCAACGCGTGCCTCACATAAGCTCTTCACAAGGCTCACGCATCATCCTTACCCTGGAGTCCCGTTCACCGTACGTGGACTCCTGTGTACGGAACGGACATGCGCGAGAGACTCAGATCACAGTGATGTGAACGTAACCATCGAAGGGGTTCGAAGGTCTAAGTTGGCGGTTGTCATTGTCGGGCAGCGTCTTGGGGGGCGCTGACCGGCAACCGGGGATGTCTTGGGGGACTTCCTCGGAGATGCGTTGCCGGGGCAGGTACAGCGGGAAGCTTTGAGCGGCCCTCCCGTGCGTGCGCTGTCCCGGCAGACCGCACCGGCAGCACGACTGCACCGGCGGTACGGCTGCGGTGCACAAGCGCGGTGGGTTCCGCTCGCCGTGCGCCCAGCGATTCAGGCGCTGGCCCTCACAGACGCCCGGCCGGATCCCGTGGGGGGAATCCGTACCGGGACATGGGAAGGCGCCCTGGTCGCCGGCCCGTGGGGGGACCGGCGTCACCGGGGCGCCTTCCGCTTTCTCACCGTCTCCTCGGGCCCGGCACGGCCCAGGGGAGCCCTCGGGCCCGATGCGAGGCCAAGGCCCCGCACCCGCCGCACGAGCGGACACGGGGCCGGGAGAACCGAGGTGCCGGCTCAGCGCTCCTCGACGGGGACGAAGTCGCGCTTGACCACACCGGTGTAGATCTGGCGCGGGCGGCCGATGCGGGAGCCCGGCTCCTTGATCATCTCCTGCCACTGGGCGATCCAGCCCGGCAGGCGGCCGATGGCGAACAGCACCGTGAACATCTCGGTCGGGAAGCCCATGGCCCGGTAGATCAGACCGGTGTAGAAGTCCACGTTCGGGTAGAGCTTGCGCTCGACGAAGTAGTCGTCGGACAGCGCGTGCTCCTCCAGCTTCAGGGCGATGTCGAGCAGCTCGTCCTTCTTGCCCAGCGCGGAGAGCACCTCGTGGGCGGCAGCCTTGATGATCTTGGCGCGCGGGTCGAAGTTCTTGTAGACCCGGTGGCCGAAGCCCATCAGGCGGACGCCGTCCTCCTTGTTCTTCACCTTGCGGATGAAGGCGTCGACGCTGATGCCGGAGTCACGGATGCCCTCGAGCATCTCCAGCACCGACTGGTTGGCGCCGCCGTGCAGGGGGCCCCACAGCGCGCTGATGCCGGCCGAGATCGAGGCGAACATGTTGGCCTGCGAGGAGCCGACCAGGCGGACCGTGGAGGTCGAACAGTTCTGCTCGTGGTCCGCGTGCAGGATCAGCAGCTTGTCCAGCGCGGAGACCACGATCGGGTCCAGCTCGTACTCCTGGGCGGGGACCGAGAAGGTCATGCGCAGGAAGTTCTCGACGTAACCGAGGTCGTTGCGCGGGTAGACGAAGGGGTGGCCGATCGACTTCTTGTACGCGTACGCCGCGATCGTCGGAAGCTTGGCGAGCAGGCGGATGGTGGAGAGGTTGCGCTGCGTCTCGTCGAACGGGTTGTGGCTGTCCTGGTAGAACGTCGACAGCGCCGAGACCACCGACGACAGCATCGCCATCGGGTGGGCGTCGCGGGGGAAGCCCTTGTAGAAGTTCTTGACGTCCTCGTGCAGCATGGTGTGCTGCGTGATGTTGTACTTGAACGCGGCGAGCTCGTCGGCGGTCGGCAGCTCACCGTTGATCAGCAGGTAAGCCACCTCCAGGAAGGTGGAGCGCTCGGCCAGCTGCTCGATCGGGTAGCCGCGGTACCGGAGGATGCCCTTCTCACCGTCGAGATAGGTGATGGCGGATTTGTAGGCGGCCGTGTTGCCGTACCCGCTGTCCAGGGTCACCAGACCCGTCTGGGCGCGCAGCTTCCCGATGTCGAAGCCCTTGTCGCCGACGGTACTGTCGACCACCGGGTAGGTGTACTCGTTACCGTCGTACCGCAGTACTACAGAGTTGTCGCTCACGTCTTCCCTCACCGACGTAGTGCCTCATCTTTGAGGTGCCCTGACTGTCTCTACCATCCCCCATTTGGCTCAGGAGAGTGCACTCGGGGTCGACCATTGGGCTTGTCGGCGGCACTGAGTGCCGCCAATCCGCTCATCTTGCCCGCTCGCTCCGGCCACGGGAAGTCCTGTGTGACCTTTGCGACGCATTTGATCGATCATTTTTTGTGACACGGCGTCAGAAAGCGGGTTCCGACTCCGCAAGCAGCGGTTCCCGGCCGTCGAGGAGCCGGTCGGCCGCCCCCGCGGCGGCCAGTCGTCCGGCGAGCCGGAAGTCCAGCGCCGTGCAGCGCCGCCCCGCCGACACCGTGCGCACCGCCTGGCTGATCGCCTTGCGCGAACCGACGAGGACCACCAGCTTCTTGGCCCGGGTGACCGCCGTGTAGAGCAGGTTGCGCTGGAGCATCATCCATGCACCGGTGGTGACGGGGATCACCACCGCGGGATATTCACTGCCCTGGGAGCGGTGGATGGTCACCGCGTACGCGTGTGCCAGCTCGTCCAGTTCGTCGAACTCGTACGGAACCTCCTCGTCCTCGTCCGTCAGCACCGTCAGACGCTGCTCGACCGGGTCGAGCGAGGTGACCACGCCCACGGTGCCGTTGAAGACACCGTTGCTCCCCTTCTCGTAGTTGTTGCGAATCTGAGTGACCTTGTCCCCGACCCGGAAAACCCGTCCGCCGAACCGCTTTTCCGGCAGATCCGGCCGCCCAGGGGTGATGGCCTGCTGCAGCAGGCCGTTCAGCGTGCCGGCGCCCGCCGGGCCGCGGTGCATGGGGGCGAGCACCTGCACGTCCCGGCGCGGATCGAGCCCGAACCGGGCCGGGATGCGGCGTGCGGCCACGTCCACGGTGAGCCGGCCGGCCTCCTCCGTGTCCTCCTCGACGAAGAGGAAGAAGTCCTTCATGCCCTCGGTGATCGGATGCTTCCCGGCGTTGATCCGGTGCGCGTTGGTCACCACACCGGACTGCTGGGCCTGGCGGAACACACGGGTGAGACGGACCGCGGGAATGGGACTGGAGTCGGCCAGCAGGTCCCGGAGGACCTCCCCGGCGCCGACGCTGGGCAGCTGGTCGACGTCTCCGACGAACAGCAGATGGGCGCCCGGCGGCACGGCCTTGACCAGCTTGTTCGCCAGCAGCAGGTCCAGCATGGACGCCTCGTCGACGACCACGAGATCGGCGTCGAGCGGCCGGTCCCTGTCGTACGCGGCGTCCCCGCCGGGCTTGAGCTCCAGCAGACGGTGCACGGTGGAGGCCTCCGCACCGGTGAGCTCGGACAGCCGCTTGGCGGCACGGCCGGTGGGCGCGGCCAGCACGACCTTCGCCTTCTTCGCCCGGGCGAGCTCCACGATCGAGCGCACGGTGAAGGACTTGCCGCACCCGGGGCCACCGGTCAGCACGGCCACCTTCTCGGTCAGCGCCAGCTTCACGGCCGCCTCCTGCTCGGGGGCGAGCTCGGCCCCCGTACGGCTCTTGAGCCAGCCCAGCGCCTTGTCCCAGTCCACGCTCCGGAAGGACGGCAGCCGGTCGGCCTCGGTGCGCAGCAGGCGCAGCAGCTGGGAGGACAGGGAGATCTCGGCACGGTGGAAGGGCACGAGGTAGATGGCGGTGACCGGGTCGCCTCCGTCGTGCCCCGGCACCTTCTCCCGTATGACCCCGGGGTCGCCGCCGTCCTCCGGCGGCTCGGCGAGCTCGGCGAGGCACTCGATGACGAGCCCGGTGTCGACCTGGAGCAGCTTGACCGTGTCCGCGATCAGCCGTTCCTCGGGCAGGAAGCAGTGCCCCTGGTCGGCGGACTGCGACAGCGCGTACTGCAGTCCCGCCTTGACGCGCTCCGGGCTGTCGTGCGGGATGCCGACGGACCGGGCGATCTTGTCGGCGGTCAGGAAGCCGATGCCCCAGACGTCGGCGGCGAGCCGGTAGGGCTGGTTCTTCACCACGGAGATGGAGGCGTCGCCGTACTGCTTGTAGATGCGGACCGCGATGGAGGTGGACACCTCGACGGTCTGGAGGAACAGCATCACCTCCTTGATCGCCTTCTGCTCCTCCCAGGCCTCGGCGATCCTCCTGGTCCGCTTGGGCCCGAGACCGGGGACCTCGATGAGCCGCTCGGGCTCCTCCTCGATGATCCTCAGGGTGTCCAGCCCGAAGTGCTGGGTGATGCGGTCGGCGAAGACCGGCCCGATGCCCTTGACGAGCCCGGAGCCGAGGTACCGGCGGATGCCCTGGACGGTGGCCGGCAGGACGGTCGTGTAGTTCTCGACGTGGAACTGCCTGCCGTACTGCGGATGGGAGCCCCAGCGCCCCTCCATCCGCAGCGACTCCCCCACCTGGGCCCCGAGCAGTGCGCCCACCACCGTGAGCAGCTCGCCCGAGCCCCGGCCGGTGTCGACCCGGGCGACCGTGTAGCCGTTCTCCTCGTTGGCATACGTGATCCGCTCCAGGACGCCCTCGAGTACGACCAGCCGCCGCTCCCCGGCCTGCCCCACCCGATTCACCTCCGTGCTCATGCTGCGACGGTACCGCCGGGGTGTGACAGAAGTGGAGAAGCCCAGGGGATCCGGGGGGTGGGGATGCCGGTGCGGGAGGCGGGGCTA
>NZ_MUME01000141.1:376-2309 GCF_002155915.1 Streptomyces thermovulgaris | reverse complement strand
GACAGGCCCGCGCCGGCGCCCTTGGCGATGTAGGTCATCGGGTCGATGGCCCGGCCCGCCTTGCCCGCCACCGACAGCGCCTTGGCCACCGCGCCGGCCTTGCCCGCACCCGCGGCCGCACCGCCGGCGCCACCGGTGAAGACGGTGGTGAGCACGTTGAAGGTGACCGCCCCGGCGGCCCGGGCGGGGTTCTTGCCCCACTCGTCCCAGGCCACCAGCGCCTTGCCGGTCTCCTTCATCGCCGTACGCGAATCCCGGATCCAGGAGGGCAGCTTGTCGTCCGGCAGGGTCCAGAACGCCGCCCCCACCACCGGCACCGCCGTCAAAACCAGGCCGGTGGCCAGCTGGGCCAGCCCCTTCCACGCCTGCCCGGCCGCCTCCCAGCCGTCCACCCCGATCAAGGTGCCCAGACCCCGGATGGTGCCCCACACCCCGTCGACGATCAGGCCGTCCCACACGAACGACTTCACCCAGTGGCCCACCTCGTACCAGTGGTGCTTCTCCTCCACCGGGTCGCCCCAGGGCAGCTTGGCCTGCGCCATGTCCGCAGCGGTGAACCCGTAATGGTTCGACTTGCCCGAACCGTCCCCGGCCACCATCTGCGTCCCGCCCCACAACGCAGTGATCTTGTTGTGACAGGTCCGCTCCGCCGCCCAGAACGCCGCCACCGTCCGCGTGATCTCATCACGCAGCGCGTTGTGCTCCTCGACCTTGTCCCCGTCGTACTGCCACTCGTCGTCGTCCTTGACCGACTCGACGAAGGTCACCGCCCGCGCCTTGAGCTCCTTGAGCTTCTTCACCAACGGCCGGACCTCACTGGCATAGGAGGACAGGGCGGCGGCCACCTTCTCCAGATCCCCGGCGAAATCGTCCGCCCGCCGCTTGACCGGCTCGGTGGTGGCAAACAGCTGCTCCGCCTCCGGCGCCCGATAGTAGGCGGAAAGCCCCTGGAACCTGGTGTGCACCGCCTGACCGGCATCCCGCACCTGCCCGGCGTCCTTCTTCAACGCCGCGCAGTCCCGCTCCAGCTGGTCCAGATCACCGGTGAACTGCGGAATCTGCTCCGGCTTGATCACGCCTTGCCCACCCCCGGCAGATCCACCTTCGGCGCGGCCAGCGCCTTGCGCTGCGCCTCGGCCGCCATCTGCTCATCGCCCTCCAGATAGGCCTTCGTCGCATCCACCGCACCCTGCAACGACTTGCCCGCCCGCGCCGCGATGAACTGCAGATCCTTCGCCGCCCGCTCGGCATACTGCGACAACGCCAACGCCACCAGACCGCCCACCTGCTCACCCGAGCCACCCGAGCCGCCCTCGGCGGAGATCGTCCCCGCACTCGACGCCGCCGACGTCAAATGCTCCCCATACGCCTTGGCGTACTTCTCCAGCTTCGACGCCGACTCACCCGTCGACTTCAACACCTGCGAAATGCCCTGCGGCCGCAGATCCCAACCGGACACCCCGTCACCACACCCCCGTCAGTACAGACACGCACCAACACACCAACATCATCACACCGGAACCGAAAAGCATTGATGCCGGCGCACATGTCGGCACCGGCATCCGCCCCGGCACCGGGGCCGGTCGGGCTCAGCCGATGCCGTCCACCGCCGCCTTCGCCCGCGCCAGCGTCGTCTGCGCCGTCGCGTCGTTCATCTCCAGCGTCGACTTCACCAGCTGGATGATGTTCCGCACCTCCTGCGAGGCACGGTTCCACCGCTGCTCCTTGCCGTGGTACTCATCGGCCACCCCGTCGGCCATGAAGTCCGCCATCGCGGCCTTCACCTGACGGTCCCGCTGCCCGATCACTTCCTCCAGCCGGGCCACCACCGCCTGCAGACTCGCCTGCGCGTCCGCCGACGCACCCGTGTCGTACGACCGACGATCCGCCGAAGCCGCCATCACACACCACTCCCCGAGAACACCGAAAACAC
>NZ_MUME01000141.1:0-352 GCF_002155915.1 Streptomyces thermovulgaris | reverse complement strand
AAGCAGCTCAGCGGAAGCGCGCCGCGTCGAAGTTCGCCGCGCCCATCTGCCGCCGCGCGTTCTCCCCCTGCTCCTGGTCACCCGAGGAGAACGCCGACTCCATCCCCGCCTGACCGCCCAGAATCGCCGACAGCGACGCGTTCAGGTCCGCCGTGATCGCATCGGCCCGCGCCTTGAACTGATCGAACATCTGCCGGCCCGCACCGTTGAACTTCCCCTCCAACGGCTCCGCGGCCCGCACCAACTGCCGGATCAGCGCCCCCAGGTCGTCACTCGACCCCCGCGACTCGCGCATCAGCGTCGACAGCGTCTGCGCGCCCATGTCGAACTTCACGCCGAACTCGCCTCCCCC
>NZ_MUME01000140.1 GCF_002155915.1 Streptomyces thermovulgaris | reverse complement strand
CACGCCGAACTCGCCTCCCCCGTTGAGAATTCTTCACACGTGACCGCGCACCGGGGTCACGGAATGGACCCGTCCATCTCTACCAACCTGTCTGACACTCAGGCAATCCGGGGTCCGGACGTGCACATCTCCATCACACGCCCTCACATCCGCCACAAGCCCCCGCAGGCCCGCTGACCTTCAGTGCGACGTCTGGCCCGTCGGCCCCTCGCGGCAGATGAGCAGAAGGGCACGGTCGTCGTTGACGTCCTTGGCCACCGCTTCGATCAGGTGCCAGGCGGCGCCGCGGAAGCCGCCGGCGACATAGCGGTCGGCCTCGCCGGTGAGGCGGTCGATGCCCTCGGTGATGTCGCGGTCGGCGGTCTCCACCAGGCCGTCGGTGAACAGCATCAGGACGTCACCGGTCCTCAGGGAGCCCTTGACCGCGTCGAACTGGGCGCCGTCGTAGACCCCGAGGAGCGGGCCCTCGGCGGCCTTCTGCTCCCAGCGTCCGCTGCCCGCGCTGAGCTGCAGGCCCGGCGGGTGGCCGGCGGAGTACAGCTCGTAGTCGCCGGAATCCAGGTCCAGCACCAGGTGGATGGAGGTCGCGAAGCCCTCCTCCCAGTCCTGGCGCAGGAGATAGCCGTTGGCGGCGGGCAGAAAGGCGTGCGGGGGCAGGCTGCCGAGCAGGCCGCCGAACGCGCCCGACAGCAGCAGCGCCCGTGATCCCGCGTCCATGCCCTTGCCCGAGACGTCCGTGAGGACGACCTCCAGGGTGCGGCCGCCGTTCGTCCGGGCGGCGACCACGAAGTCGCCGGAGAAGGACTGGCCTCCGGCCGGGCGCAGGGCCATCTCGTGGTGCCAGCCGTCCGGCAGCGGCGGCAGCGTGCTCTGGGCGCGGATGCGTTCACGCAGGTCGAACAGCATGGTGCCGCCGCGCCGCCAGGGCACGCCGACCCGGCTGCGGAACTGGGCGAGCAGCAGCCCGAACACACCGCAGGCGGCGACCACCAGCACCACGCCCGGTGTCACCCGGGACGGGCCCTCGGTGTACGGGCCGAGCCGCACCGACTCCACGATCAGTGCCGTGGCCGCGATGGCGTACAGGCCGAGCAGACTCGCCGGGCGCAGCAGCAGGCCGCCGGCGACGATGGGCAGCACCAGCGCGACCGGGGAGAACCAGACCGGGTTGGCGATGGTCAGCACCGTGATCAGCGGAATGGTCAGCAGCAGACCGCCGAAGGCGATCCATTCGGGGCCGTCCCCGCGGAAGTAGTCGACGGCGGATCTGCGCAGGCCGACGCGGACCCGGTGCCACTGCATCTTCCACCGGGCCGTGAACGTCTCGGCCGCCGTGCGCCGCTCTCGTCCTGCTGCCATCAGTTCGGGACCCTATCCATCGAACCTGCCGCTTGGCACGGGAGGTCCCACTTGTCCCCCGTCCGGGACCCGGTTTCACAGTGAACTTCACCGGGCCCGCGCGCGCTGCCGTCCCGGAGAAAATCGCTCGCTCGCCCCCCTGACACCCTGATACGCATGCCGTATGGCAAATGACCTGGTGGCCGGGCCGCGCGTGCTGCGACAGGACGAGTGGGACCCCTGGTACGACACCTTGATCCGCGCCTTCGGCGGAGTGCCGGAGTCGGCGGAGGAACGGCAGGCGTGGCGGTCCGTCACCGAGTTCGACCGTTCCCTGGGCGTGTGGGACGGGGACGCGTGCGTGGGGACGGCGGGGGCGTTCAGCTTCCGGATGACCGTGCCCGGCGGCGCGCTGGTGCCCGCGGCCGGGGTCACGATGGTCAGCGTGGCCGCCACGCACCGGCGGCGCGGTCTGCTGACGTCGATGATGCGGCGGCAGCTGGACGACGTGCGCTCCTGGGGCGAGCCGCTGGCGGTGCTGACCGCCTCCGAACCCGCGATCTACGGCCGTTTCGGGTACGGGACGGCGACCTTCCAGCTGCAGGCCGAGATCGACACCCGTCGTGCCGGGCTGTCGGTCCCGGACGGCACCGACGGCGTACGGCTGCGGTACGCGGCGCCCGCGGAGGTGCTGGACGCCTGCGAGGCGGTGTACGCGCGGCTGGTGCCGACCCGGCCGGGGATGCTGGAGCGGCGGGCCGGCTGGGAGCGGCTGAGGCTGCTGGACCCGGAGAGCGGCCGGGGCGGCGCGTCGCCGCTGCAGTGCGTGGTCGCCGAACGGGACGGGGAGGTCACCGGGTACGCGCGCTACCGCGTCGAGCCCCGCTGGGACCACGCCGGGGCCGAGGGCACGGTGGTGCTGAGCGACCTGGACGCGCTGGACCCGGAGAGCGGGGCGGCGCTGTGGCGGTTCCTGTTCGGGATCGACCTGACGTCGACGCTGCGTCTGCGGATGCGGCCGGTCGACGACGCCTGGCAGTACCTGGTGTCCGACATCCGGCGGTGCCGGCCGCGGCTGCGGGACGCGTTGTTCGTCCGGCTCGTGGACGTGGGGGCGGCGCTCGCGGCGCGGACCTACCAGACGCCGGTGGACGTGGTGTTCGAGGTGACGGACGACTTCTGCCCCTGGAACTCCGGGCGGTGGCGGCTGAGCGGGGACCCGAAGGGGGCGTCCTGCGAGCGCACCTCGGACGCGGCCGAGGTGGCGCTCTCGGTGCGGGAGTTGGGAGCGGCGTACCTCGGTGGCGTGCCGCTGACCGCGCTGGCCGCGGCCGGGCGGGTGCGGGAGCTGCGGCGGGGGGCGCTGACGGAGGCCTCCGTGGGGTTCGGGTCGGCGGTGGCGCCGTGGCTGCCGCACGGGTTCTGAGTCAGCCTCCGCTCTTCTGGCAGGTGGGGCACCAGAAGAGGTTGCGGGCGGCGAGGCCGGCGGTGCGGATCTCGGTGCCGCAGACGTGGCAGGGCAGGGCGGCGCGGCGGTAGACGTAGACCTCGCCGCCGTGGTCGTCCACGCGGGGTGGACGGCCCATCGCCTCGGGGGTGTGCTCGGGGCGGACGGTGTCGATGCGGTTGGCGCGGACGCCCTCGCGCATGAGCGCGACGAGGTCGGCCCACAGGGCGTCCCACTCGGCGGGCGTGATGTCCTTGCCGGGACGGTAGGGGTCGATGCCGTGCCGGAAGAGGACCTCGGCGCGGTAGACGTTGCCGACGCCCGCGATGACCTTCTGGTCCATGAGCAGGGCGGCGATCGTCGTACGGCTGCGGCGGATGCGGGCGTAGGCGGCGGCCGGGTCGGCGTCCGGGCGGAGCGGGTCGGGGCCGAGGCGGCCGTGTATCGCCTGTTTCTCGGCGTCGGTGATCAGGGCGCAGGTGGTGGGTCCGCGCAGGTCGGCGTACGCGGTCTCGTTGGCGAGGCGGAGACGGACGGTGTCCGTGGGCGGGGGCGCGGGGGCGTCCCCGAAGGCGACCTTGCCGAAGAGGCCGAGGTGGATGTGGACCCAGTCGCTGTCGCGGAAGCGGAGGAAGAGGTGCTTGCCGTGGGCGTCCGTCCGGGTGAGCTCCGCTCCGGTGAGGAGGGCGGCGGCGTCGGAGAACTTGCCCTGGGGGCTGGTGACGTGGGTGGGGGTGCCGGAGAAGCGGGCGGCG
>NZ_MUME01000014.1 GCF_002155915.1 Streptomyces thermovulgaris | reverse complement strand
CACGCGCGCTGCGGATCCGGGTGGCTACGCCTCCCGGATCCGCAGCGCGCGTGCCAGGTCGTCGAGCTGGTCGACGAGCTTGCGGCGCAGCGCCGGGACCGGGTCGGCGTCGCGCAGACAGGCCCGGCCCAGGCGCAGGTGCTCGGCGTCGACGGCGTGGACGGGGAAGGCCCAGCGGCCGGCGGCCTCGGCGATGGCGGGGCCGCGGCGGGCGGCGAGGGCGACGGCGTCCCGGTAGAAGCGGGGGACGTAGTCCCGCAGGAGCTCGGCCTGCTCGGGCTGCCAGAAGCCCTGGGCGGTGGCGGTGAACAGGTAGTTGGACAGGTCGGTGCGCTCGTCGGTGGCGAACATCGCCTCCCAGGCCGCCCGTTTGGCCTCGGCGTCGGGCAGGGCGGCGCGGCAGCGGGCGGCGCCCTCCTGGCCGGTGGCGGACGGATCGCGCTCCAGCTCGGCGGCGATCGCGTCCTCGTCGACGGCGCCGAGGACGGCCAGCCGGGCGAGGATGCGCCAGCGCAGCTCGGGGTCCAGCTCGGGCCCGCCCGGCACGGTGCCCTCGGCGAGCCAGGCGGCGATGGTGTCGGGGTGGGCGGCGGCGGAGATGAAGTGCCGTACCGCGATCAGCCGCAGGCCGGGGTGGTCGCCGTCCTCGGTGCGGCGGATGACGTCCCGGCACAGCGAGGTGAGGGCGCTCAGGGCGGCGGGCCGCTCCTTCGGCTCCAGGTACCGGTCGGCGATGTGCCCGGCGAAGGCGAGGACGCCCTGCACCAGCGCCAGGTCGGTCTCCTCGGGCAGATGGGCGCCGGCGGTGGCCAGGTAGTCGAAGGGGGCCAGGTCGCCGTCGCGGACCATGTCGCGCAGGCTGTTCCAGACGACGGCCCGGGTGAGCGCGTCCGGGATGCCCGACAGGCCCCGCAGGGCGGTCTCCAGGGAGGTCTCGTCGAGGCGGATCTTGGCGTAGGTCAGATCCAGGTCGTTGGGGACGACCAGGGCGGGCCGGGTGCCGGGGCGCGGCTCGGGAGCGGCGGCGTGCGGCACGTCGGTCTCGTAGCGCTCGCGCAGCACCAGGGTGCGCCCGTCGCCGAGGTCGCGGTCGTACACGCCGACGGTCACCCGGTGCGGGCGGCTGCCGTCGCGGTCCAGGGTGAGGGTCCACCGGCCGGGCACCGCGTCGACGGACGCGGTGAGCGTGTCGACGCCGGTGGTGCGCAGCCAGGCGTCGGCCCAGGCGTGGACGTCGCGGTCGGTGGCAGAGGCGAGGGAGTCGAGGAAGTCGGCGAGGGTGGCGTTGGCGAACCTGTGCCGGGCGAAGTGGGTGTTGATGCCGGCCAGGAAGTCCTTCTCGCCGAGCCAGGCGACCAGCTGACGCAGCGCGGAGGCGCCCTTGGCGTAGGAGATGCCGTCGAAGTTGAGCAGGGCGGAGGCGGTGTCGCCGACGGACTCGGGGGCGACGGGGTGGGTGGAGGGACGCTGGTCGGCGTCGTAGCCCCAGGCCTTGCGGGCGACGCCGAAGTCGGTCCAGGTGTCGGTGAAGCGGGTGGCCTCGGCGACGGTCTGGTAGCCCATGTACTCGGCGAAGGACTCGTTCAGCCAGATGTCGTCCCACCACTTGAGGGTGACGAGGTCTCCGAACCACATGTGGGCCATCTCGTGGGCGATGACCATGGCGCGGGTCTGCCGCTCGGTGTCGGTGACGGCGGAGCGGTAGACGAACTCGTCGCGGAAGGTGACCAGGCCGGGGTTCTCCATGGCGCCGGCGTTGAACTCGGGGACGAACGCCTGGTCGTAGGAGTCGAAGGGGTAGGGCTCGTCGAACTTCTCGTGGTAGCGGTCGAAGCACGCGCGGGTGACGCCGAGGATCTCCTCGGCGTCGGCGTCGAGGTGGGGGGCCAGGGAGCGGCGGCAGTGGATGCCGAAGGGCAGACCGCGGTGCTCGGTGCGCACCGAGTGCCAGGGGCCGGCGGCGACGGCGACGAGGTAGGTGGAGATCGGCGGGGTGGGGGCGGCCTTCCAGACGCCGTCGCCGAGGTGCTCGGTGACGCCGTTGGCGAGGACGGTCCAGCCCCGGGGGGCCGTGACGGTGAGTTCGAAGACGGCCTTGAGGTCGGGCTGGTCGAAGGCGGCGAAGACCCGCTGGACGTCGTCCAGGAACATCTGCGTGTAGACGTAGGTCTCGCCGTCGGCGGGGTCGGTGAAGCGGTGCATGCCCTCGCCGGTGCGGGAGTAGCGCATGACGGCGTCGACGCGCAGCTCGTGCTCGCCGGGGGTGAGGTTCTTCAGCGGCAGGCGGTTCTCGGTCAGGCTCTGCGGGTCGAGGGGCTGTCCGTCGAGGGCGGCGGAGCGCAGGGCGGCGGGCTTGAGCTCGACGAACGTGTCCGTGGCGTCCTGGCCGGGCCGTACGGTGAACCGGATGACGGTCACGGAGTCGAAGGTGTCCTCCCCGCCGGTCAGGTCGAGGTCGACGGTGTAGTGGTGGACGTCGAGGAGCTGGGCACGGGTCTGCGCTTCATCGCGCGTGAGTACGGACATGAACGCCATGCTGCCCGATGCCGCGGACGGGGCACGAGGCGGTTTCGCCGAGAGCCGTACGGTCCGTGCGCGCGCCGGCGCGTTCGGTGCGGCGTGCGCACGGCCCCGGTGCGGCGTGTGCGGGTCGCGGGAGGTCAGCCGGCGCCGGCGGTCCGTCCGGTGCCGCTGTCCTCGGCGATGCGCTCGTGGTGGCGGATCACCTCGGCGATGATGAAGTTCAGGAACTTCTCGGCGAACGCCGGGTCCAGTTTGGCGTCCTCGGCCAGGGCACGCAGCCGTGCGATCTGCCGGGCCTCGCGCTCCGGGTCGGCGGGCGGCAGCCGGTGGGCGGCCTTCAGCCGTCCGACCTGCTGGGTCGCCTTGAACCGCTCGGCGAGCATGTGGACGACGGCCGCGTCGATGTTGTCGATGCTGTCCCGCAGCCGCGTGAGCTCCGCACGTACGGCGGGGTCCACGTCGTCAATACCGGTCCTGCTGGTGCTCATGGGCGACAACCCTACGGGGTGGGACCGTGCCCGATCACGCCCGTCCGGCGGACGCGGAGGGCCGGCGGGGCGCCTACAGTGAGAAGGGCTTCGGGGCGCCCTTGGGGGGTACGACGTGGCGGACGACGGACCGGTCGAGCACGGGTATCCGCACCTGGAGACGGTGCAGGCCGCGATCACCGCGCTGTACCGGCGGCTGTCGTACGACACCGTCCGGACGTTCGCGACCAGCGTGGCGCCGGCGGATGTGGCCTTCTGCGACACCGACGACCTGCATCTGGGTGCCCAGCGCGTGGCGCGGGAGCTGGTGCGGCACTTCCGGCTGCCGGACGCACGGCCGGTCGTCAGCTTCCGGCGGATGAGGCATGCGGCGACCGTGGAGCTGACGGCGGGGCCCGAGTACTTCATCGAGCTGAACGACCGTTTCCGCACCCACCGCCGGGACATCGGCGCGGCCCTGGCGCACGAGATCACGCACGTCTATCTGCACCGTCTGGGCCTGTCCTTCCCGGGCACCCGGGACAACGAGATCCTCACCGACACGGCGGCGGCCTATCTGGGGGCGGGCTGGCTGCTGCTGGACGCCTTCCGGGAGCACGGCGAGTCCTCGCAGAAGCTCGGCTACCTCACCCCGGAGGAGTTCGGCTACGTCCTGGCCAAGCGGGCGCTGGTCTTCGGCGAGGACCCCTCGCCCTGGTTCACCAGCCCGCAGGGGTACGAGGCGTATGCGGAGGGCATGGCCCGGGCCCGCCGCGACGGGCGGCAGCCGCCGCTGACGGCGGCCGGCTGGGCGGGCCGCCGCCGCTACGCCCGCGACCGGCGCCGCGCCCGGACCCACGGCCCGGTGCCGCTCACCCGGCCGGCGGTCCCCTACTCCTTCACGTCCGACGGGCAGGAGCCGCTGCGGGTCTCGTTCCCCTGCCCCACCTGTCATCAGCGCGTCCGGGTGCCGGTGCGGGGCCGGATCCGGGCGCGGTGCGCGCTGTGCCGGACGGTGCTGGAGTGCGACACATAAGGGGGTGTCCGGCGCCGTGACGTGCGACGGCGCCTGCCCTGTGATCCGGTCGGGGACTTGGGGCAGGCGCCGCTTCGGGGGGCTGGAGGAATCCCCCAGCTGGCCCACCCGTACGCCGTTGTACGGGACGTCCTTGGAACGGCCTCAGACCGTCAGGGCACGGTCCGTCGGGCGGATCGGGGCCGGCAGGTCGCTGGCGCCCGTGAGATAGCGGTCGACCGCGCGGGCGGCCGAGCGGCCCTCGGCGATCGCCCACACGATGAGCGACTGGCCGCGGCCGGCGTCACCGGCGACGAACACGCCGGGCACATTGGTCTGGAAGCCGGCGTCGCGGGCGATGTTGCCGCGCTCGTCGAGCTCCAGGCCGAGCTGCTCGACCAGGCCGTTGGTCTGGTCGGTGCCGGTGAAGCCCATGGCGAGGGTGACCAGCTGGGCGGGGATCCTGCGCTCGGTGCCCGGCTTCTGCACCAGCCTGCCGTCGACGAACTCGACCTCGACCAGGTGCAGCCACTGCACCCGGCCCTCCTCGTCGCCCTCGAAGCGGGTGGTGGAGACGGAGTAGATCCGCTCGCCGCCCTCCTCGTGGGCCGAGGTGACCTTGTAGAGGACCGGGAAGGTCGGCCAGGGCTGGTCGACCGGGTGCCGCTTGTCGTTGGGGCGGGGCATGATCTCCAGCTGGGTGACGGAGGCCGCGCCCTGGCGGTGGGCGGTGCCCACGCAGTCCGCGCCGGTGTCACCGCCGCCGATGACGACGACGTGCTTGCCCTCGGCCGAGATCGGCGAGGTGACGTAGTCGCCCTCCTGGACCTTGTTGGCCAGGGGCAGGTACTCCATCGCCTGGTGCACGCCCTTCAGCTCCCGCCCGGGGACGGGCAGGTCACGGGGGGTCGTGGCCCCGGCGGCGATGACGATCGCGTCGTACCGCTTCCTCAGGTCGGTCGCCTTGATGTCACGGCCGATCTCGATGCCGGTGCGGAAGCGGGTGCCCTCCGCGCGCATCTGCTCGATACGGCGGTTGATGTGCCGCTTCTCCATCTTGAACTCGGGGATGCCGTACCGCAGCAGGCCCCCGATGCGGTCCGCGCGCTCGTAGACGACGACGGTGTGGCCGGCCCGGGTCAGCTGCTGGGCGGCGGCCAGGCCCGCCGGGCCCGAGCCGATGACCGCGACCGACTTGCCGGACAGCCGGTCGGGGATCCGCGGGACGATCGCTCCGGCCTCCCACGCCTTGTCGACGATCGAGACCTCGACGTTCTTGATGGTGACCGGCTCCTGGCTGATGCCGAGCACGCAGGCCGACTCGCACGGCGCGGGGCACAGCCGGCCGGTGAACTCCGGGAAGTTGTTCGTGGCGTGCAGCCGCTCGGAGGCGGCCGCCCAGTCCCCGCGGTAGACGTAGTCGTTCCACTCCGGGATCAGGTTCCCGAGCGGGCAGCCGTTGTGGCAGAAGGGGATGCCGCAGTCCATGCAGCGGCCGGCCTGCCGGCCGATGATCGGCAGCAGGGAGCCGGGGACGGGGATCTCCTTCCAGTCCTTGACGCGCTCGGGGACCGGACGGGCGGCGGCAACCTCGCGGCCGTGCTTCAGAAATCCCTTCGGGTCAGCCATGGATCGCCGCCTCCATCATCTTCTCGGTGACCTCGGCCTCGGAAAGACCGGCTCGCTCGGCGGCGTCCTTGGCGGCGAGCACTGCCTTGTACGTACGGGGAATGATCTTGCTGAAGCGGTTCACGGCGGTGTCCCACTCCGCGAGCAGCTTCTCGGCGACGGTGGAGCCCGTCTCCTCCTGATGGCGGCGCACCACCTCGTGCAGCCACTGCTGGTCGGCCTCGTCGAGCGCCTCGATCGAGTCCAGGTTGCCGGCGTTGACGTTGTCGCGGTCCAGGTCGACGACGTAGGCGATGCCGCCGGACATGCCGGCCGCGAAGTTGCGGCCCGTCTCGCCGAGGACG
Organism: Streptomyces thermovulgaris; assembly: GCF_002155915.1. GTDB lineage: Bacteria > Actinomycetota > Actinomycetes > Streptomycetales > Streptomycetaceae > Streptomyces > Streptomyces thermovulgaris. The sequence continues at coordinate 34,182 of NZ_MUME01000014.1, read as the reverse complement.
ACCGCGCGGCCGCCGGTCATGTACTCGCAGCCGTGGTCGCCCACGCCCTCGGAGACGACCAGGGCTCCGGAGTTGCGGACGCAGAACCGCTCGCCGACCGTGCCGCGCAGGAACATCTCGCCGCCGGTGGCGCCGTAGGCGAGGGTGTTGCCCGCGATGACGCTGCCCTCGGCGAGGTGGTCGGCGCCGCGGTCCGGGCGGACGACGATCCGGCCGCCGGACAGGCCCTTGCCGACGTAGTCGTTGGCGTCGCCCTCCAGGCGCAGGGTGATGCCGCGCGGGAGGAAGGCGCCGAAGGACTGGCCGGCGGAGCCGGTGAAGGTGATGTCGATGGTGTCGTCGGGCAGGCCCGCGCCGCCGAACCTCTTCGTCACCTCGTGGCCGAGCATGGTGCCGACCGTGCGGTTGATGTTGCGGATGGCGAGCCGGGCGCGCACCGGCGGGGCACTGGCGGCGTCGGGCGCGGCCAGGGTGTCGGCGGCGAGCCGGATCAGCTCGTTGTCGAGCGCCTTCTCCAGGCCGTGGTCCTGGGTGGTCACCTGGTGGCGCACCGCGCCCTCGGGCAGCTCGGGCACATGGAGCAGCGGCTCCAGGTCCAGGCCCTGCGCCTTCCAGTGGGCGACGGCGCGGGACACGTCGAGGACCTCGGCGTGGCCGACGGCCTCGTCGATGGAGCGGAAGCCCAGCTCGGCCAGCAGCTCGCGGACCTCCTGCGCCACGAACTCGAAGAAGTTCACCACGAACTCGGGCTTGCCGGTGAAGCGCTCGCGCAGCTCCGGGTTCTGGGTGGCGATGCCGACCGGGCAGGTGTCCAGGTGGCACACGCGCATCATCACGCAGCCGGAGACGACCAGGGGCGCGGTCGCGAAACCGAACTCCTCGGCGCCCAGCAGCGCGGCGATCACCACGTCGCGGCCGGTCTTCAGCTGGCCGTCGACCTGGACGACGATCCGGTCGCGCAGGCCGTTGAGCAGCAGGGTCTGCTGGGTCTCGGCCAGGCCCAGCTCCCAGGGGCCGCCCGCGTGCTTCAGGGACGTGAGCGGGGAGGCGCCCGTGCCGCCGTCGTGACCGGAGATCAGGACGACGTCCGCATGGGCCTTGGACACGCCGGCCGCGACCGTGCCGACGCCGACCTCGGAGACCAGCTTCACATGGATCCGCGCCTGCGGGTTGGCGTTCTTCAGGTCGTGGATCAGCTGGGCCAGGTCCTCGATGGAGTAGATGTCGTGGTGCGGCGGCGGGGAGATGAGCCCCACGCCCGGCGTCGAGTGCCGGGTCCTGGCCACCCACGGGTACACCTTGGGACCGGGCAGCTGGCCGCCCTCGCCGGGCTTGGCGCCCTGGGCCATCTTGATCTGGATGTCGTCGGCGTTGACCAGGTACTCGCTGGTCACACCGAAGCGGCCGGAGGCCACCTGCTTGATCGCCGAGCGGCGTTCGGGGTCGTACAGACGCTCCGGGTCCTCGCCGCCCTCACCGGTGTTGGACTTGCCGCCCAGCCGGTTCATGGCGATGGCGAGGGTCTCGTGCGCCTCCTTGGAGATGGAGCCGTAGGACATGGCTCCGGTGGAGAAGCGCTTGACGATCGAGGAGACCGGCTCGACCTCCTCGACGGGGACCGGCTTGCGGTCGGACGCGAAGTCGAACAGGCCGCGCAGCGTCATCAGACGCTCGGACTGCTCGTTCACCCGGGCCGTGTACTTCTTGAAGATGTCGTAGCGGCCGGTGCGCGTGGAGTGCTGGAGGCGGAAGACCGTCTCCGGGTCGAACAGGTGCGGCTCGCCCTCGCGGCGCCACTGGTACTCGCCGCCGATCTCCAGGGCGCGGTGCGCGGGCGCGACACCGCCGACCGGGTACGCCTTGGCGTGGCGGGCGGCGACCTCCTGGGCGATGACGTCGATGCCGACACCGCCGATCTTGGTGGTCGTCCCGGTGAAGTACGTGTCGACGAAGTCCTTGTCCAGGCCGATGGCCTCGAAGACCTGGGCACCGCGGTAGGAGGCCACCGTCGAGATGCCCATCTTGGACATGACCTTCAGCACGCCCTTGCCGAGGGCGCGGATGAGGTTGCGGATGGCCTGCTCGGGCTCGATGTCCGGCAGGAAGGTGCCGGCGCGGACCAGGTCCTCGACGGACTCCATGGCCAGGTAGGGGTTGACGGCGGCGGCGCCGTAGCCGATGAGCAGGGCGACGTGGTGGACCTCGCGGACGTCGCCGGCCTCGACCAGCAGGCCCACCCGGGTGCGCTGCTTGGTGCGGATGAGGTGGTGGTGGACCGCCGAGGTGAGCAGCAGCGACGGGATCGGCGCGTGCTCGGCGTCGGAGTGGCGGTCGGACAGCACGATCAGGCGGGCGCCGTTGCGGATGGCGGCGTCGGCCTCGGCGCAGATCTCCTCGAGGCGGGCGGCCAGGGCCTCGCCGCCGCCGGAGACGCGGTACAGGCCGGAGAGGGTCGCGGCCTTGAAGCCGGGCATGTCGCCGTCGGCGTTGATGTGGATGAGCTTGGCCAGCTCGTCGTTGTCGATCACCGGGAAGGGCAGGACGACGCTGCGGCAGGAGGCCGCGGTCGGCTCGAGCAGGTTGCCCTGCGGGCCCAGCGAGCTGCGCAGCGAGGTGACCAGTTCCTCGCGGATGGCGTCCAGCGGCGGGTTGGTGACCTGCGCGAACAGCTGGGTGAAGTAGTCGAAGAGCAGCCGCGGGCGCTCGGAGAGGGCGGCGATCGGCGTGTCGGTGCCCATGGAGCCGATCGGCTCGGCGCCGGTCCTGGCCATCGGCGCGAGGATGACGCGCAGCTCCTCCTCGGTGTAGCCGAAGGTCTGCTGGCGGCGGGTGACCGAGGCGTGGGTGTGGACGATGTGCTCGCGCTCGGGCAGGTCGCCCAGCTCGATCTCGCCGGCCCGCAGCCAGTCGGTGTAGGGGTGCTCGGCGGCGAGGGACGCCTTGATCTCGTCGTCCTCGATGATGCGGTGCTCGGCGGTGTCGACGAGGAACATGCGGCCGGGCTGCAGACGGCCCTTGCGGACGACCTTGGCCGGGTCGATGTCGAGGACGCCGACCTCGGAGCCGAGGACGACCAGGCCGTCGTCGGTGACCCAGTAGCGGCCGGGGCGCAGGCCGTTGCGGTCCAGGACGGCGCCGACCTGGGTGCCGTCGGTGAAGATGACGCAGGCGGGGCCGTCCCAGGGCTCCATCATCGTGGAGTGGAACTGGTAGAAGGCGCGCCGGGCCGGGTCCATGGAGTCGTGGTTCTCCCACGCCTCCGGGATCATCATCAGCACGGCGTGCGGCAGCGAGCGGCCGCCGAGGTGCAGCAGCTCCAGGACCTCGTCGAAGGACGCGGAGTCGGAGGCGTCCGGGGTGCAGATCGGGAAGATCCGCTCCAGCTTCTCCGGGTCCCCGAACAGCTCGGTGGCCAGCTGGGACTCGCGGGCGCGCATCCAGTTGCGGTTGCCCTTGACGGTGTTGATCTCGCCGTTGTGCGCGATGAAGCGGTAGGGGTGCGCGAGCGGCCAGCTCGGGAAGGTGTTCGTGGAGAACCGGGAGTGGACGAGCGCGATCGCGGAGGCGAAGCGGCGGTCGGACAGGTCCGGGAAGAAGGGCTCGAGCTGCCCGGTGGTGAGCATGCCCTTGTAGACGAGGGTGCGGGCGGACAGCGACGGGAAGTAGACGTCCGTCTCGCGCTCGGCCCGCTTGCGCAGCACGAACGCCTTGCGGTCCAGGTCGATGCCCTCGCTCACGCCGTCGGTGACGAACAGCTGGCGGAAGACGGGCATGGTGGAGCGGGCGGTGGCGCCCAGCAGTTCGGGGGCGACCGGGACCTCGCGCCAGCCGAGGACGGTCAGTCCCTCCTCGGCGGCGATCGCCTCGATGCGGGAGACGGCGTCCTCGGTGCCCTCCTGGGGCAGGAAGGCGATGCCGACGGCGTAGGAGCCGGCCGCGGGCAGCTCGAACCCGGCCACCTCGCGCAGGAAGGCGTCGGGGATCTGGGTCAGCAGGCCCGCTCCGTCGCCGGAGTCGGGCTCGGAGCCGGTGGCACCGCGGTGCTCGAGGTTGCGCAGGACGGTCAGCGCCTGCTCGACCAGCGTATGGCTCGCCTCGCCCGTGAGGGTGGCCACGAAGCCGACGCCGCAGGCGTCGTGCTCGTTGTGGGGGTCGTACATCCCCTGCGCGGCAGGGCGGGCATCCATGAAGGACGACCGGTTCGGGCGGTCGCCCCCGGAATGCTGGGACGGCTGGCGCGGCATACGCATCGGCTCTCCCGTCGTCATGTGGCCTGTGCAGGTACCGAGGGACGACGTTGGCCCTCCGCGTGAGATCCGGAATCACATAATCCGGTAAATGTCGTGCAAGTTACATGATGGACCGACCATCGGAAAACAGATGCTCCGTTCCATCATGTGAACACCGTGGATGACGGCGGCATGCCGCACCCGGCGGTGAGGACGGGGGACCGGCGGCGGACGGGATCGGTCGGATCGGCGTCCGTCGGTCCGAGGACGGGCGGGTGGTGTCACCCGGTTCCGTGGATACGAGGCAGCGGCGTCATTGCCCGCAACGCGTACGGCTCATGCCCAGTGGTTACACGGCCGAAACCGGCAGGCAACCCAACAGGCGACCCCACATGCAAGGATGTCGGGCAACAGCATCGAACAGAGCCGCCGCACAATGATGCACCTCCGTGCCCACCTGCACAACACCTGAGCGCATCATCCGGAGCGTTCGTCCCGTCCCGGGACGGTTTCACCCCAGGGTGGTTCCGAACAGCGTGCCCAGGGCGTAGGTCACCCCGGCGGCGGCACCGCCCAGGGCGAGCTGCCGCAGACCGCTGAACCACCAGCTGCGCGCGGTCACCTTGGCCACCACCGCGCCGCAGGCGAACAGCCCGAGCAGGGCGAGGAGCACGGCCGGCCACAGGGCACCGGCCCCCAGCAGATAGGGCAGCACGGGCAGCAGCGCGCCGAGCGCGAACGAGCCGAAGGACGACAGCGCCGCGACCATCGGGGAGGGCAGTTCCTCCGGGTCGACGCCCAGCTCCTCGCGGGCGTGTATCCCCAGCGCCTGCTCGGGGTCCTTCGACAGCTGCCGGGCCACCTCACGGGCAAGACCGGGCTCGACCCCCCGCGAGACGTACAGGGCGGCGAGTTCCTCCTCCTCGTCCTCCGGGTGCCTGCGCAGCTCGCGGCGTTCGACCTCCAGCTCGGCCTCGACGAGCTCGCGCTGCGAGGCGACGGAGGTGTACTCGCCGGCCGCCATGGAGAAGGCGCCGGCGGCCAGGCCCGCCAGGCCGGTGAGCACGATGGTCTGCTGGCTCACCGAGCTGCCCGCGACGCCGGTCATCAGGGCGAGGTTGGAGACCAGCCCGTCCATGGCGCCGAAGACCGCCGGACGCAGCCAGCCGCCGTTCACGTCCCGGTGCGTGTGGTTGTCGCGATGCGCCTCGTGGAGCGTCGCTTCGGTGTCGATGATGGCCATCGAGGTCCCCCAGAAGGCGGTCGCCCGCAACGACAAGGGCGACCTTCAGACGATTTAGACGAGATCTACTTTTTGACATCAGCAAATCTACGCCGGAAAATCCCCCGCTGCCAGCAAGGAAAGGCTGGGCTAACCCGGGGGCCGCGCGGTGCGCCGCTCGTCCGCGCGGCGCAATGCACGGATGTCGTACGAGTGATGCCGAGGCGCCCGGGGCTGCACGGAGCACTCCGCCGGGGACAGATCCGCCGAGGGCTCCCGCCCGGCGGGACGCCCCGAGAGGAGAGCCCGCCATGGGATCGACCGCCCGAGTCCCCCAGGCCCCGGCAGCGGCTGCGGCCTCGCTCCGCGAACGGGCGCGCGGCGCGCTGCTCGGCCTCGCCGTCGGAGACGCCCTCGGCGCGCCGGCGGAGAATCTGAAGCCGTCCGAGATCCGCGCCCGCTGGGGCCGCATCACCGGCTATGTCGCCGAGCACCCGGCCGGTACCGACGACACCGAGTACGCCGTCTTCTCCGGTCTGCTGCTGGCCCGGTACGGCTCCGCGCTCACCCCCGCCCATGTGGAGGCGGCCTGGCACGAGCACATCGCCGGCCATGCGGAGGGCTCCTTCCGCGGCGCCGGCTTCAGCGAGCGCGGCACCCTGGAGAACCTGCGCCGGGGCCTTGCCGCCCCCGTCTCCGCCCAGCACCGGCACGCCTGGAGCGACGGCCTGGCCATGCGGGCGGCGCCGTTCGGGGTGTTCGCCGCCGGACGCCCCGCCGAGGCGGCCCGGCTGGTGGCGATCGACGGGTCGGTCAGCCACGAGGGCGAGGGCATCCACGGCGGCCGGGCGGTGGCCGCCGGGGTCGCGGCGGCGATGGCGGGCGCACCGCCGGTCGCGGTCGTGGCCGCCGCGCTCGCCGTCGTCCCGGACGACTCCTGGACCGCCCGCTCGCTGCGCCGCGCCACGGCCGCCGCCCGCCGCGGCGAGCGCGCGGTCCGCTCCGCGGTGGTCGTCGCCGGCTATCCCTGGTCCGATCTGGCCCCCGAGGCCGTCGCCCTCGCCTTCGGCGCGTACGCGGCCGCCGACGGCGACTTCCGCGAGGCCGTCCTCACCGCCGTGAACATGGGCCGCGACGCCGACACCACGGCGGCGGTCGCCGGTGCCCTGGCGGGCGCGACCCAGGGCGTCTCGGCCGTCCCCGAGTCCTGGGCGGCGGCCATCGCCCCGGTCCGCGGCAGCTGCCTGCCGTCGATGGCGGGACGGCACGTCCTGGAGGTGGCGGATCTCCTGGTGGCGCGCCGTGCCCACGAGGACGGGCCGGCCGCCGGACAGTGGGAGGACACCGCGCGGGACGGGGTCCCGAAGCGCGCCGAGGCCCCCGCGCGGGCGGGGGTGCGGGGGCGGCCGGAGAAGCTCGTACGGCTGGACCTGGACGTTCTCGTGCGGTCCGAGGTCCCCGCGGCCTCCGGCGCCGCCGCACGGCCGGGCGGTCCCGGCGGGCGCGGTGCGCACCCCGCCGCCCGGTCCCTTTCCGTCTCCCCCGTCTCCCCCGCCTCTGCCGCCTCCCGTGTCCTCGCCGCGGACCGGAGCGAGGTTCCGTCATGACGCGCCGGATCGAGGGACTGCTGCTCGGGCTGGCCGCGGGGGACGCCGCAGGGTGGCCCGCCGGGCGGCACCGGGCCGCCCGGATGCCGGAGTGGACCAGACGGCTCACCCGTGAGCTGGACGCCTTCGCCGAGCAGAACGCCACGACCACGCTTCCCGTCCCCGTCGCGCTGAACCAGTCCCCGGAGCCGTTGCGGCTCGGCCCCTCCGACGACGCCGAGTGGGCGGTGTTCGCGGCGGAGGCGCTGCTGCGGGCCGGGGACGACGAGGTGCTCGGCGACCTCAGCCGGGAGCGGCGCACCCGGGCCGCGATCGACCTGACCTGGAACACCCTGGCGGGCCAGGTCGCGGCGGCGGCCGAACGCGCCCCCGAGATCGAGTCGGCGGTGCTGCCGCTGCGCGCCCGCATCTCCGTGCGGGCCGGCCTCGGCAACCTGGCGACCGGTCTGCGTCCGCCCGCCACCGGGCACGACAACCCGCACTACTTCGACGACGCCGCCTGCGTACGCGCCTGCGCGCTGGCCGTCGCCCACCCGGGCGACCCCCGGCGCGCCGCCGAGCTGGCCGAGTTCGACGCCCGCTACACCCAGGACGGCGACGGCGTCCTGGGCGCCCGCGCGATGGCCGCGGCGCTCGCCCTGGCGCTGGCCGGCGCGACGGTCGAGCACTGCGTCGCGGCCGCGCTGGCCGAGCTGCCCGAGGAGACGGAGATCGGCCGCAACGCCCGGCACGCCCTGGACCTCGCCCGGGAGGCCGGGGAGGCGTTCGCGCTCGTCCCGCTGCTGGAGCACCGGATCGTCGACCACGTCTACAGCTACGGCGTCGCCGCCGCCGAGACGGTTCCGGTCGCCCTCGCCCTGACCGCGGCGGCCGGCGGCCAAATCGCCCATGCGCTGCCGGCCGCCGCCTGCCTGTCCCGGGTGGCCGACTCGGCCCCTGCCCTGACCGGCGCGCTCACCGGTGCGCTGGGCGGCGCCGCGGCCATCCCGGAGTCCTGGCGGGAGGCCTGCCGCACCCTGTCCGGCTGTGTCCTGCCCCATCTCACCGGCACCGACCTCGTGGAACTCGCCGGGCTCCTCGAAGCCGACCGGCCGCCCCCTCCAGGGGGATGATTCGGGGCATGACACCCATGAAGGCGACAGAAGAGACATCCGGGACAGATCGGTCCCGCGGTGCGGTCCGGGACCCCGGCCCGCGAAAGCGGGGTCCCGGCCTGGAGGAGCGGATCACCGGTGCGCTCGTCGGAGCGGCCGTCGGCGACGCCCTGGGCGGTCCCGTCGAGGGCTACTCGCCCGAGCAGATCCTCGAGCGCCACGGCGGCCGTGTGCGCGGCGTCGTCGGCCCCTGGCACGGCGAGGACTGGCGCACCGCCCGCCCGATCGCCCCGTACCACAAGGGGGACGGCCACGTCACCGACGACACCCTGATGACGCACGCCCTGGTCCGGGTGTACGCACGCGTCCGCGACCACCTCGACGCCTACGCGATCGCCGAGCACCTGGTCCCCGACCTGATGACGAACCCGCGCTGGATCCCGGAGCTCGAGGCGGAGGCGCTGCCGCTGCACCGGATCTTCCTGGCGGAGAAGTGGCTGGTGGCACGGTTGCACTACGGCCACGCCGACCCGCGCGAGGCCGGCGTCGGAAACATCGTCAACTGCGGTGCGGCGATGTACATGGCCCCGGTCGGCCTGGTCAACGCGGCCAACCCGGCGGCCGCCTACGCCGAGGCCCTCGACATCGCCGGCGCCCACCAGTCCTCCTACGGCAGGGAGGCCGCGGGCGTCCTCGCGGCCGGGGTCGCGGCGGCGTGCACCCCGGGCGCGACCGCGGACTCGGTGGTGGCGGCCTGTCTGTCGCTGGCGAAGGACGGCACCCGGGCCGCGATCGAGAAGGTCTGCGAGGAGGCCCGCCGCCACACCGACGTCGAGTCCGCGCTGGGCCCGCTGCGCGAGGCGGTCGCCCCGTACGACACGGTGGGCCCCGACTACCGCAACCCCTCCCTGGGCGCCCGCCGCCCGTCCCGGCTGCACTCGGTCGAGGAACTGCCCGTCGCACTGGGGATGCTGACGGTGGCCCGGGGCGACTTCCGGCAGGCCGTCCTCGGCGCGGTGAACTACGGCCGCGACTGCGACTCCATCGCGACGATGGCCGGGGCGCTGGCGGGAGCGCTGGGCTCTCCGGTGCCGGAGGACTGGGCGCGGACGGTGGCCGAGGCCAGCCGTCTGGACCTGTGGGAGCCGGGACGCACGCTGACCGGGGTGGCCCGGGAGATCTTCGCACGGGACGTGCGGCGGCGCCGCGCCCACGAGCGGGCGTTCGCCGGGATGGGAGGTCCGGGATGCTCCGACTGACCTGGGTCCAGCCGGAGGACCTGCTGGGCCACGAACTGCGCCAGGCGGCCCAGGACGGCCGTGAGCCCTCGGCCGTCGCCGCCCGCTGGCGGGCCGCCGGCGGGCCCGAGGCCCCGGTCCGCGCGGGCGCGTCCCCCCGGCCCGCCTCCCGCTATCTGCGCCTGCTGGCGGAGGACCTCCTGGACGAGCTGTCCGAGCTGCCCAGCCGGCTGTCGGAGGCGGAACCGTCGGACCTGCCCGGGATCAGAGCCCTGTGCCCCGACTGGCCGACGCGGCGCCCGGGGCCCGCGCCCGCCGAGGAGCGTCTGGAGGCCGCCTGGCTGGGCCGGGCCGCGGGCTGTCTGCTGGGCAAACCCGTGGAGGGGCTCCCCCTGACCGGCATCCGCCGGCTGGCCCGCTCCACCGGCACCTGGCCCCCGGACGCCTGGTTCACGGCCAGGGGCGTCCCCGCCGACCTCCTGGCCGCCCATCCCTGGAACCGCCGCTCCGCGGCCACCTCCCTCGCCGAGAACATCGACGGCATGCCCGAGGACGACGACCTCGACTACCCCGTCCTCAACCTCCTTCTCCTGCAGCGCCACGGCAGGGGCTTCACCACCGCCGACGTGGCCCGCCTCTGGCTCGAGGAACTGCCCGCCGGCCGCACCTTCACCGCCGAGCGCATCGCCTACCGCAACCTCCTGCTCGGCATCGAACCCCCGCACACCGCCCGCCACCGCAACCCCTTCCGCGAGTGGATCGGCGCCCTGATCCGTGCCGACATGCACGGCTGGACCAACCCCGGCGACCCGGCCGCCGCGGCCGAGCAGGCGTACCGCGACGCCTCCCTCACCCACACCGCGAACGGCGTCTACGCCGCGATGTTCGCCGCCGCCGTCATCGCCGCCGCGGCGACCGGAGCGCACGACGTCCACGCCTGCCTGGCCACCGGTCTGGCCGTCGTCCCGCCCGGCTCCCGGCTCGCCCGGGCGGTCCGCCACGCCATCCGGCTCGCCAGGACCCACGAGGACTTCGACACCGTGGTGGACGAACTGCACGCCGCCCACGCCGACTGCCACTGGGTGCACGCCGTCCCCAACACCGCCCTGATCGCCGCCGCCCTCACCCACGCCGACGGCGACTTCACCGGCTCCGTCCGCCGTGTCGTCTCCGGCGGCTGGGACACCGACTCCAACGGCGCCACGGCCGGCTGCGTCGCCGGCCTGCTCGCCGGTTCCCCGGCCGCTCTCCCCGACCGCTGGACGGCCCCGCTGAAGAACCGGCTGACCACGTCCGTCGGCGACTTCAACGGCATCGGCTTCGACACCCTCGCCGAGCTCACCCACCGGGAGGCGTGCCGCCCATGACGCCCCGCCCGCCGCACGTCCCCGGGGCGAAGGCTCCCGCCCCGCTCACCGGTCTTCGTGTGATCGAGCTCGCCACCCTCTTCGCCGGGCCGATCGCCGCCACCATGCTCGGCGACTTCGGCGCCGATGTGATCAAGGTCGAGCATCCGAGGAAGCCCGACCCGTCGCGCGGCCACGGCCCGTCGAAGAACGGCGTCGGCCTGTGGTGGAAGATGCTCGGCCGGAACAAGCGCACGATCACGCTGGACCTGTCCACGCCCGGGGGCCGCCGCACCCTGCTGCGGCTGGCCGCCGGCGCCGATGTGGTCGTGGAGAACTTCCGGCCCGGCACCCTGGAGAAGTGGGGACTGGGCTGGCCGGAGCTGTCGGAGGTCAATCCGCGTCTGGTCCTGGCCCGGGTCACCGGGTTCGGCCAGTTCGGCCCGTACGCCTCCCGCCCCGGTTTCGGCACCCTCGCCGAGGCGATGAGCGGATTCGCCGCGATCACCGGCGAGCCGGACGCACCGCCGACGCTCCCGCCGTTCGGGCTCGCCGACTCGATCGCGGGACTGGTGACGGCGTACGCGGTGATGACCGCGCTCGCGGCACGGGAGCGCACCGGCGAGGGACAGGTCGTCGACATGGCGATCATCGAGCCGATCCTGACCGTCCTCGGCCCCCAGCCCCTGTGGTACGACCAGCTCGGCTACGTCCAGCCCCGCACCGGCAACCGCTCGCAGAACAACGCCCCGCGCAACACCTACCGCACCTCGGACGGCAGCTGGGTGGCCGTCTCGACGTCGGCCCAGTCGGTCGCGGAACGGGTGATGCGCCTGGTGGGCCGCCCGGAACTGATCGAGGAGCCGTGGTTCGCGACCGGCGCCGGGCGCGCCGCGCACGCCGATGTGCTCGACGAGGCGGTCGGCGACTGGATCGCCCGGCACACCCGCGCCGAGGTCCTGGAGGCCTTCGAGAAGGCCGAGGCGGCGGTCGCACCGGTCCAGGACGTACGGGACGTGATGGCCGACCCGCAGTACCGGGCCCTGGGTACCTTCACCACGCTGCACGACCCGGAGCTGGGCCGGCTGCGCATGCAGAACGTCCTGTTCCGGCTCTCCGCCACCCCGGGCGGGATCCGCTGGGCGGGCCGCCCGCACGGCGCGGACACCGAGGCGGTGCTGACCGAGCTGGGCCTCACCCCCGAGGAGCTGGCCGCGCTGCGCACGGAGGGTGCCCTGTGACGGCCCACGCCCTCCGGCTGCCGCCTCACCCGCTGACCTGGCTGTACGTCCCCGGCGACCGGCCCCGTGTCGTCGCCAGGGCCCTCGCCTCCGGTGCGGACGTGGTGGTCGTCGACCTGGAGGACGCGGTCGCCCCGGAGCGCAAGGAGTACGCCCGCGCCGCCACCGCCGAGCTGCTGAGCGAGCCGCCGCCGGTCCCGGTGCATGTGCGCGTCAACGCCGTCGACGGCCCGCTGCTCGCCGCGGACCTGGCGGCGGTGGTGCCCCGGCCGGGGCTGGCCGGGCTGCGGCTGCCGAAGGTGACCTCCGCCGAGCAGGTCGTCCGTGTCGCGGCACAGGTGCAGGCCCTGCGGGGGCCCTCGCCGGCCGGCGGGCCGGACCTCGCGCTGTACGCCCTGCTGGAGACGGCCCTGGCCGTCGAGCACGCCTACGCCATCGCCTCCGCGCACCCCTGGCTGCGCGGAGTCTCGCTGGGCGAGTCGGACCTGCGCGCGGACCTGGGGGTGCCGCAGGACGGTGGACTGGACTGGTCCCGCGCCCGGGTCGTGGTGGCCGCCCGTGCGGCCGGACTCGCTCCGCCGGCCCAGTCCGTGTATCCCGACATCCGCGACCTGGAGGGCCTGGCGGCCTCCTGCGCCCACGGCCGCGCCCTCGGCTTCCTCGGCCGCGCGGCCATTCACCCCCGCCAGCTGCCGGTCATCGAACGCGCCTACCTGCCGACCGAGCGCGAACTCGAGGAGGCGGAGACGATCGTCAAGGCGGCCACCGCGGACCGCGGTGCCCAGGCCCTCCCGGACGGCCGCTTCGTCGACGCGGCGGTGGTGGCGGCGGCCCGGCGCACCCTGGCCCTGGCCCGGCGGCGCTGAGCCCCGGACGCCGGCACGAACGAGGGCGCCCCAAAAGTCCGGGGCGCCCTCCTGCGCGTACGGTCACGGCCGGCGGTCAGCTCCTGCCCGCCGACTCCGCTTCGTCCTTCGCACCGGCCGGCCCGGTCGCCGCGGACGTCTGCGGTCCGTCCTCCCGCGCGTCCTCGGCGTCCTGCGCCCCGGTGTCCTTCTCCGCGGCCTTCCCGGCGGACTCGGCGGACTCGGCGGCCTTGGCGGACTCGGCGGGCGCCTTGCCGCCGGCGGCGGTGCCGGATCCCTCGCCGGAGGCGGTCACGCCCGGTTCGACCTCGGTCTCCCGGCCCGGCCGCTTCCGGGCGGACACCAGGATGTAGACCGCCGCGAGCAGGAAGACGATCAGCGCCGTCCAGTTGTTCAGCCGCAGGCCCAGGATGTGGTGGGCCTCGTCGACCCGCATGTACTCGATCCAGAACCGGCCCGCGCAGTACGCGGCGACGTAGAGCGCGAACACCCTGCCGTGCCCCATCCGGAAGCGGCGGTCCGCCCAGATCACCAGCAGCGCGACACCGACGCACCACAGCGACTCGTACAGGAACGTCGGGTGGTAGTACCCCGGCACCCGGCCGTCCGCCGCGGAGGTGATGTGCAGCGCCCAGGGAACCTGCGTCTCCCGGCCGTACAGCTCCTGGTTGAACCAGTTGCCCCAGCGGCCGATGGCCTGTGCGAGGGCCACGCCCGGCGCCACCGCGTCGGCGTACGCCGGCATCGGGATGCCCCGGCGCCGGGCGCCGATCCACGCGCCCAGCGCACCGAGCGAGATCGCGCCCCAGATGCCGAGACCGCCCTCCCACACCTTGAAGGCGTCCACCCAGTCACGGCCTTCGCCGAAGTACAGCTGGTAATCCGTGATCACGTGGTAGAGCCGGCCGCCGACCAGGCCGAACGGCACGGCCCAGACCGCGATGTCGGCCACCGTGCCGGCCCGCCCGCCACGGGCGATCCAGCGCTTGTTGCCGAGCCAGACGGCAACGAAGACACCGATGATGATGCAGAACGCATAGCCGCGCAGCGGAATCGGACCGAGGTACAGCACCCCGCGCGACGGGCTGGGAATGTAGGCAAGTTCCATGGCAGGGTCGACGCTACCGCAGCCGGAGCGGGGGGAGACCGAACAGCCCGACTACGGCTCCATAACGTCCCTGGCCCACGGCGTCCCCGGCGGGTGCCGCACCGCCCCTGACCTCTCCCCGTCCCTCTTCCGGAACCCGCCGGTCACCCCTTGCCGGCCGCCTCCACCATCTGCTTCAGCTTCTGCGGGGTCATGTCCCGGTCCTCCATGAGGTTCTTGCCGTTCAGCAGGACGGTCGGGGTGCCCGAGAAGCCGCCGGCGCCGAAGGCCTCGTGGACCTTGTCGACCCAGCTGTCGTGCGTGCCGTTCCTGACGCACTGGGCGAAGGCGGGGGTGTTCAGGCCGTCCACCTTGCCGGCCAGCTCGATGAGCCTGTCGTTGTCGGCGTAGGCGTCGTCGGTCTCCCTGGGCTGGTTCTCGAACAGCACGTCGTGGTACGCGGGGAACTTCCCGGCGTCCTGGGCGCAGGCCGCGGCGTTGGCCGCGCGCAGCGAACCGGTTCCGCCGAGGTTGCCGTCGATCAGCCGGACCAGGTGGTACTGGATCCTGAGCCTGCCGGAGTCGGTCAGCTCCTTGAGGACCGGGCGGTACGTCTTCTCGAAGGCCTGGCAGGCCGGGCAGCGGAAGTCCTCCCACACGGTGAGCGTCGACGCGGCACCGTCCTTGCCGACCGGGATCGCCAGGCTGTCCTTGCCCTGGGCGCCCGAGGGCGCCACGACCGGGCCCGCGCTGCTCTGCTCGCTCCTGCCCGCGTTGGCGGCCAGCACGCCGACCACCGCCGCCAGGCCCAGGACGCACACGACGGTCGCGGACACGATCAGCGTGCGCCGCCGCTTCTCCGCGGCCTTCTGCTTCTCCCGCTCGGCCGCCAGCCGCTGCCGGGCGGTGCGCTTCTCCTGATGGTTCTTGTCGCTCACACCCCCAGAACGAGCCGGGGAGGCGCACTGCGCCTCCCCGGTTCCAGGACCACCCGTTCGAGGGACCGGGGCGGTTGACCGCACGATCCGTCCGGGCTGCCGCCGCGGGGTGGCGCTACGCCTGTCCGCGCACCCCGAGCGCCAGCTCGCCCGCGAGCTCGCGGACGGCCTCCAGACCGGCCGCGAGGTCCGGGGCGTCCAGCATCCGCTTGACGAAGGCGGAGCCGACGATCACCCCGTCGGCGAAGCCGGCCACCTCGGCGGCCTGGGCGCGGTTGGAGACGCCGAGGCCGACGCACACGGGCAGCTCGGTGCCGGTGGCCCGGGTCCGTTCGACCAGTCCCCGGGCCTGTGCGCTCACCGTCTCCCGGGTGCCGGTGACCCCCATCAGGGACGCGGCGTAGACGAACCCGGAGCCCGCCGCGGCGATCTCGGCGAGCCGCTCGTCCTTGCTGCTCGGCGCCACGACGAACACCGTCGCCAGCCCGTGCTTCGCGGCGTGCTCCCGCCACAGCGCGGACTCCTGGACCGGCAGGTCCGGCAGGATGCAGCCGGCGCCGCCCGCCTCGGCGAGCTCGGCGGTGAAGCGCTCGACGCCGTAGCGGTCGACCGGGTTCCAGTACGTCATGACGAGCACGGGCTTGCCGGTGGCCCTGTGGGCCTCCTCGACCGTCCGCATCACGTCCGCGATCCTGACGCCGCCGCGCAGCGCGATGTCGTCGGCGGTCTGGATGACGGGCCCGTCCAGGACCGGGTCGCTGTGCGGCAGCCCGACCTCGACGACGTCCGCGCCGGCGTCGAGGACGGCCTTGACCGCCTCGATGCCGCCCTCCACGGTCGGGAAGCCGGCCGGCAGATAGGCGATGAGCGCGGACCGGCCCTCCGCCTTCGCGGCCGCGAGGGTGTCGTTCAGCAGCTGGATGGTGCCGCTCACCTGGCGTCCCCCTCGATCTCGGCGGTGTCGGTCCCGTCTGCGGCCACCTCGGCGTCGGTGTCGTACAGGCCGAAGTAGCGGGCGGCGGTGTCCATGTCCTTGTCGCCGCGCCCGGACAGGTTGACCACGATCAGCCCGTCCCCGCCCAGCTCCCGGCCGACCTCGAGGGCGCCGGCCAGCGCGTGGGCGCTCTCGATCGCCGGGATGATGCCCTCGGTGCGCGACAGCAGGCGCAGCGCCTCCATGGCCGCGTCGTCGGTGATCGCGCGGTACTCGGCGCGCCCGGAGTCCTTCAGATAGGAGTGCTCGGGGCCGATGCCCGGGTAGTCCAGGCCGGCCGAGATCGAGTACGGCTCGGTGATCTGGCCCTCCTCGTCCTGCAGGACGTAGGAGCGGGAGCCGTGGAGGATGCCGGGCTCGCCGGCGGTCAGCGTGGCCGCGTGCTCGCCGGTCTCCAGGCCGCGTCCGGCGGGTTCGCAGCCGACGAGGCGCACACCGGTGTCCGGGACGAAGGCGTGGAAGAGACCGATGGCGTTGGAGCCGCCGCCGACGCAGGCGACGGCCGCGTCGGGCAGGCGCCCGGTGCGCTCCAAGAGCTGGCGGCGGGCCTCGACGCCGATGATCCGGTGGAAGTCGCGGACCATGGCCGGGAAGGGGTGCGGTCCGGCGACGGTGCCGAACAGGTAGTGGGTGTGGTCGACGTTGGCGACCCAGTCGCGGAACGCCTCGTTGATGGCGTCCTTCAGGGTGCGGCTGCCGGACTTCACGGCCACGACCTCGGCGCCGAGCATGCGCATCCGGGCGACGTTCAGGGCCTGCCGCCTGGTGTCGATCTCGCCCATGTAGATCGTGCACTGGAGCCCGAACAGGGCGCAGGCGGTGGCGGTGGCGACCCCGTGCTGGCCGGCGCCGGTCTCCGCGATCACCCGGGTCTTGCCCATGCGCTTGGTCAGCAGGGCCTGGCCGAGCACGTTGTTGATCTTGTGGGAGCCGGTGTGGTTGAGGTCCTCGCGCTTGAGGAACACCCGGGCGCCGCCGGCGTGCTCGGCGAAGCGGGGCACCTCGGTCAGGGCGCTGGGCCGGCCGGCGTAGTGGACGAGCAGCTCGTCGAGCTCACGGGCGAACTCGGGGTCGGCCTTCGCCTTGTCGTACTCGACGGCCACCTCGTCCACGGCGGCGACGAGGGCCTCCGGGATGAACTTGCCGCCGAACGCGCCGAAGTACCCCTCGGCGCTGGGGAGCCGCCCTTCCGGATCGGGAACGAAGGATGTGCTGGGCATGCGGAAACCTCACGGTGAGTGCGGTGAACGGGTGGACACCAGTCTCCGTGGGGCGGAGCCCGTCAGACGGCCGCCGGCCGTGCGTGACCCGGCGTGTTGGCGCGGCCGGGTGCCGCGTGCCCGGACACGGCTCCGCGCCCCGAGAGGGGCGGTGCCATCGCATGCCGTTCACCTGGCCCGGTTCGTCGCCGATGACGTACCGCACCCTGCGGCCGTGCACCCGTCGTGCCGGCGCACGGCATCCCCGGGGCCGGCAGCCGCGGGCGAGGCGGGCGTACGGGTCCCTGGAGGGCTCGGGGTCGGGGGCGAAGGGCACGGGTCAGCCCCGCCCGTGCCGCAGTGCCGGGTGCGCTCCGGCCGCCACCAGGTCGGCGACCGCCGCCTTGGGGTCGCGGCCGGTGACGAGGGACTCGCCGACCAGGACCGCGTCGGCGCCGGCGTTGGCGTAGGCGATGAGGTCGTGCGGGCCGCGGACCCCGGACTCGGCGACCTTGACGATGCCGTCCGGGATCTCCGGCGCCACCCGCTCGAAGGTGCTGCGGTCGACCTCGAGCGTCTTCAGATCGCGCGCGTTGACGCCGATCACCTTGGCGCCCGCGGCCACCGCGCGCTCCACCTCCTCCTCGTCGTGGGTCTCGACGAGCGGGGTGAGTCCGATGGACACCGCGCGCTCGATCAGCGACTCCAGGGCCGGCTGGTCGAGGGCGGCGACGATCAGCAGGGCGAGGTCGGCGCCGTAGGCCCGGGCCTCCCACAGCTGGTACGAGGTGACGATGAAGTCCTTGCGCAGCACGGGGACGTCCACCCGCGCCCGGACCGCCTCCAGGTCCGCCAGCGAGCCGCCGAAGCGGCGCTCCTCGGTCAGCACCGAGATGACGGAGGCGCCGCCGGCCTCGTAGTCCGCGGCGAGGCCGGCCGGGTCGGCGATCGCGGCCAGCGCGCCCTTGGACGGGCTGGAGCGCTTGACCTCGCAGATCACCTTGACCCCGTCGTCGCCCTTGAGCGCGGCCATCGCGTCCTTGGCGGCGGGGGCCTTGGCCGCACGCTCCTTGAGCTCGTCGAGGCTGACGCGCGCCTGCCGCTCCGCGAGGTCGGCACGGACTCCGTCGATGATCTCGTCGAGCACACTCACGCGAGCGGCCCCCTTCCAGACGGTGGACTGTTCCGATCGAGCGGCCTCCGGCGGTCTCCCGAGGCGAATCCGGCGGATCCGGCGGAACGGGCACGGTCCGGCAGACCAAGTGGATCAAGCGGGTGAAAACCGGTGGTCCCTGCGATGGTAGCCGGACCGGGGCGCGGTCCCCGCATCCGGCCGACGGCGGTCCCACCCACCGGACACATGCCGGTCAAACGGAAGCGCCGATTCCGGTCAGGGGTGGAGCCAGCTGCCGAACGGCAGGTTCCGGACCACGGTGAACACCACCAGGAGCACCCCGAAGCCCCACAGGGGCACCGGCCCGGGGTCGAACCGCAGCCGCCGTCCGCGGGCCGCGTGGACCGCCCAGAGCGTCCAGAACACGGCGAAGGCCACAAAGCCCGCCACGGCCAGGGCATTGTCGCGCAGGGCCGCCACGAGGTCCCCGTGCACGAAGGCGTGGGCGCTGCGCAGCCCGCCGCAGCCGGGGCAGTACAGGCCCGTGAGGCGCAGCAGCGGGCACGCCGGGTAGTGGCCGGGTTCATGAGGGTCCACGACCCCGACGTAGGCGAAGGCGCAGGCGACGGCGGTCAGGACCCCGGCGGGGACGGCGAGCCGGCGCAGCACGGCCGTGGCGTGCATCGGAACGGCCGGCTCGTCCTCGCCGTGCCGGGGGCGGGGTGGGGGCGTCCGGCCGTGTGTCACCCTCTGGCTGTCGGCGTTCACGCCTCGCATTCTGCCCCGGACCGGGCGCGCGTGCCCGCGAGGGACGGGGCGTGCCGCCCCTCGGTTCTCGCGTCGTGCGGGCTCGCGGGTCTCAGCCCTCGGCGCCGGCGGGCTCGCGCTCCTCGCGCTTGGCCGCGAGCCGGTGCACCGGGTGCTCGTCCTTCTGGCCGAGGCCCATCATGCGCATGATGCCGCCGACGACACCGCCGAGCAGCACGATGGCGATGCCGGTCCAGAAGCCGACCGGCTTGGCCATCACCATGAAGGCGCCGGCGACGCAGAAACCGATGAAGGAGATGATGACACCGGTCCAGGCGGCCGGGGTGTGACCGTGGTGGCTGCTGCCCGCCATGACTTGCTCCTCGTTGCTGTGTACGTGTCTGAGCCGGACGCTCGCGTCCATTGTCCCGTACGCGCACACGCGCCGTGAGCGGGGGTGGCTCCCTGCCACGGGCCTCCCCGCGGCGGGCGGGACCGGCCCGGGGCGGCGGTCAGGCGGGGTCGGTTCCGGTCGGGTCCTCGCCGCGGTCCAGGGCCTTCCACAGCTCCTCCGGGCGGTCGGGGTCGACCGGGCGGGAGGCGCCGGTGCGGGGCGCTGCGGAACGCTCGTAGCGGCCGGACATGGCGGGCCACCGGCGGCCGTGGCGCAGCGCGATCAGACCGGCGAGGAACAGCAGCGTCCCGCCGGCGGCCGCGACGTAGGGCCATCCGGTGTGGCTGAGCGTGGCGGCGGTCGCGGCGGTGTCGCCGGCGGCCCGGGCGGCCTTCTCGTCGAGGACGGAGCTGTCGAAGGCGCCCTGCAGGGCGGCGGCGACCGTGCCGGCGCCGGACAGCGCGAGCAGCGCGGAGACCAGGACCCGGCCGAGGCGGCGGACGGCGAAGACGGCGACGAGCGCGGCCAGGCCCACGACGGCGAGCGCCGCGGGCACGCCGGTGACCTCGCTGCCCTTGGCGGTCAGGGGGAAGGCGCCGCCGGCCACCGCCGCGGTGCCCTCCGCCCAGTGCTGCCGGCTGGCCAGCAGGGCCACGGCCGCGCCGAGCGCTCCGCACAGCAGGGCGGCGGCGAGGCTCCGGCGGCCGGACCGGGCGGGGGCGGCTTCGAAGCGGGAGTCGGGTGCAGCAGCAGTCACGTACTCCACTATCACCCGGGCTCCGCCCGCCGGTTCACCCGGGGTTCCCCCGGGAGGCCCGGGAGGCGGAGCGCTGTCCCATCCGGTTGGCCGTGTGCACGGCGCGCAGGACGGCCGCCGCCTTGTTGCGGCACTCGGTGTCCTCGGCGACCGGGTCGGAGTCGGCGACGATCCCGGCGCCCGCCTGGACGTAGGCCGTGCCGTCGCGCAGCAGGGCGGTGCGGATGGCGATCGCGGTGTCGGAGTCCCCGGCGAAGTCCAGATAGCCGACGCAGCCGCCGTACAGCCCGCGCCGGGACGGTTCGAGCTCCTCGATGATCTGCATCGCGCGCGGCTTCGGCGCGCCGGACAGGGTGCCGGCCGGGAAGCAGGCGGTGAGCACGTCGAAGGCGGTGCGGCCCTCGGCGACCCGCCCGGTCACGGTGGAGACGATGTGCATCACGTGCGAGTACCGCTCGATCGACATGAAGTCGACGACCTCGACGGAGCCCGGTTCGCAGACCCGGCCCAGGTCGTTGCGCCCGAGGTCGACGAGCATCAGGTGCTCGGCGCGCTCCTTGGGGTCGGCGAGCAGTTCCTCGGCGAGGGCCTGGTCCTCCTGCGGGGTGGCGCCGCGCGGCCGGGTGCCGGCGATGGGGTGGATCATGGCCCGTCCGTCCTCGACCTTCACCAGCGCCTCCGGGCTGGACCCGACGACGTCGAAGCCGTCGAGACGGAGCAGGTACATGTACGGCGAGGGGTTGGTGGTCCTGAGGACCCGGTAGACGTCCAGCGCGCTCGCCGTGCACGGCGTCTCGAAGCGCTGCGAGGGGACGACCTGGAAGGCCTCGCCCGCGCGGATGCGCTCCTTGATGTCGTCCACGGCCGCCTGGAAGTCCCTGCCGCCCCACAGGGCGGTGTACTCGGGCAGTTCGGAGGGCGGCAGGGCGGCCGGGGGCTGGGCGACGGGACGGGACAGGTCCGCCTCCATGGCGTCCAGACGGGCCATGGCGTCGGCGTAGGCCTCGTCGACGCCGGTGTCCAGGTCGTTGTGGTTGATCGCGTTGGCGATCAGCAGGACCGTGCCGTCCCAGTGGTCGAGGACCGCGAGGTCGGAGGTGAGCAGCATGGTCAGCTCGGGCACGCGCGCCGGGTCGTCGCCGGCCCGCTCGCCGGAGCCGATCCTCTCCAGGCGGCGTACGACGTCGTAGCCGAGGTAGCCGACCATGCCGCCGGTGAAGGGCGGCAGGCCCAGGTCGCGGGTGAGGTCGCGGGGGGTGTGCAGGGCCTCGACGGTGGCGCGCAGGGCGGCGAGCGGATCGCCCTTCAGGGGGACGCCGACCGGCGGGGTGCCGAGCCAGTGGGCCTGGCCGTCGCGCTCGGTGAGGGTGGCGGCGCTGCGGACGCCGATGAAGGAGTAACGGGACCAGGTGAACGCGGAACGGCCGCTCTCGGCGGACTCCAGCAGGAAGGTGCCGGGGCGTTCGGCGGCGAGCTTGCGGTAGAGCGCGACGGGCGTGTCGCCGTCGGCGAGGAGCTTGCGGGTGACCGGGATGACACGGCGGTCGACGGCCAGCTTGCGGAACGTCTCGAGGTCCATGGCGGCCCGCCCCTACCGCTCTTCGGTCCGTGCGCCGGAGCCGGTGTCGTCGAGCAGGACGTCGGCGTCGAAGCAGGTGCGGTCGCCGGTGTGGCAGGCGGCTCCCACCTGGTCGACCTTGACCAGCACGGCGTCGGCGTCGCAGTCGAGGGCGACGGACTTGACGTACTGCACGTGCCCGGAGGTGTCGCCCTTGACCCAGTACTCCTGGCGGCTGCGCGACCAGTAGGTGCAGCGGCCGGTGGTCAGTGTGCGGTGCAGCGCCTCGTCGTCCATCCAGCCGAGCATCAGCACCTCACCGGTGTCGTACTGCTGGGCGATCGCGGGCAGCAGCCCGTCGGCGCTGCGCTTGAGGCGTGCCGCGATCCTCGGGTCGAGGCCGCTGGTGGGGGATGTGCCGGACGTGCTGGTCATGGGTGCCATTGTGCCGTGCGGCCCCGGCCGGGGGCCGTGTTGTCCACTGTGCGGACCCGCTGCGTAGCCGTAGGCTGACTCCATGTCGACCTTTGCCAAGCGTGAACGGCTTCTGCTCGCCGATCTCCTGGAGACCGCCGGTCCGGACGCGCCCACCCTCTGCGAGGGCTGGCGCACCCGTGACCTCGCCGCTCACGTGGTGGTGCGCGAGCGGCGTCCCGACACGGTCGGGGGCCAGCTGATCAAGCAGCTCGCACCCCGTCTGCAGAAGGTGATGGAGGAGTACACGGCCAAGCCGTACGAGGAGCTGATCCAGCTGATCCGTACCGGCCCGCCGCGCTTCTCGCCCTTCCAGCTCAAGCAGATCGACGAGGCGGCCAACACCGTCGAGTTCTACGTCCACGCGGAGGACGTGCGCCGTGCCCAGCCCGACTGGACGCCGCGCGAGCTCGACCCGGTCTTCCAGGAGACCCTGTGGTCCCGTCTGGAGCGCACCGCCCGGCTGCTGGGCCGGGGCGTTCCCACGGGTCTGGTCCTGCGCCGTCCCAATGGGCAGACGGTCGTCGCCCACCGGGGCGCGCCGGTGGTGACGGTGACGGGCGAGCCGTCGGAGCTGCTGCTGTTCGCGTTCGGCCGGCAGGGCGCCGCCCGGGTGGAGGTGGAGGGCGACCAGGACGCGGTCACGAAGCTGTCGCAGAGCAGGAAGCTGGGCATCTGACCCGCTCCGTCCGCCGCCGGCCGCCCGCCGCGGCGGCGGTCAGCGGGGCAGTTCGACGCGCCGCAGGTCGCGGGCGGCCAGGGCGACCACGCCGCCCAGCCCGCACACCGCCGCGCTGACCGCGAACACCGGTCCGGTCCCCCAGACCCCGATCGCCGCGGCGGACAGCGGCATGCTCAGCGGTGCCAGTCCCAGGCTGACCAGGCCGGCCACGGCGGTGACCCGTCCGAGGTAGGCCGGATCGGCCTGGGTCTGCAGCAGGGCGCTGCACAGGGCGCCGCTGAGGCCGGTGAGCAGGCCGATCAGCACGGCCACGCCGACGGCGGCGGCGACGTTCGGGACATGGGCGAGGGTCCCGATGGCCACGGCGCCGGCGATGATCGCGTACGCGGTCGTCCGTCCGGCCCGCGGCAGCCTGCCGCGCACGGTCAGCAGCAGGGAGGCCGCGCCCGCCCCGGCGCTGAACCCGGCCAGCGCCCAGCCCAGCCCGGAGGCGCCCCAGCCGCGCTCGTCGGCCAGCAGGGCCAGTCCGACGTTGAGCGGGGCCATGAAGCCGAGGTCGCCGAGGGCGATGGTCAGCATCAGCGGGGCGAGGACGCGGTGGCGGCGGACGTAGCGCAGGCCGTCCACCAGGTCCCGCCAGGCGGTGGAGCCGCCGGCGTCCGCAGAACCGTCGGGGCCGCCGGTGTCGCCGGGGGCGTCCTGCGGCGGCTTCCGGAGCCGTACGGAGACCAGCAGCGGCACGGACGCGGCCATCAGCAGCCCGGCGGTCCCCAGGGCCGCCGCCACGCCGCCGAGCGCGATCCCGAGACCGCCGAGCGGTGCGCCGACGACGCTCGCGAACCGGATCGCCAGTCCCCGCATGCCCTGCACCCGCGCCAGCTGCCCGCGGCTCGTCACCCGCGCGGGAAGGGCGCCCACGGCCGGCAGGAAGACGGCGTCGACGGTGCCGAAGACCAGGGCCAGCACGGCCAGCGGCCACAGTCCCGGGCTGGTCGCCCAGAACAGGGCCGCCACCGCGAGGACGGCCGCGCACCGCACGGCGTCGCTGCCGATGACGACCCTGCGCGGCCCGAGCCGGTCGGCGAGCGTTCCCCCGCCCAGCATGAGCAGGAGCCGGGGGACGGAGCTCACGGCCATCACCGCTCCCGCCTGGGCGGGCGAACCGGCGCGGACCGCCGCCCAGGACAGGGCGATGTAGTAGATGTTGTCGCCGACCATCGAGATCGTGTAGGCGGCGAGCCACCGCAGGACGTTGCCGTCCCGGTGGGCGGGGCGTTCGACGGCGGGTGCGCCGGTGCGTCTGCCGGTGGACGCGGTGGAGACGGAAGGCACGGTGGTCAACGAACCGGGTGTCCCGCCTCCCGCAGGGTCTGCTTGACCTGCCCGATGCGCAGATCGCCGAAGTGGAAGACCGAGGCGGCCAGCACCGCGTCCGCGCCCGCGGCGATCGCCGGGGGGAAGTCGTCGAGCCTGCCGGCGCCGCCCGAGGCGATGACCGGGATGGTGACGTGCTTGCGGACGGCGGCGATCATCTCCAGGTCGTAGCCGTCCTTGGTGCCGTCGGCGTCCATGGAGTTGAGCAGGATCTCGCCCGCGCCCAGCTCGGCCGCCCGGTGGGCCCACTCGACCGCGTCGATGCCGGTGCCGCGGCGGCCGCCGTGGGTGGTGACCTCGAAGCTCCCCGAGGGCGTGCGGCGGGCGTCGATCGACAGGACCAGCACCTGGCGGCCGAAGCGTTCGGCGATCTCCCGGATCAGGTCGGGGCGCGCGATCGCGGCCGTGTTGACGCCCACCTTGTCCGCGCCCGCCCGCAGCAGCCGGTCCACGTCCTCGGCCGTACGGACGCCGCCGCCGACCGTCAGCGGGATGAACACCTGTTCGGCGGTGCGGCGGACCACGTCGTACGTCGTCTCCCGGTTGCCCGAGGACGCGGTGATGTCCAGGAAGGTCAGCTCGTCGGCACCCTCGGCGTCGTACACCTTGGCCATCTCGACGGGGTCGCCCGCGTCGCGCAGGTTCTTGAAGTTGACGCCCTTGACGACCCGGCCGTTGTCCACGTCCAGGCAGGGGATGACTCGGACCGCGAGGGTCATGGGTCCACGGCTCCTCTGAATGCCTCTAGTTCCACTTCGACCAGGATGCGCGGGTCGACGAAGCCCTCCACGATCAGCAGGGTGGAGACCGGACGCACCGAGTCGAACAGTTCCTTGTGGGCGCGGCTCACCTCGTCCACGTCCCGCTGGTGGGTCAGGTACATCCGGGTCCTGAGCACCGACTCGGGACCGAGCCCGAACTCGGCGATCGCTTCCAGTGCGTTGCCGAAGGCCACCCTGGCCTGTTCGTACGGGTCGCCCTCCCCGTACAGCACCCGGCCCCTGAAGGCCGTGGTGCCGGCCACCAGGACACGGTCGCCCGCCGCCACGGCGCGTGCGAAACCGATGCTCTCCTCCCAGGGGCTTCCGCTCTGCACGCGCCGCACGGCTCCGTTCATGACGACACTGCCTCCAGGGCCTCTTCCAGGGTGAACGCCTTGGCGTACAGGGCCTTCCCCACAATGGCGCCCTCGATGCCGAGCGGCACCAGGGCCGCGATCGCCCGCAGGTCGTCGAGCGAGGAGACGCCGCCGGAGGCCACCACCGGGCGGTCCGTCGCCGCGCACACGTTCCTCAGCAGCTCCAGGTTGGGGCCCTGCAGGGTGCCGTCCTTGGCGATGTCGGTGACGACGTAGCGCGCGCAGCCCTCCTTGTTGAGGCGCTCCAGCGTCTCGTACAGGTCGCCGCCGTCGCGGGTCCAGCCGCGGCCGCGCAGGGTGGTGCCGCGCACGTCCAGACCGACCGCGATCCTGTCGCCGTGCTCGGCGATGACCTTGGCGACCCACTCGGGGGTCTCCAGTGCGGCCGTGCCCAGGTTCACACGGGTGCAGCCGGTGGCCAGCGCGGCTTCGAGGGACTCGTCGTCGCGGATGCCGCCGGACAGCTCCACCTTGATGTCCACCGCCCTGGTGACCTCGGCGATCAGCTCCCGGTTGCTGCCGGTGCCGAACGCGGCGTCGAGGTCGACCAGGTGCAGCCACTCGGCGCCCGAGCGCTGCCAGGTCAGGGCGGCCTCGAGGGGAGAGCCGTAGGAGGTCTCGGTCCCGGCCTCGCCGTGCACGAGGCGGACGGCCTGGCCGTCACGGACGTCGACGGCGGGGAGGAGTTCGAGCTTCGAAGCCATCAGAGGGTTCCGATCCAGTTGGTCAGCAGCTGCGCTCCGGCGTCGCCGGACTTCTCGGGGTGGAACTGCGTGGCCCACAGGGCGCCGTTCTCCACGGCGGCCACGAAGGGCTTGCCGTGGGTGGCCCAGGTGACCTTGGGGGCGTCCATCACCGGGTTGTGCGTCTCCATGCTCCAGTCGTGGACGGCGTAGGAGTGCACGAAGTAGAAGCGGGTCTCCGGGTCCAGACCGGCGAACAGCTCCGAGTCGGCCGGTGCCTGGACGGTGTTCCAGCCCATGTGGGGCACGACGTCCGCCTGGAGCGGCTCGACCGTGCCGGGCCACTCCTCCAGGCCCTCGGCCTCGACGCCGTGCTCGATGCCGCGGGCGAAGAGGATCTGCATGCCGACGCAGATGCCCATCACCGGGCGTCCGCCGGCCAGCCGGCGCTGGATGACCCAGTCGCCGCGGGCCTCCCTCAGGCCCCGCATGCAGGCGGCGAAGGCGCCCACGCCCGGCACCAGCAGTCCGTCGGCGTTCATCGCCTTGTCGTAGTCACGGGTGATCTCGACCTCGGCCCCCACGCGCGCCAGGGCCCGCTCGGCCGAGCGCACGTTGCCGAAGCCGTAGTCGAAGACGACGACCTTCTTGGCGACCTTCTTGGTCGTGCCGGGGACGGTCACTTCCACACCTCCAGCCGCAGCACACCCGCGGCGAGGCACAGGGCCGCGCCGACGGCCAGCAGCACGACGAGGCTCTTCGGCATCTGCTGCCTGACGAAGGAGATGACGCCGCCGACCAGGAACAGGCCGACGACGATCAGCAGGGTCGACACAGCGGTCACAGCGCGCCCTTCGTGGACGGGATGATGCCCGCCGCGCGGGGGTCCCGCTCGGAGGCGTACCGCAGGGCCCGGGCCAGCGCCTTGAACTGGCACTCCACGATGTGGTGCGCATTGCGCCCGTAGGGCACGTGCACATGCAGCGCGACCTGGGCCTGGGCGACGAAGGACTCCAGGATGTGGCGGGTCATCGTGGTGTCGTACGTGCCGATCATCGGCGCCATGTTCTCGGGCTCGGTGTGCACGAGGTAGGGGCGGCCGGACAGGTCGACGGTGACCTGGGCGAGGGCCTCGTCCAGCGGGACCGTGCAGGTGCCGAAGCGGTAGATGCCCGTCTTGTCGCCGAGCGCCTGCTTGAAGGCGGCACCGAGGGCGAGGGCGGTGTCCTCGATGGTGTGGTGGGAGTCGATGTGCAGGTCGCCGTCGGTCTTCACGGTCAGGTCGAACAGACCGTGCCGTCCGAGCTGGTCGAGCATGTGGTCGTAGAAACCGACTCCGGTGGTGATGTCGGTCCTGCCGGTGCCGTCGAGGTCGATCTCGACGAGGACCGAGGTCTCCTTGGTGGTGCGCTCCACGCGCCCGACGCGGCTCATGTGCTCTGCTCCTGTTCCTTCTTCAGTTCGCGGATCGCGTCGAGGAACGCGTCGTTCTCCGCCGGGGTCCCGGCGGTGACCCTCAGCCACCCCGGTACGCCGTTGTCACGGACCAGGACGCCCCGGTCCAGGATCTTCCGCCAGGCGGCATGGGAGTCCGCGAACCGCCCGAACTGGACGAAGTTGGCGTCCGACTCCGTCACCTCGTAGCCGGCCGCGCGCAGTTCGGCGACCAGCCGGTCGCGTTCGGACTTCAGCTGCTCGACGTATCCGAGCAGGGTGTCGGTGTGCTCCAGGGCGGCCAGCGCCGTCGCCTGGGTGATGGACGACAGATGGTACGGCAGCCGGACCAGCTGGACGGCGTCCACGACCGCCGGGTGCGCGGCGAAGTAGCCCAGGCGCAGCCCGGCGGCACCGAACGCCTTCGACATGGTGCGCGAGATCACCAGGTTCGGCCGGCCCTCCAGCAGCGGCAGCAGCGAGCCCTTGTGGCTGAACTCGACGTACGCCTCGTCCACGATCACCATCGACGGCTTCGCCGCCTGCGCGGCCTCGTACAGCGCGAGGACGGTCTCGGAGGGGACCGCGCCGCCGGTGGGGTTGTTGGGCGTGGTGACGAAGACGACGTCCGGGCGGTGCTCGGCGATCGCCTTCTCTGCGGCGGGAAGGTCGATCGTGAAGTCCTCGTCGCGCGGTCCGGTGATCCACCGCGTGCCCGTGCCGCGCGCGATGAGCGCGTGCATGGAGTACGACGGCTCGAAGCCGATCGCGCTGCGGCCCGGTCCGCCGAAGGTCTGCAGCAGCTGCTGGATGACCTCGTTGGAGCCGTTGGCCGCCCAGACGTTGCCGGCGCCGACCGGGTGGCCGCCGGTGCGTGTCAGGTACTCGGCGAGCCGGGTGCGCAGCTCGACCGCGTCCCGGTCCGGGTAGCGGTTGAGGGCGCGGGCGGCCTCGCGCACCCGCTCGGCGATCCGCTCGACCAGCGGCTCGGGCAGCGGGTAGGGGTTCTCGTTGGTGTTCAGCCGGACGGGGACGTCCAGCTGGGGTGCGCCATAGGGGGACTTGCCGCGCAGCTCGTCCCGGATGGGCAGATCCTCGATCCCGAAGCTTTCGAAGCTCACTTGCTCTCAGGCACCTTCCACCCGAATCGCGCCTTGATCGCCGCGCCGTGCGCCGGCAGGTCCTCCGCCTCGGCCAGGGTCACCACGTGGTGGGCGACCTCGGCGAGGGCGTCCCGGCTGTAGTCCACGATGTGGATGCCGCGCAGGAAGGACTGCACGGACAGGCCCGAGGAGTGGCAGGCGCAGCCGCCGGTCGGCAGGACGTGGTTGGAGCCGGCCGCGTAGTCGCCGAGGGAGACCGGGGACCAGGGGCCGACGAAGATCGCGCCGGCGTTGCGCACCCGGTCGGCGACCGCGGCGGCGTCGGCGGTCTGGATCTCCAGGTGCTCCGCGCCGTAGGCGTCGACCACGCGCAGGCCCTCCTCCAGGCCGTCGACCAGGACGATCGCGGACTGCTTGCCGGACAGGGCCGGGCGGATCCGGTCCTCGACGTGCCTGGTCGCCGCGACCTGCGGCTCCAGCTCCTCGACCACCGCGTCGGCGAGCTCCTCCGAGTCGGTGACCAGGACGGCGGCGGCCAGCGGGTCGTGCTCGGCCTGGCTGATCAGGTCGGAGGCGACGTGCACCGGGTCGGCCGTGGCGTCGGCGAGGATCGCGATCTCGGTGGGGCCGGCCTCGGTGTCGATGCCGATCCGGCCGGTGAAGTAGCGCTTGGCGGCGGCGACCCAGATGTTGCCGGGGCCGGTGACCATGTTCGCGGGCGGGCAGGACTCGGTGCCGTACGCGAACATCGCGACGGCCTGGGCGCCGCCGGCCGCGTACACCTCGTCGATGCCGAGCAGCGCGCAGGCGGCGAGGATCGTGGGGTGCGGCAGCCCGCCGAACTCCGCCTGGGGCGGCGAGGCGAGCGCGACCGACTCCACGCCGGCCTCCTGGGCGGGCACGGCGTTCATGACCACGGAGGACGGGTAGACCGACCGCCCTCCGGGCGCGTACAGCCCGACCCGCTCGACCGGCACCCACTTCTCGGTCACCGAGCCGCCGGGCACCACCTGGGTGGTGTGGGTGGTGCGGCGCTGCTCGCGGTGGACGAGCCGGGCCCGCCGGACGGACTCCTCCAGGGCGGCGCGCACGGCCGGGTCCAGCTGCTCCAGTGCCTCCTTGAGGGCCTGGGCCGGAACGCGCACCGACTCCAGGCGCACGCCGTCGAACTTCTCGGCGAAGTCGATCAGCGCCGCGTCGCCGCGATGATGCACGGCCTCACAGATCGGACGCACCTTCTCCAGGGCGGCCGAGACGTCGAAGTCGGCTCGGGGCAGCAGGTCACGCAGGGCGGGGCCCTCGGGAAGGGCGTCGCCGCGCAGATCGATTCGGGAGATCACGGTTTCAATTCTCTCAGAACTCGCACGGGCCCCGTCCGCCCGTATCAGTGGCTGATACGAAACCCCGCAGCAGACGGACTCCGGTCACATCCGCCTCCCGCGGAAAGGGACTGTCACTGCTCGCGTTCAGACTGTCACGCAACGGGCATCACCTGTGGTGCACGGCACAGAACCCACGAGTAACCACGAGCAATGGGGGAAGGAGGGAGGGCCGTGACCGAGGGGGCCGGCCTCCGTGCCGGGGACCCGCCGGAGAACCTGACCACCACCGAGGCGGGCATGTGGCAGGCCTTTCGCGACGGAAGCGAGTACGACCTGCGCAGCGGGGACGCGGCGGTCGACGATCCGCACGGCGACCTGCCGTGGGGCCCGGAGCGGACCGTGCGCGCGCGTGTCGTCTCCTGGCTTCTGCTGGACGGGCCGCCCGCGTTCGCCGGGCGCGTGCCGTCCCTGAAACTGACCGGTCTGCGGATCGCGGGCACCCTGGACCTCGCCGGCGGCACGGTCGTGCCGTACGTGGAGCTGAAGGGCTGCCGTTTCGAGGAGCAGGTCCTCCTGCCGGAGGCCCGGTTCACGACCGTGCGGCTGGTGGACTGCTCGGTGCCGCGGCTGGAGGCGGCCCGGGTGCAGATCGAGGGCGATCTGCATCTGCCGCGCTGCCGGTTCCCGGGCGGGATCCGGCTCACCGACGCGCAGATCGGCACGGACCTGCTGCTCAACCAGGCGGTCGTGCACCAGGACCGCACGGGCCGTTCGATCGCCGCCGACGGGCTGACGGTCGGCCAGGACCTCCAGGCGGAGCTGCTGCAGTCGTACGGCGAGTTCAGCCTGCGCAGCGCGAAGATCGGCGTCTCGCTGAACCTGCGCGGGGCGCGGCTGGTCAACGCACGGGCGCGGTTCGCGCTGAACGCGCCCCGGCTGACCGTGGAGCGCACCCTGTATCTCACTCCTGCGGGCCTGGGCGGCTCGTCCAGCGGGGTGACCCCGGCGCGCGGGACGCGGATCCAGCCCTTCGAGTGCCAGGGCGGGATACGTCTGGACGACGGGCGGTTCGGGGACGCGATCGACCTGGAGCGGGCCCGGCTCTCCTTCACCGGCGAGCAGGAACTGTCGCTGCGCCGGGTGCAGGCGCCCGAGCTGCGTTTCCTCGGGGAGAAGCCGTCGGGCGGCAGGGTGGTGCTGTCCGGGGCGCGGATCGTCACCCTCGTCGACCGGGCGAGCAGCTGGCCCGGCCCGGGCCGGCTGCACATGAACGGCTTCGTCTACGAGAACCTGGTGCCGCGGGGCCCGTTCCCCCTGACCGAGCGCCTGGACTGGGTGGCGGCGGCGACCGCCGAGTACAACCCGGAGCCCTACGAGCGGCTGGCCGCCGTGCTGCGGGCGGCGGGCGAGGACGAGGACGCGCGCGAGGTGCTGCTCGCCAAGCACCGCCACCGCCGCGAGACCCTGCCGATCGCCGCCAAGATCGTGGGCTACGTCCAGGACTGGACGGTGGCCTACGGGTACCGTCCGGGCCGCGCCGCGGTGTGGATGGCCGTGCTGTGGGCGGCCGGCTCGCTGGCGTTCGCGTACGCCGGCCGGCCCGCGGCTCCCCCGGAGGAGGCCCCCGACTGGGATCCCGCCCTCTTCACCCTGGACCTGCTCCTGCCGGTCGTCGACCTCGGGCAGGCGAGCCGGTGGCAGCTGAGCGACGGCTGGCAGTGGCTCGCCTCGGCCCTGATCCTCGCCGGCTGGACCCTGGCCACCACGGTGGCGGCGGGGGCGACCCGGCTGCTGCGGCGCAGCTAGAGCCGGAGCCCGGGACCCGAAGCCGGCCGGAACGGTTCTGCGCCCGGCTGCCGGGCAGGCACCTTTTACCTTCTCTTGACCGGCCGCCGTACAACTTTTTCCGGCTTGCCTTCACCCTCTGGCGCACCGCGACCTGCGGTCCTTCAATGGTCGACACCATGGCTCTGCTCCTCCCGTTCATCCGCTCCTCCCGTGCGGCCAAGGGCGCGTTCCTCCGCTCCGCCCGTACGGCCGGGGGCGTGCCGTGCCCGGCCGCGGGTCTGCCCGCCACCGGTCTGCCCGCCGATGACGAGGTGCTCCTCGACGCGCCCGACGAACACCTCGGTCCGGCGCTGGTCGCCGCCGCCCAGGGCGTCTACGGCCCCGCCGCCGACCTGCTGGCCGCCACGCGCCGGGAGGCCCGCTGGGAGGACCGCGACCGGTACACGGTCCGGCTGGCCGCCTTCGCCCGCTCGCGCTCCGAGTGGCTGGACGCCTGGCGCGCCGCGGCCCCGCAGGACCCGGACGCGCTGCTGCTCACCGCCCAGCTCGCGGTCGACCGCGCCTGGCCCTCGCCCGCGCGGGCCGAGCTGCTGCGCGAGGTCAACCCGCTGATCACGGCCGCCGCACGCGCCGACGACCGCGATCCCGTGCCGTGGCGGGTCGCCCTGGACCATGCGCGCGGCAGCCGCGCCGGGCACCGGTACTTCGAGGAGCTGTGGGAGGCCGCGGTCCGCCGCGCCCCGCACCACTACGGCTGCCATGTCACCGCCCTGCGCTATCTGGCCTCCTGCTGGCACGGCTCCCACCGCGAGTGCCTCGACTTCGCCGACCGGGCCGCCCAGGACGCCCCGGCCGGCTCGCTGGCGCAGGCGCTGCCGCTGCGGGCCGCCTTCTCCTATCTGACCGACGGCTGCGGGCCCGGGATACCGCGGGCCCGGCTGGACGCGGCCGCCGACCGGGCGATCGCCCTGTCCGCCGGTCTCCCGGCCGCCGTGCCCTGGCCCGCGGAGATCCGCAATCTGCTGACCTGCGTCCTGGTGCGCCTCGGCCGCCGGGAGGAGGCCCTGGCCCAGCTGCGCCTCATCGGCCCGTACGCCACCTCGTTCCCCTGGGACCGGATGTCGGACGACCCGCTGGGCCTGTTTCTCGCGCTGCGCCGCGACCTGGGGGCGGCGCCGGCGCGGCCGTCCCGGCGGGCGCGGGGAGAGCGCCGCGGACGCGGCCGTCTCCGCGGCCATTAGGCTTCTGCGTCGTGACCACCGTCCGCCTCCCGCTCTTCCCCCTGAACTCGGTGCTGTTCCCGGGGCTGGTCATTCCTCTGAACGTCTTCGAGGAGCGCTATCGCGCCATGATGCGCGCGCTGCTGAAGGCCCCCGAGGACGAACGCCGGTTCGCCGTGGTGGCCATCCGCGACGGCCGTGAAGTGGCCCCGAGCGCCCCGGGCATGCCCGATCCGACGGCCCTGCCCGAGCGCGGTGCCGCGGCCGGGTTCGGCCCCGACCCGGCCAGGGCGTTCCACGGCGTGGGCTGTGTGGCGGACGCGGCGGCCATCCGGGAGCGGGCCGACGGCACCTTCGAGGTGCTGGCCACCGGCACCACCCGGGTCCGGCTGCTGTCGGTGGACGCCTCCGGTCCGTTTCTCGTGGCCGAGCTGCAGGAGCTGGCCGAGGAGCCCGGCGACGAGGCGGGCGCGCTGGCCGAGGGGGTGCTGCGGGCCTTCCGCCAGTACCGGAAACGGCTGGCGGGGGCGCGGGAGCGGTCGCTGGCCGCGGGCGCGGAGCTTCCGGACCAGCCGGGCGTGGTGTCGTATCTGGTGGCGGCGGCGATGGTGCTCGACACGCCGACCAAGCAGCGGCTGCTCCAGGCGCCCGACACCTCCTCCCGGCTGCGCGACGAGCTGAGGCTCCTGCGCACGGAGACGGCGATCATCCGTAGTCTGCCCTCGTTGCCGGCCGTGGACCTGACCCACGGCCCGACGAGCCTGAACTGACAGCCCCGTGCACGACGGGAACGCGCACGGCGAGGAACCCGCATGGCGAAGAAGACGAAGAAGCAGCCGGGAGGCACACCGGCGACGGTGGCCCTGACGTCCGCGGGCGTGGAGTACACGGTCCACGCCTACGACCACGACCCCTCCCATCCCTCCTACGGCGAGGAGGCGGCCGAGGCGATGGGGGTCTCCCCGGAGCGGGTCTTCAAGACGCTGATCGCCGACGTCGACGGCAGGCTCACGGTGGCCGTCGTCCCCGTGGCGGGCTCCCTGGACCTCAAGGCCCTGGCGGCGGCGGTCGGCGGCAAGCGCGCGGCCATGGCCGACCCCGCGCTCGCGGAGCGCACCACGGGCTATGTCCGCGGCGGCATCTCGCCGCTCGGCCAGCGCAGAAAGCTCCCCACGGTCCTGGACGCCTCGGCCATGGACCACGCCACGATCTGCGTCTCGGCGGGCCGCAGGGGCCTGGAGGTGGAGCTGTCGCCGAAGGACCTGGCCGCCCTGACCGACGCGACCCTGGCCCCGATCGGCCGCCCCTGAGCCGCGCCCCGTCCGCAGCCGTG
>NZ_MUME01000139.1 GCF_002155915.1 Streptomyces thermovulgaris | reverse complement strand
CGCGCCACAGGGTGCGCTCCGCCCGGGGGCCCGACTTCCAGGCGTCCTCGAAGACCTCGTGCGCGTGGAAGGGCCTGCCCGCGTCCAGCAGCGCCTGGGCCTCGGCGACCGTCTCCTGCGGGGTGCGCACCACGCCCTCGGGCTGCCGGGGCACGCCGTCGGCCCCGTACGGCAGGGGCCGCCCCAGCCCGTCCCGCGGCCGCGCGTTGCGCGCCCGCCCCTCGCTGTCCCGGTCCCGCACGACGGCCGGCCTGCCGGAGGGCGTGCCGGAAGGAGTGCTGCTGGATGCGCTGCTCATACGCCGATTGTCCCCCTTGTCTCCGCTCCCGCTTCGGCGTGGCCTTTGAGGTGCGGTAAAGTGATGCTCGCGCGATCACGCGGGTTCACNNTGACTGGGGGTCAAGGGGTCGCAGGTTCAAATCCTGTCGTCCCGACTCGAGCGAGTCGCAGTTCAGGGGATGTTCCGAGGGATCCGGAACATCCCCTGAACCATGTGTGGGGCCTGCCCTGATTCATATGGGGACCCGTCGGGATCAGCTTGATTCATGTGGGGGACCCGCCGGGATCGGTCGGCCCGGCGGGACCCGCCGGGCCAGGGAGAGGCCCCAGGCGGGACACCCGGGCAGGCCCATGCAGGGCGGGCGCAGCCACCGCGTCCGCGGGCTCAGGGCCGTACCAGCAGCTGGAAGTCGAACGAGTACCGGGACGCGCGGTACACATGACGCGCGTACTCCACCGCCCGCCCCGTGTCGTCGTACGTCGTGCGCTGCATGGTGAGCAGGGCGGCGCCCTCCTTCTCGTCGAGCAGGGCGGCCTCCTCGGCGTCGGCCGCGCGGGCGCCGATGGTCTGGCGGGCGCTGTGCAGGGTGATGCCCGCCGAGCGCATCAGCCGGTACAGGCCCGTCGACTCCAGCCGGGCGGTGTCCGGCTGGAGCAGCGCGGCCGGCAGGTAGTTGCACATGAACGCCACCGGCTGGCCGTGGGTGAACCGCAGCCGCTCCAGCACCGTCACCTCGCCGCCCTCGGCGAGACCGAGGGCGGAGGCCACGTCGGCGGGCGCGGGCACGCGCTCGTTGCGCAGCACACGCGTGGTGGGGCTCTGCCCGGCCGTCTCCAGGTCGTCGTAGAGGCTGCTGAGCTCCAGGGGGCGTCTGACCCTGCTGTGCACCACCTGGGTGCCCACCCCGCGCCGCCGGACCAGCAGCCCCTTGTCGACCAGGGACTGGATGGCCTGGCGGACCGTGGGGCGGGACAGCCCCAGACGGACGGACAGGTCTATCTCGTTGCCCAGGAGGTCCCCCGGGGCGAGGGCGCCGCGCTCGATCGCCGCTTCCAGCTGCTGGGCGAACTGGTAGTACAGCGGCACCGGACTGCTCCGGTCCAGGGAGAAGTCCAGGGAATCGAGCGCGGAGGCGGTCCCGGAACGGGAACGGTCGCCGGTCGTCGCCACGGGGTACCCCCTTCGGGTCGGGTGGGAAGGTGCGCGGCCTCGGGCCGCCTGTCGGCGCGGGGAGGTCACAGGTGGCGGCGACGGGCGGCCACCTCGCGGTCGTAGCGTTCACGGGCGGCCACGGCGGCCTCCCGGGCGGCCACCTCGGCCACCGGCACGTCCCACCACGCCTCGGCCGGGGGAGCGGCCGGGGCCCGGGGGTCCGTGGTGGTCTCGACGTAGACGCAGACCGGCCGGTCGGAGGCGCGGGCCGTGCGCAGCGCCTGGCGCAGCTCGCCCACCGTCTTGGCGCGCAGCACCTCCATGCCGAGGCTGCCGGCGTTGGCGGCGAGGTCCACGGGCAGCGGGGCCCCGGTGAAGGTGCCGTCGGCGGCGCGGTAGCGGTAGGCGGTGCCGTACCGCTCGGCGCCCACCGACTCCGACAGGCCGCCGATGGAGGCGTACCCGTGGTTCTGGACCAGGATCATCTTGATCGGCAGGCCCTCCTGGACGGCCGTGACGATCTCCGTCGGCATCATCAGATAGGTGCCGTCGCCGACCAGCGCCCACACCGGGACGTCCGGTGCGGCCTGCTGCACGCCGATCGCGGCCGGGATCTCGTAGCCCATGCAGGAGTAGCCGTACTCCAGGTGGTACTGGCGCGGCGAACGGGCCCGCCACAGCTTGTGCAGGTCGCCGGGGAGCGAACCGGCCGCGTTGATCACCACGTCCTCGTCGCCCACGACCGCGTCCAGCGCGCCCAGCACCTGCGTCTGGGACGGCACGGCGCTGTCGTCGTCCGCGCGGTACGCCGCCTCGACCAGCTGCTCCCAGCGCTCCTTGCCGGCCCGGTACTCGGCCTCGTACCCGGCGTCCACGCGGTGGCCGGCCAGCGCCTCGGTGAGCGCCGTGAGCCCGGCCCGCGCGTCGCAGACCAGGGTCGTGGCCGCCATCTTGTGGGCGTCGAACGCGGTGATGTTGAGGTTGAGGAAGCGGACGCCGGGGTTCTGGAAGAGGGTGCCGGAGGCCGTGGTGAAGTCGGTGTAGCGGGTGCCGATGCCGATGACCAGGTCGGCGGTGCGCGCGAGGTCGTCGCTGACGGCCGTGCCGGTGTGCCCGATGCCGCCGAGGTCGGCCGGGTGGTCGTGGCGCAGCGAGCCCTTGCCGGCCTGGGTGGAGGCGACCGGGATGCCGGTGGCGTCGACGAACGCCTTCAGCGCCTCCTCGGCCCCGCTGTGGTGGACGCCGCCGCCGGCCACGATCAGCGGGCGCCGGGCGGCCCGTACGGCGCGCACCGCCTCGGCGAGTTCGGCCGGGTCCGGGGCGGGACGCCGTACCCGCCACACCCGCTCGGCGAAGAACTCCTCGGGCCAGTCGAAGGCCTCCGCCTGCACGTCCTGCGGCAGGGCGAGGGTGACCGCGCCCGTCTCGGCCGGGTCGGTCAGGACCCGCATCGCGTTCAGCGCGGAGGGGATCAGCGCCTCGGGGCGGGTGATCCGGTCGAAGTAGCGGGAGACCGGGCGCAGGGTGTCGTTGACCGACACGTCCGCCTCCACCGGGTGCTCCAGCTGCTGCAGCAGCGGGTCGGCGGGGTGCGCGGCGAAGTAGTCGCCGGGCAGCAGCAGCACCGGCAGACGGTTGATGGTGGCCAGGGCGGCGCCGGTGACGAGGTTGGTGGCGCCCGGCCCGATGGACGTCGTCACCGCCTGCGTGGACAGACGGTCGCGCTGACGGGCGTAGCCGACCGCCGCGTGCACCATCGCCTGCTCGTTGCGGCCCTGGTGGAACGGCATGACGTCCTCGCCGGCCTCCACCAGCGCCTGCCCGAGGCCCGCCACGTTGCCGTGGCCGAGGATGCCCCAGGTGCCGGCGATCAGCCGGTGCCGCACGCCGTCCCGCTCGGTGTACTGGGCGGCGAGGAACCGTACCAGCGCCTGGGCGACGGTGAGACGGGTCGTGGAGTGACGCATCGTGGACCTCACTGGGACGACGGGGCGGAA
Organism: Streptomyces thermovulgaris; assembly: GCF_002155915.1. Classification (GTDB taxonomy): domain Bacteria; phylum Actinomycetota; class Actinomycetes; order Streptomycetales; family Streptomycetaceae; genus Streptomyces; species Streptomyces thermovulgaris. The sequence continues at coordinate 44 of NZ_MUME01000139.1, read as the reverse complement.
GAGGAAGAGGCGGAAGAGGAGGCGGAGGGGGCGGTGTAGAGGGG
>NZ_MUME01000138.1 GCF_002155915.1 Streptomyces thermovulgaris | reverse complement strand
GTGATGCCGGCGCCGGCGCCGAAGCGCAGGACGGCCGCGCCCTCCCCGGATCCTCCGGCGACGCGGTCGATCCAGAAGGTGCGGATGCCGACGGCCAGCTCGCCCACCCCGCGGTCGGCGTCGACCCAGCCGATGCCGCCGCAGTAGGGGCCGCGGGGCGCGGTCTCCAGGTCGGAGATGATCCGCAGGGCGCTGGACTTGGGGGCGCCGGTGATCGAGCCGGCCGGGAAGGCGGCGTCGAGCAGTTCCGGCCAGCCGGCGCCCTCGCGCAGTTCGCCGCGGACCGTGGAGACGAGATGGACCAGGCCGGGGTGCTTCTCGACGGCGCACAGGTCGGGGACGGTGACGCTGCCGGTGGTGCAGACACGTCCGATGTCGTTGCGGACCAGGTCCACGATCATCACGTTCTCGGCGTAGTCCTTCTCCAGCAGCTCCGCCTCGGTGCGGGCGGTGCCCTTGATCGGGCCGGACTCGACGACCCGGCCGTCGCGGCGCAGGAAGAGCTCGGGGGACGCGGTGGCGATCTCCACTCCGTGCGCGGGCAGGCGAATCGTTCCGGCATACGGTGCCGGGTTGCCGCGGGCCAGGACGGCGGTCAGGGCGTCCACGTCGGCGTCGGGTGCCACGGGCGCGGAGAGCACCCGGCAGAGGTTCACCTGGTAGACCTCGCCGGTCGCGATGTGCTCGCGGATGCGCCGCACCCCCGCCGTGTACGCGGCGCGGTCGAGGGAGGACGTCCAGTCCCCGACGGCCGGGCCCCGCCAGGCCCCGGGCACGGGGGCCGGCACGGGCTCCCGCCGTACCTCGCGGAAGCGGGCGCAGGTCAGACGGCCCTCGTAGTCGGCGGCGACGGCCCAGAAACCGGTGGAGTCCAGGGCCGCGGGATCGCTGGTGACATCGGCCAGACCGGTGGCGACACGGTCACCGAACCGGGCGAGAGGAGCGAGATCGAGCACGCCGAGAAGTCTAGGGCGGGCCCCTTCCGCCGGCCCCGGGCGCGTCCTCTCCGGCGGCCCCGGCCCGGTCGTCTCCGGGCCCCGGCCGGGCCCGCGCACGGGCGCAGTGCAGCAGGCTGCGCAAACGTGTTTTTGTACTGGCCCCGGAATCCGCTAAAGTTCAACACGTCGCCGGGTCGCGTGAGCGAGCCGAAACGACAGGCGGACGTAGCTCAGTTGGTAGAGCGCAACCTTGCCAAGGTTGAGGTCGCGAGTTCGAGCCTCGTCGTCCGCTCGAGGAAGAGGGGATCCTCCGGTCCCCTCCGCTCCTGGTGGAGTGGCCGAGAGGCGAGGCAACGGCCTGCAAAGCCGTCTACACGGGTTCAAATCCCGTCTCCACCTCCAAGGACGATTAGCTCAGCGGGAGAGCGCTTCCCTGACACGGAAGAGGTCACTGGTTCAATCCCAGTATCGTCCACTGGATCTTCCGAGGATCCGCCCGCGCGATTAGCTCAGTGGGAGAGCGCTTCCCTGACACGGAAGAGGTCACTGGTTCAAATCCAGTATCGCGCACGCAGTGCCCATGATCCGCTCCCGGGCGCGATCGTGGTCCCGAGGACGATTAGCTCAGCGGGAGAGCGCTTCCCTGACACGGAAGAGGTCACTGGTTCAATCCCAGTATCGTCCACGCACCGGCAAGCCCCCGGCCGTCTCGTACGGCCGGGGGCTTGCCGCTGTTCCCGGAGGGGCTCCGCCGTCGCGCCCGTCCGGGGATGCTCAGCTGGAGAACAGCATGCGCCCGAAGCTCTTGTGCCGGCGGTGGCCGTAGTACCCGTGGCCGCCGTGCGGGGCGCCCCAGGCGGGAGCCTGCGGGGCGGCCGGGTAGGCCTGCGGAGCGGGCGGGGGCGGCGCGGGCTGGACCCACTGGGCCTCCAGGCGGGTCAGCGCCTCCAGTTCGCCGTAGTCGAGGAAGATGCCGCGGCAGCCGCTGCACTGCTCGATCTGAACGCCGTTGCGGTTGTGGGTGTGCATGGGCGCATGACACTTCGGACACTGCATCGTCGCCTCAACTCCTCGCCGGTCGTCACTGCTTCGGGTGTCGCAGGAACAGACTCCGTCCCGTCACGATCGGTTGCACCCTACGCCGCCGGTTCTCCCGGCACCCCGGCGGCCGGCTCCGGGGGGATGCCGCCCATGCGGTCGCAGGCGTCGACCACGGCCTGCTCGGTCTCGTCCAGCGGGCGGCCCGCCGCGGTCGCCTTGGCGACGGCCAGCGCGGCGGTCTGCACGGTGAGGGCGCGGGCCGGGACGTCCAGGGCGGGCCAGGGGTCGCCGTCCGCGGGGACGGCCGGGCCGCCGGCCGTGCGGTACGCGGTCAGGAAGCGGGTCCACTCCTCGGGCGCGAGCAGTCCGCAGGCGTACCAGGCCGCGGGGCGGCCCAGGTCCCAGGCGGGAACGCCGGTGCCGAGGTCGTCGACGTCGATGAGCAGCCAGGGGCCGTCCGGGGCGGGGTGGCGGACCAGCTGTCCGAGGTGGAGGTCGCCGTGGCAGAGGGTCCGGCGGTCCGGCATGGGCGCCTCGGCGCGGGCCCAGGCCGGCAGGCCCGCCCAGGCGCGCAGGACGGCGCGGGCGGCGGGACGGCCGGGGGCCGCGGCACGCAGCCGGGCGACGGCCCGGGCGGCCTTGACGGGACCCCGCATGGGGGGC
>NZ_MUME01000137.1 GCF_002155915.1 Streptomyces thermovulgaris | reverse complement strand
CGGGTTCTCGTAGTTCAGATCCGGCTGGTGGGAGAAGAACCGGTGCCAGTAGTACTGCTTGCGCACCGGGTCGTACGTCCAGTTGGACACCTCGGTGTCCACGAAGATGATCCGGGCGTCCTGGTACTGCTTGTCGTCGTCGGCCCACACGTAGTAGTCGCCGTAGGGGCCGTCGGGATCCCTGCGGGACTCCTGGAACCACGGGTGCTGGTCGCTGGTGTGGTTCATGACGAAGTCGATGATCACGCGCATGCCGCGCTGGTGGGCGGAGTCGACGAACTCCACGAAGTCGGCCAGGTCGCCGAACTCCGGCTGGATGGAGGTGTAGTCGGAGACGTCGTAGCCGCCGTCCCGCAGGGGGGACTTGAAGAACGGCGGCAGCCACAGGCAGTCGACGCCCAGCCACTGCAGATAGTCGAGTCTGGCGGTCAGGCCCTTCAGGTCGCCGATGCCGTCGCCGTTGCTGTCCTGGAAGGAACGGACGAGGACCTCGTAGAAGACGGCACGCTTGAACCACTCCGGATCCCGGTCCCTGACCGGAGTGTCCTCGAAGGTGTCCGGAACGGGCTCGTTGACGCTCATGGTGTGGGTGACCCTCCGATCTGCGGGTTGGACGGTCGCAGAACCGCGCTGTGTTCATCCCCGGTCGTGACGTCGGCGGCCTGTGCCGCGTGGTCCCCGGACCCCCGGCCGACGGTGAGCACATGTGCCCCGCCGGGCCCAAGACGCACATAGTTGGCCCTGCCCCAGTGATAGGTCTCGCCGGTGAGCTCGTCGTGCACCGGCGTGGACTCGTGCCAGTCCAGGCCGAGGTGCGGCATGTCCAACGAGACCGTGGCCTCCTGGGTGTGGTGGGGATCGAGATTGACGACCACGATCACCGTGTTCGATCCGCTCCGCTTCGAATAGGCGATCACCGCTTCCTTGTCGGCGTGGTGGAAGTGCAGATTGCGCAGCTGCCGCAGGGCCGGACTGCGGCGGCGGATGTGGTTGAGG
>NZ_MUME01000136.1 GCF_002155915.1 Streptomyces thermovulgaris | reverse complement strand
GGGCGGGCACGGGCGGCGGGCGTCGCCCGCCGCGGACCGAGCGCGGCCGGACGGCCCGGCGCCCGGGACCGCCGTTGACGTCCCAGGGGTGGCGGACGGGGCGGACGGGGACGCACGGCAGCGCACGTCTCCGATCGGCGCCCGCCTGTCCGGGTCCGGTCGCGCCAAGGCCCCCGCGCGGAGGGGTCGAGCACACAAATCGCCGCCGCGCCAAGGGACTTCATCGCTTCGCGGCCCCCTTGACGGGGTGTTGCCGCCGTTCCTAGCGTGCCCACGCAGGTGAAGGACGCCCACGCATGCGGCCCCGGCGGGAGTCCCCCGCGCCGAAGAGCGCCGCGGAACACCGCGGAGCACCGGAGAACCGGAGAACCAGGAGACCGAGGATGCCCGCTCCCCGCACCGTTCTGCTCACCGGCGCCGCCGGCCNNCGCCGACCGGGACGCCCTGCGCGAGGCCGTCCGGGGCGTCGACGCGATCATCCACCTCGCGGGCATCTCCCTGGAGTCGTCCTTCGAGAAGATCCTCAAGGCCAACATCGAGGGCACGTACCACGTGTACGAGGCGGCCCGCGAGGAGGGCGTCCGCCGGATCGTCTTCGCCTCGTCCAACCATGTCGTCGGTCACACCCCGGCCCCCGCCCCCGGTGAGCCGCCCGTCCCGGTCGGCATCCCGCGCCGCCCGGACACCTTCTACGGCCTGTCCAAGTCCTTCGGCGAGGACCTCGCCCAGCTCTACTGGGACAGGCACGGGCTGGAGACGGTCTCGGTGCGCATCGGCTCCTGCGTCCCCGAGCCGGACAGCGTGCGGATGCTCTCGCTGTGGCTGAGCCCCGCCGACGCCGCACGCCTGTTCCACGCGGCCCTGACCGCCGAGAACGTCGGCCACACCGTCGTCCACGGCGCCTCCGCCAACACCCGGCTGTGGCTGGATCTGAGCAGTGCGCGGGCGCTCGGCTACGAGCCGCAGGACGACTCCGAGCAGTACGCCGGGAAGCTGATCGCCGAGCAGGGCGAGCTGGACCCGGACAATCCGGCGCACCGGTGCATCGGCGGCCCCTTCGTCACCGACCCGCCGGTCTGGCCGCACTGACGCGGCACCGCACGCCGGACGGCACAGCGGGGCCGCGTCCCTCCCGCGTCCCTCGCGCTTCCCCGGTGCTCCCCGGCGCTCCCCTCGGGTACCCCTCGGGTGCCCCTGCGTTCCTCCGCGTTTCCCCGCGTCCTCCCGCGCTCTTCCCCCGTTGTTCTTCCCGCGCCCTTCCTCCGGCCTTTCCCCGGCGGAAAATCGCCGCCCGCACCGGAGGGCGGGCATCGAACGGGCCGGTTCACCACCGCATTCGGGCATCTGCGCCGCCCGTTCTCACGCCCCGGAGCGCTTCCGCGCAGGTCCGAGGCGGGCATCGCCCCACCCGATCGGGCATAAACGGGCAGGAACGAACATATAACAAGCCTGGTCAGAACCGCGGACCCGCTGTAGAACTTCCTGCGAGGGCCGCACCGGGCCCGAACGGGCAGCAAGATCAGGAAGCAGGTGGTCGACCCATGAGCCACGGGACGGCCGAGGAGCGCCAGCGCGAGATCGTGCGGTTGGCACGTGCCACCGGCTCGGTCGACGTCACCGCGCTCGCCTCCAAGCTGGGTGTGGCCAAGGAGACCATCCGGCGGGATCTGCGCGCCCTGGAGAACCACGGTCTGGTGCGCCGCACCCATGGCGGCGCCTACCCCGTGGAGAGCGCCGGCTTCGAGACGACCCTCGCCCTCCGCTCCACCCTCCATGTGCCCGAGAAGCGCCGGGTGGCGGCAGCCGCCGCCGGACTGCTCGGGGACGCCGAGACGGTCTTCATCGACGAGGGATTCACCCCCCAGCTCATCGCCAAGGCCCTGCCCCGGGACCGACCGCTGACCGTGGTCACCGCCTCCCTGCCGGTCGCCGGGGCTCTTGCCGAGGCCGGGAACGTCTCCGTGCTGCTGCTCGGCGGCCGGGTCCGCGCGGGCACGCTCGCCACCGTCGACCACTGGACGACGAAGATGCTCTCCGGCTTCGTCCTCGACCTGGCGTTCATCGGCGCCAACGGCATCTCCCGTGAACACGGTCTGACCACGCCCGACCCGGCGGTCAGCGAGGTCAAGGCGCAGGCGGTCCGGGCCGCGCGGCGCGTGGTGTTCGCGGGCGTCCACACCAAGTTCGGAGCGGTCAGCTTCTGCCGGTTCGCCGAGGTCGGCTCACTGGAGGCGATCGTGACGAGCACCTTGCTTCCGGCCGCCGAGGCCCATCGCTACTCCTTGCTCGGACCACAGGTCATCCGGGTCTGACGACCGCACACCCTCCGTACCCCCGTAGAACCTTGCCTTCCTCCCCGTCCCAGAGAACACCCTCGCCCTCTCAAGTCCCCATAAACACCGACATATTCTGGAGTACCCCATGCGCACCCAGAGCCGACGCTCGTCACGGACGCTCTTCGCCGTGGCAGCGGTAGGGACGCTGCTTGCTCCGCTCGCCGCCTGCTCGGGGGCCGGCGGGTCCGGAGGATCCGCCGGCGAAAGCGGCTCCATCAACGTCCTGATGGTGAACAACCCCCAGATGGTCGACCTGCAGAAGCTGACCGCCGAGCACTTCACCAAGAAGACCGGCATCAAGGTGAACTTCACCGTCCTGCCGGAGAACGACGTCCGCGACAAGATCAGCCAGGACTTCGCCAACCAGGCCGGGCAGTACGACGTCGCCACCCTGAGCAACTACGAGATCCCGATCTACGCCAAGAACGGGTGGCTGCACGCCCTGGACTCCTACGTCGAGAAGGACACCGCCTTCGACCAGGACGACGTCCTTCCGCCGATGACCCGGGCGCTCACCGCGGAGGACGGCAAGCTGTACGGCGAACCGTTCTACGGCGAGTCCTCCTTCCTGATGTACCGCAAGGACGTCCTGGAGAAGAAGGGCCTGAAGATGCCGGCCAAGCCGACCTGGAAGCAGGTCGCCGAGCTGGCCGCGAAGGTGGACGGGGCCGAGCCCGGCATGAAGGGCATCTGCCTGCGCGGGCTGCCCGGCTGGGGCGAGGTGATGGCGCCGCTGACCACGGTGGTCAACACCTTCGGCGGCACCTGGTTCGAGAAGGACTGGACGCCGCGGCTGGACTCCAAGGAGTTCAAGCAGGCCACGAAGTTCTACGTCGATCTGGTGCGCAAGCACGGCCAGGCCGGCGCCGCCCAGTCCGGCTACGCGGAGTGCCTGAACAACATGACCCAGGGCAAGACGGCCATGTGGTACGACGCCACCGCCGGAGCCGGCTCCCTGGAGGCCGACGGCTCCCCGGTCAAGGGCAAGATCGGCTACGTCCCGGCCCCCGTGGAGAGGACCGAGAGCTCGGGCTGGCTCTACACCTGGGCGTGGGGCATCCAGAAGGCGTCCAAGAACGCCGAGAACGCCTGGAAGTTCATCTCCTGGGCCTCCGGCAAGGAGTACGAGAAGCTCGTCGGCGAGAAGGTCGGCTGGGCCAATGTGCCGGCCGGCAAGCGTACCTCCACCTACGACATCCCGGAGTACCGCGCCGAGGCCGCCGCGTTCGCGGACGTCACCCGGGAGGCCATCGCGAGCGCCAGGCCGGAGAACCCGGGTGTGCAGCCCCGGCCCGCGCCCGGCATCCAGTTCGTCGGCATCCCCGAGTTCACCGACCTGGGCACCAAGGTCTCCCAGGAGATCAGCGCCGCCATCGCCGGACGGCAGTCGGTGGACAGCGCCCTGAAGAAGTCCCAGAAGCTCGCCGAGGCCGTCGCCGAGAAGTACAAGACATCATGACCCTGATGACCGAGGCCCGGGTCGCCGCCGTCCCCGGACGGGCGGCGGCCCAGCGGCCGAACCGCATGCGCGCCTGGGCCACCCGGGCTCCCCTGCTGCCGGCGCTGATCTTCATGATCGTCGTCACCCAGCTGCCCTTCGTGGCCACTTTGGTGATCTCGTTCCTGGACTGGAACGCCCTCTACCCCGACGAGCGGCGCTTCGCCGGATTCGCCAACTACGTCGAGGTGCTGAGCGATCCCGCCCTGCGCAAGTCGGTGTGGACGACCATCCTGCTGACCGTCACCGTGGTGCTGGTCAGCCTGTTGCTCGGTCTGGTGCTGGCGCTGCTGCTGGACCGCCGCTTCCGCGGCCGGGCCGCCGTGCGCACCATGCTCATCGCCCCGTTCCTGCTGGTGCCGATCGCCGCCGCGCTGATGTGGAAGCACCTGCTGTTCAACCCGGAGTACGGGCTGTTCAACGGCATCCTGCACGCCATCGGCGGGGAGGGGGCGATCCAGCCGGACTGGATCTCCGAGATGCCGCTGATGGCGGTGGAGGCCTCGCTGATCTGGCAGTGGACCCCGTTCATGATGCTGATCCTGCTGGCCGGACTGCAGAGCCGCGATCCGCAGCTGATCGAGGCGGCCAGGATGGACGGGGCGAGCGACTGGCAGGTGTTCGTGCACATCACGCTGCCGCATCTGCGCCGCTACATCGAACTCGGCCTGCTGCTCGGCTCGATCTACATCGTGCAGAACTTCGACGCGGTGTTCACCCTCACCTCCGGCGGTCTGGGCACCGCGAACCTGCCGTACACGATCTACCAGACCTTCTACCAGGCGCATGAGAACGGTCTCGCCTCCGCGGCCGGCGTCATCGTCGTGATCGGCTCGATCGTCCTGGCGACCTTCGCCCTGCGCGTGGTGTCGTCGCTGTTCCGTGAGGAGGTGTCCCGCTGATGGCCTCCGTCGCCACCACCGCCCCGCGGCGGAGCCGGCCCGGCCGGCTCCGGGGAGCCGTCCTGGGCGTCGTCACCTGGCTGGTCGGACTCGTGTTCGTGCTGCCCATCCTCTGGATGGCGCTGACGTCCTTCCACTCCGAGGCGGACGCGGCGACCAACCCGCCGTCCGTGGCCGCCGCGCTGACCCTGGAGGGCTACCGCGAGTTCTTCGGGCTGACCGGCGGTGCCGCCCCCTGGCCCGCGCTGCTCAACTCCCTGACCGCCTCGCTGGTCTCCACCCTGCTGACCCTCCTTCTGGCGCTGCCCGCCGCGTACGCGCTGTCCATCCGGCCGGTGAAGAAGTGGACCGACGTCCTGTTCTTCTTCCTGTCCACCAAGATGCTGCCGCTGGTGGCCGCGCTGCTGCCGATCTATCTGTTCGCGAAGAACGCCGGTCTGCTCGACAACGTCTGGACCCTGGTCGTCCTCTACACGGCCATGAATCTGCCGATCGCGGTCTGGATGATGCAGTCGTTCCTGTCCGAGGTCCCGGTCGCGATCATCGAGGCCGCCCAGCTCGACGGCGCCCGGCTGCCGACCGTGCTGGGACGCGTGATCGCCCCGATCGCCCTGCCCGGCATCGCGGCGACCGCCCTGATCTGTTTCATCTTCAGCTGGAACGAGCTGATGTTCGCGCGGGTCCTCACGGGCGTGGTCGCCGAGACCGCCCCCGTCTTCCTCACCACCTTCATCACCAGCCAGGGCCTGTTCCTGGCCAAGGTGTGCGCCGCGTCACTCGTCATCTCCCTGCCGGTGCTCGCCGCAGGGTTCGCCGCCCAGGACAAACTGGTCCAGGGCCTGTCGTTGGGAGCCGTGAAATGAAGGCCGCCGTCATCGAGTCCGTGGGCAAGGCCGTCGTCGCCGAGGTCCCGGACCCGGCGCCAGGGCCACGAGAAGTCGTCGTCGAGGTCGCCGCCTGCGGCCTGTGCGGCACCGACCTGCACATCCTCCAGGGCGAGTTCGCCCCCAGACTGCCGGTCGTGCCGGGGCACGAGTTCGCGGGCGAGGTGGTCGGCGTCGGCACCGAGGTCACGGAGGTGTCGGTCGGCGACCGGGTCGCGGTGGACCCCTCGCTGTACTGCCACGAGTGCCGCTACTGCCGCATGGGCCACAACAACCTCTGCGAACGCTGGGCGGCGATCGGTGTCACCACGGCCGGCGGTGCCGCGCAGTACGCGGTGGCGCCGGTGGCGAACTGCGTCAAGCTCCCCGAGCACGTCCGCACCCAGGACGCGGCCCTGATCGAGCCCCTGTCCTGCGCGGTCCGCGGCTACGACATCCTGCAGTCCCGCCTCGGCGCCCATGTGCTGATCTACGGGTCGGGGACCATGGGCCTGATGATGCTGGAACTGGCCAAGCGCACGGGCGCGGCGAGCGTGGACGTGGTGGACGTCAACCCGGCCCGCCTGGAGACGGCCGTCCGGCTGGGTGTCTCCGCCGCCGCCGCGAACGCGGACGAACTGGACCGCCCGCAGGGCTGGGACGTGGTCATCGACGCCACGGGCAACGCGGCGGCGATCCAGGACGGCCTGGGGCGCGTGGCGAAAGCCGGTACGTTCCTGCAGTTCGGTGTGGCCGACTACGCGACGCGTGTGACGATCGACCCGTACCGCATCTACAACCAGGAGATCACCATCACCGGCTCCATGGCCGTCCTCCACAGCTACGAACGGGCGGCCGAGCTGTTCGCGAACGGGGTGCTGGATCCCGAGGTCTTCATCAGCGACCGCATCCCCCTGGAGCAGTACCCCCAGGCGCTGGAGCAGTTCGCCTCCGGAGTGGGGCGGAAGATCGTCGTGGTGCCGTAGCTCCTGCCGCCCCGTCCTCCTGCCCTCGCCTCCCCGTCCGCCGCTCCACTCCCCGGCCTGGCGGCGGGGGACAGGCCGCCCGCGCACGTCCGGTACACGCCCGGTGCCGCGCGGGCGGCCTTCGTCCTCACCGGCGCCGCTTCCCGCGCTCCCGTTCTCCTTTGCGGACAGGGGCGCTCCTCGGCGCCGTGCGCGGCCCGCCCCTCCGAAGGGCCGGCGGGGGTGACGACGGGCCCCGGGGCCGGCGGGACGTGGAACATGTCACCCGTTCGCCGGGTAAGGGAACGGCAAAGCACGATGGCTCGTTACCTCCCACATGACAGTTATGACCCCTGGCTCGAACATCCCTCTGGCCGCCACGCGTGTCACGGTGGACGTCTCCGCTCCGGTGCGGCTCGACGTCTCGGGCCTGTTGCTCACCGGCGCGGGCAAGGTGCGTTCGGACGACGACTTCGTCTTCTACAACCAG
>NZ_MUME01000135.1 GCF_002155915.1 Streptomyces thermovulgaris | reverse complement strand
TACGACCCGTACGCGTACGGGGGCCAGGCCCCCTCGGCGCCGTACGACCAGGCGTACCAGCAGGGGTACGACGAGCCGTACCCCCAGCACGGCAACGGCAGTGAGCGCCCCCACGGGAGCCAGCAGTGAACCGCACGACCCTGTCCCTGATCACCGGTGTGACCGCACTCGCCGCCGTCACCGGGTTCGCCGCGCTGAACCCGCCGGACACCCCGGGCGGCGGCCCCGTCGAGGCGGCCGCCCAGCTGCCCGTCGAGCGCACGACCCTGGTCTGTCCGACGCCCAGCAGCTCCGACATCGCCGACACCTCGTACACGTCCTTCACCCCCGTCACCCAGGGCGCGAGCAGCACGGGCAAGGCCCGGCTCCGGCCCGCCACCGGAAAGCCGGCGGACGGCGACGGGAAGGACGGCTCCAAGGACTCCGAGGACTCCAAGGACGGGGACGCGCAGAACGAGGAGAACACCGAGGAGAACGAGGAGAACAAGGAGAACGAGAAGAGCGGGGACGGCGAGCGGGCCGTCGAACCCGTCCTGGAGCCCAAGGAGCCCGGCAGCCCCGCCACAGGCGACACCTCCGGCGCGGACGCCCCCGCACTGATCGGCACGGCCGAGGGCAAGTTCGCGCCCGGCTGGACGATGCAGCAGACCACCGAGGTCGCCGTGGGCGCCGGCCGCGGTCTGCTGGGCATCACCTGCGCCGCCCCGGACACCCAGTTCTGGTTCCCGGGCGCGAGCACGGCCTCCGGCCGCTCCGACTACGTCCATCTGACCAACCCCGACGACTCCGCGGCCGTCGTCGACATCGAGCTGTACGGCAAGGACGGCCCCGTGGCGTCGGACGCCGGGGAGGGCATCACCATTCCGCCGTACTCCAGCGAGCCGGTCCTGCTCTCCACGCTCACCGACGCCCCGCAGGAGGACCTCACCGTGCAGGTGAGCGTGCGCAGCGGCCGGGTCGGTGCGGCCGTGCAGGCCCTCGACGACAAGCTGGGCGGCGACTGGCTGACGGCGTCCGCGGACCCGGCGAGCGACCTGGTGCTGCCGGGCATCCCCAAGGACGCCACCTCCGTACGGCTGGTCGTCTTCACACCGGGGGACACCGACGCCGATCTGAAGGTGCAGCTGGCCACGCCGACCGGGCTGATCACACCCGCCGGGAACGCGACGGTCCGCGTCAAGGCCGGGATGACGACCGCCGTCGACCTCGGTGCGATCACCCGCGGGGAGGCGGGCTCGCTGGTGCTCACGCCGGCCTCGCGGCCGGTGCCCGTGGTCGCGGCGCTGCGGGTCGTCCGGGGCGAGGGCGACAAGCAGGAGACGGCGTTCATCCCGGCGACGAGGCCGCTCGAGAGGCGCGCGACCTCGGCCGACAACAGGGCCAAGGGCTCGACGCTCTCGCTGACCGCCCCCAAGGCCGCCGCACGGGTCAAGGTCACCGCGTCGGCGGGCAGCGAGGGCGGCACACCGGCGTCGAAGACCTACACGATCAAGGCGGGCAGCACCCAGGACATCGCCCCGCCGGTGCCGTCCGGACTGAAGGGACCGTACGCCCTGACGGTGGAGCGCCTCTCCGGCGGCCCGGTCCACGGGGCGCGCACCCTCGAGGTGGCGGCCGGGGGCGTTCCCGCGTTCACGATCCAGACGCTGCCGGACGACCGGGGGACCGTGGCGGTGCCGCGGGCGGAGCAGGACCTGTCGGTGCTGCAGAAGTAGAGGGGGCTCCCCGGGCGGCGTCTCAGTCCTCGCCGTACCGGGGGTCCACCGTCTCCGGGGTCAGTCCCAGCAGTTCGGCCACCTGCTCGACGACGATCTCGTGCACCAGGGCGGCCCGCTCGTCGCGCCCCTTGGCGCGGATCTCCACCGGCCGCCGGTAGACCACCACACGGGCGCGCCGCCCGTCCCGCGCGGCGATCGTGCCCCCGAGCGGCACCGCCTCGTCGCTCCAGGGCTGCCCGGGCTGGTCCAGCCGGGGCACCTCCAGCACGAGGAAGTCGATGTCGGCCAGCTGCGGCCACCGTCGCTCCAGGCGGTCCACGGAGTCCCGTACCAGGTCCGCGAATGCTTCGGCACGGCTCGCCGCGAGCGGCACCTGCGGCGGTGCGATCGGGCCGCGCATTCCACGGCCGTGGCGATCACGTCGTCGAGGCCCGGGGCCGGTGGCCCGGGGCGGCACACGGTTGTCCATCACTGCTGAAGGGTAGTCCCCGGTGTCCGTGGACGTCCGGTCCCGGCGGTCTGTGGTCCGGCGGTTGCTCGGGCCGGGGGTCGGACTCGATTCCGTATCTCTCCAGCATCTCCATGGTGCCGCCGTGCTCGAGGCGATTGGCGGCCTTTGTGTCCGGTTGCGAGCGAAGCCGGGGGCGTTCGATCGCTCGACCGGGCATCCTTGCAGGTCAGCGAAGCGTGACAGAAAGGGTGTGCGGGACTTTTCGCTCGGCGACACGGTGGAACGACCTGATGGAGAGTCGTCGCGGCCCGCTCAAGAGTGCGGTACCGTCCAACATCGTGAGCTCTGTACGTCGTTGTTCGCGCACCGCTTGCGGCCGGCCTGCCGTAGCGACGCTGACGTACGTCTACGCCGACTCCACCGCCGTCCTCGGCCCGCTCGCCACCTACGCCGAACCCCACTGCTACGACCTGTGCGCCGAGCACTCCGAGCGCCTCACCGCGCCCCGGGGCTGGGAGGTCGTCCGCCTTCTCGACGGTTCGGCTCCCGCACGGCCCAGCGGGGACGACCTGGAAGCGCTCGCCAACGCCGTGCGCGAGGCGGCCAGGCCCCAGAAGCGGGCGGCCGAGGCCGGTGGCGGCGGTCCGCGCGCGGTGGACGCGTTGGAGGTCGCACGCCGCGGTCACCTGCGTGTGCTCCGCTCTCCGGACAACTGATCACCGGACAACTGATCACCGGACGACCGGTCACCGGCGGCCGATCGCCGGACGACCGACTGCCGGGCAGCCGCGGTCCGCGCGCCCGGCCCTTCGCCATGCCGCCCCTCGGCATGCCCGCGCACACGTCCGCACCACGCCCGCGGCCGTGCCCGTGCCGTACCCGGGGCATGGCACAGGGACGCATCCGCGGCGCATCCGGCCACCGGCGCCACCACGGCCGGCAGGCACCGGTTAGCTTGTGGTGACCGATAGGACTCCGGAAGGGTGGGCCGTGACTGCTGATCTGTCGCAGATCGTGAAGGCGTACGACGTGCGCGGAGTGGTCCCGGACCAGTGGGACGAGTCCCTGGCCGAGCTCTTCGGAGCGGCCTTCGCCCAGGTGACCGGCGCGAGCGCCCTGGTGACCGGGCACGACATGCGGCCCTCCTCGCCCGGCCTGGCCCGGGCCTTCGCCCGCGGGGCGGCACGGCGCGGCGCGGACGTCACCGAGATCGGGCTGTGCTCCACGGACCAGCTGTACTACGCCTCGGGCGCCCTGGGACTGCCGGGCGCGATGTTCACCGCCTCCCACAACCCCGCCCAGTACAACGGCATCAAGATGTGCCGCGCCGGCGCCGCCCCCGTCGGCCAGGACTCGGGCCTGGCGGAGATCCGCGAACTGGTCGAGAAATGGCGGGAGTCGGGCGCCCCGGACCCCGTCGCCCGGCCGGGGACGATCACGCAGCGCGACACCCTGGACGACTACGCGGCCCATCTGCGCTCCCTCGTCGACCTGACCTCCCTCCGCCCCCTGAAGGTCGTCGTCGACGCGGGCAACGGCATGGGCGGCCACACCGTCCCGACCGTCCTCGCCGGCCTGCCCGTCGACCTGGTGCCGATGTACTTCGAACTGGACGGCACCTTCCCCAACCACGAGGCCAACCCGCTGGACCCGGCCAACCTCGTCGACCTGCAGAACCGGGTGCGCGCCGAGGGCGCCGACCTCGGCCTCGCCTTCGACGGCGACGCCGACCGCTGCTTCGTCGTCGACGAGCGCGGCGAGCCGGTCTCCCCGTCGGCGATCACCGCGCTGGTCGCCGCCCGCGAGCTGGCCAGGAACGGCGGCAAGGGCGTGATCATCCACAACCTCATCACCTCCTGGTCGGTCCCGGAAGTGGTGAGGGAGCACGGCGGCACGCCCGTGCGCACACGTGTGGGCCACTCCTTCATCAAGGCCGAGATGGCCCGGACGGGCGCGATCTTCGGCGGCGAGCACTCCGCGCACTACTACTTCAAGGACTTCTGGTACGCCGACACGGGCATGCTGGCCGCCCTGCACGTCCTCGCGGCCCTGGGCGGCCAGGACGGCCCCCTGTCGTCGCTCGTGGCCCAGTACGACCGCTACGTCGGCTCCGGCGAGATCAACTCCACGGTCGAGGACCAGACGGCCCGCCTCGCCGCCCTCAAGGCGGCGTACGCCGGCCGCGACGACGTCACCCTGGACGAACTCGACGGCCTCACGGTCACCGCCGCCGACTGGTGGTTCAACGTCCGCCCCTCCAACACCGAACCGCTCCTGCGGCTGAACGCCGAGGCCCGCGACGAGGCCACGATGGCCCGGGTGAGGGACGAGGTCCTGGCCGTCATCCGCGGCTGAGGCAC
This sequence comes from Streptomyces thermovulgaris, assembly GCF_002155915.1. GTDB lineage: Bacteria > Actinomycetota > Actinomycetes > Streptomycetales > Streptomycetaceae > Streptomyces > Streptomyces thermovulgaris. The sequence continues at coordinate 3,951 of NZ_MUME01000135.1, read as the reverse complement.
CCCGAGGGCCGCTCCCGTCCACCCCGGGCGCGGCCCGGACCGGCCCCGCCGTGCGATCCTCACCGGCGGTACCCTGACCAGGCACGACCGTACGACCGCACACACGTCCGCCCGCCCCCGAAGGGAACGCCCATGCCGCTCGAAGCCGGCCTTCTGGAGATCCTCGCCTGCCCCGCCTGCCACGCCTCCCTCAAGGAGCAGGACACCGAGCTGGTCTGCACCGGTCAGGACTGCGGTCTGGCGTACCCCGTGCGCGACGGCATCCCCGTCCTGCTCATCGACGAGGCCCGCCGTCCCGCCTAGCATCACCCCTCCACGGGAGGTACGCCGCCCCCGGACGGGGTACGCCGTCCCACAACCGACGACCCGGCGTTCGGAGCCTGATCGGAGGCTGCCGCCCATGCTCGACGAATCGCTGCTCGACGACCCCGAAGGACTCGCCGAGGCCGACCGGCGCGGACTGCTCCGCGGCGCCGCCGAGGCCGGCGCCCGGGTCCGCACCGCCGTCCGGAACGCCGCCGAGGCCGGCGTGCGCGACCTCAGGCCCGACGGCCGCCCGCGTGCCGTCCTGATCGCCGGACCGGGTGCCGCCGCCACCCATGCCGCCGACCTGCTCGGCACGCTCGCCGGCGCCGGCAGCCCCGTCATCCGGCTGGCCCCCACCGGTGTGGCCCCGGCCGCCGGTGCCCTGCGCTGGGAGCTGCCCGGCTGGGCCGGCTCCGTCGACCTGCTGCTGATCGCCACCCCGGACGGCACCGAGCCCAGCCTGTCCATGCTCGCGGAGCAGGCCTACCGGCGCGGCTGTGCGGTCGTCGCCGTGGCCCCGGCCCGCTCCCCGCTCGCCGATGCCGTCCGGGCCGTCCGCGGCCTGTTCGTACCGATGGCGACGGCACCGTACGACCAGGGCGAACCCCTCGCCGGATCCGCCCCCGGCGTGCTGTGGGCACTGCTCACCCCGCTGCTCGCCCTCCTGGACCGCGTGGGCCTGCTGACCGCCCCGCCCGACGTCCTGGAGAGGACCGCCGACCGGCTGGACCACGTCGCGGAGCGCTGCGGACCCGCCATCGTCACCTACCGCAACCCGGCCAAGGCGCTCGCCGCCGAACTCGCCGACACCCTGCCCCTGATCTGGACCGAGGGCGTCTCCGCCGGCCCCGCCGGCCGCCGCTTCGCCGCCGGGCTCGCCGAACTCTCCGGCATCCCCGCGGTCGTCGCCGAACTGCCCGAGGCGCTCGCCGCGCACAGCGCCCTGCTCGCCGGTCCCCTGGCCGCCAGCGCGGACCCGGACGACTTCTTCCGCGACCGGGTCGAGGATCCCCCCGCCCTGCACGCGCGCGTGGTGCTGCTCCGCGACCGCCCGATCGGCGGCCTCACCGCCGCACCGGCCGCCCGTGAGCTGGCGCTCGGCCACGACACACCGATCAGCGAACTGGAACCGGAACCGGGGGACGAGCTCGAGACCCTTGCCGAACTGATCGCCATCACGGACTTCACCGCCGTGTACCTGGCGCTCGCCTCCCGCACCTGACCCGATCCGCGCCCGGCCCGTTCCCGATCCGTCCCCGGCCCGTTCCCGATCCGCCCCTGACCCGTTTCTGCCGCCCGGACCCGCGAGAACCGCAGAGAGAGACGATGGACCGCCTCGACAACACCATCCGCCCCTACGCCTGGGGCTCCACCACCGCCATACCGCACCTGCTGGGTGTCGAGCCGAGCGGCGAACCGCAGGCGGAGATGTGGATGGGAGCCCACCCCGGCGCGCCCTCGCGCACCGGACGCGGCACCCTCGCCGAGGTCATCGAGGCCGACCCGGAACGGGAACTGGGCGCCAGGACGGTCGCCAGATTCGGCCCGCAGCTGCCCTTCCTGCTCAAGATCCTCGCCGCCGGCGCCCCGCTCTCCCTCCAGGTGCACCCCGACCTCGAACAGGCCCGACGGGGCTACGCCGACGAGGAGCGCCGCGGCATCCCCCTCGACGCCCCGCACCGCAACTACAAGGACACCAACCACAAGCCGGAACTGGTGTGCGCCCTCACCGAGTTCGACGGCCTGTGCGGCTTCCGCGCACCGGACCGGGCCGCCGACCTGCTCGACGCCCTCGGCGTGGCCGCCCTCAAGCCGTACGTCGACCTGCTGCGCACCCGCCCCGAGAACGCGGCCCTGCGCGAGGTCCTCACCGCCCTCCTCACCGCCGACCGCGAGCAGATGGCCGGCACGGTCGCCGAGGCCGCGGCCGCCTGCGCCCGCCTCGGCGGCGACCACGCCCCCTACGCGGACATAGCCCGCCACTACCCGGACGACCCGGGCGTCCTCGCCGCGATGCTCCTCAACCACGTCCGCCTGCAACCCGGCGAGGCGCTCTTCCTCGGCGCCGGCGTCCCGCACGCCTACCTCAACGGCCTGAGCGTGGAGATCATGGCGAACTCCGACAACGTCCTGCGCTGCGGCCTGACCCCCAAGCACGTCGACGTCCCCGAACTTCTGCGCATCGTCCGCTTCGAGGCCGCCGACCCCGGCATCCTGCGCCCCGAGGCCGGACCCGACGGCGAGGAGGTCTACGACACCCCCGTCGACGAGTTCCGTCTCTCCCGCTACGTCCTGTCCGAGGGCACCGCCGGCCGCGACCTCACCCTCGACACCCCGCAGATCCTGCTCTGCACGGCCGGCTCCGTGCGGACGGGCGAGCACACCCTGACCCCGGGACAGTCCGTCTTCGTCCCGGCAGGCGAGAAGACCGATGTGTCCGGCGCCGGCATTCTCTTCCGGGCCACCGTCGTCGTCTGACCCCGCCCGCGACGGCCCGATTCATCGCCGCCGGACGTCGCGGCCCGGCCGGGCTGCGACAATGACCCCCGGCCAAAGCCCGGGCACAAGCCGGAATCGACACAAGCCGGAAGCAGTACGAGCCGGAATCGACACAGGGACGACAGCGAAGGGACCGGACGGACACATGAGCGCGTCAGGCGGCACCAAGGCGATTGTGGCGGCACTCGGTGCCAACCTAGCGATCGCGGCATCGAAGTTCGTGGCGTTCGTCTTCAGCGGCTCGTCGTCGATGCTCGCCGAGAGCGTGCACTCCCTCGCCGACTCGGGCAACCAGTTCCTGCTGCTGCTCGGCGGCAAGAAGGCCCAGCGCGAGGCCACTCCGCAGCACCCGTTCGGCTACGGACGCGAGCGCTACATCTACGCCTTCCTGGTCTCCGTCGTCCTGTTCACCGTCGGTGGCATGTTCGCCATCTACGAGGGCTACGAGAAGATCCTCCACCCGCACGAACTGGAGCACTGGTACTGGCCGGTGGGAGTCCTCGTCTTCGCGATCATCGCCGAGGGCTTCTCCTTCCGCACGGCCATCAAGGAATCCAACGAGGTGCGCGGCAAGCTGTCCTGGACGGAGTTCGTCCGCCGCGCCAAGGCACCCGAGCTCCCGGTCGTGCTCCTGGAGGACCTCGGCGCACTGGTCGGTCTCGTCCTCGCCCTCGGCGGTGTCGGCCTCGCCCTGATCACCGGCGACAGCATCTGGGACGGCATCGGCACCATCTGCATCGGTGTCCTGCTCGTCCTGATCGCCGTCGTCCTGGCCGCCGAGACCAAGTCCCTGCTGCTCGGCGAGGCCGCCGGCACCGACGTGGTCCAGCAGATCGAGGCCGCCATGGTCGACGGCGAGACCGTCACCCGTGTCATCCACATGCGCACGCTCCACCTCGGCCCGGAGGAGCTGCTCATCGCCGCCAAGATCGCCGTCCGGCACGACGACACGGCCGCCGACGTCGCCGCCGCCATCAACGCCGCCGAGGACCGCATCCGCGCCGCCGTGCCCATCGCCCGCGTCATCTACCTGGAGCCCGACATCTACTGCGAGGCCGAAGCGGCCAAGGGACCGGACCGCGAGGCCACCCCGGGCGGCCCGGCCCCCCACACCGCCGGCCACTGAGTCCCGGGTCCGTCGCGAGG
>NZ_MUME01000134.1 GCF_002155915.1 Streptomyces thermovulgaris | reverse complement strand
CGGGCTGGCCGTCGCGCGCCGAAGGGCACGTCGTGACCGGTACGTCAAGGTGCACGGGGGGCGGCGCGCGACGGCCAGCCCGATCAGGAACAGCACCACGATCACCGCCAGAACAACGGCCACCTGGATGCCCGACACCATGGCGTCCCTCCTTTCACTCCCCCGTGGGCGCCACGCTCGTGGTTGCGCAGGACATGCCCGTCCGCCGGACCGGTCAAAGCACACTTGAGGAACTCCAGAGCTTCGGCGCAGGATGGCCGGCATGACCTCCAGCGCACGCCCGCTCCTCAACCGCCGGCTCGCCGAGTTCGGGACGACGGTCTTCGCCGAGATGTCCGCCCTGGCCGCGTCGACCGGAGCGATCAACCTGGGGCAGGGATTCCCCGACACCGACGGCCCCGAGGAGATCCGCGAGGCGGCCGTGCGCGCGCTGCGCGACGGCCGGGGCAACCAGTACCCGCCGGGCCCGGGCATCCCCGAGCTGCGCCGGGCCGTCGCCGCGCACCAGCTGCGGCGCTACGGGCTGTCCTACGACCCGGACACGGAGGTGCTGGTCACCGCGGGCGCCACGGAGGCGATCGCGGCCGCGCTGCTGGCCCTGGTCGAACCGGGCGACGAGGTGATCGCCCTGGAGCCGTACTACGACTCCTACGCGGCCTGCATCGCGATGGCGGGCGGCACGCGCGTCCCGGTGACCCTGCGCCCCCACGTCGAGGGCGAGGAGGCCGCCTTCCGCCTGGACCTCGACGAGCTGCGCGCGGCGGTGACCGGCCGGACCCGGCTGCTGCTGATCAACACCCCGCACAACCCGACCGGCACGGTCCTCACCCGCGAGGAGCTGGCCGCGATCGCCGAGCTGGCCGTCGAGCGGGATCTGCTGGTGGTCACGGACGAGGTCTACGAGCACCTGGTCTTCGACGACGCCGAGCACATCCCCCTGGCCACGTTCCCCGGGATGCGCGAGCGCACGGTGACGATCGGTTCGGCCGGAAAGACGTTCTCGTTCACGGGCTGGAAGGTCGGCTGGGTCACGGCCTCGCCCGGTCTGGTGACGGCGGTGCGCTCGGCCAAGCAGTTCCTGACGTATGTGTCCTCGGGGCCGTTCCAGTACGCGGTCGCCGAGGCGCTGGCGCTGCCGGAGTCGTACTTCACCGCCTTCCGCGAGGACATGCGGGCCCGCCGCGAGGTGCTGGCGGCGGGGCTGGCCGAGGCGGGCTTCAAGGTGTTCCGGCCGGCGGGCACGTACTTCATCACCACCGACATCCGCCCCCTGGGGGAGACGGACGGCCACGCCTTCTGCCGTTCCCTGCCCGAACGCGCGGGCGTGGTCGCCATCCCGAACGCCGTCTTCTACGACCACCGCGCCGAGGGCGCCCCCTTCGTCCGCTTCGCCTTCTGCAAGCAGCCGGCGGTGCTCCAGGAGGCGGCCGAGCGGCTGAAGGCCCTGGCGGCCGGCTGATCTCCCGCACGGGGCCCGGCACGGCGAGAGCCCGGCCGGTGCGCGGTGCAGATGCCCGCGCTCCGGGCCGGGCTCTCGCCGTCCGCAAAGGGCCCTGAAAGGGCCGAGAGGGGCCCGAGGGGCCTGAAAGGGCCCGTGAGGCCCCGGGGGCCGTGTCCGCTCCTCAACGCCGAGCGGACACCGTCCCGGGACGGTCGTGGGACTACTCCTCGTCGTCCCCGTCGTTCTCGGGCCGCTCCGCGTTGTTGATCTCCTGCTCGATGCCGAGCTGCTCGACGAGCCAGCGGTCGAACTCGATGGCGGCCCGCACCCAGCTGACCGTCGAGGAGACGAAGTGCTCGAGGCCCACGCCCATGCCGATCAGCATCTGCGCCTCGCCGATCAGGCGGACGGTGCCGTCGTCGTGGGTGTGGGTGTAGACCTTGGGCCAAAGGGTCCTACGGTTCCAGTCGTCGATGGCCTCGAGCAGCTGGGGCTTCTCGTCGATCTTGTGGGGGCGGTCGTAGAACGTCCGCACCGAGAAGACCTGCTGCTCGGCCTCGCCGCGGAACATGAAGTAGGTGCGGAAATGCTCCCACGGCGCCGCGAGGTCACCCTCGTCGTCGACGACGTACTTGAGCTCCATCTGGTCCAGGAGCTGCTTCACGAGGTCCTGATCCGGGACGACGGGGCCCGCCGGTCCTTGGGGCTGCGGCTGGGGCTGGCCCCCGAAGTTCGGAATCGAGGACGGGTCGATGCTCACCGTGTTTTTCCCTTCGTACGGATCCCGCCATCCTCCCTCATCCGGGGAGGGGGGTGGCAAGCCCCCAAGCCCCCTGTCAGCCCTCGGCTGACAAGATCCGGTCACCCGGACGGCCGTGTTTTTGGCCTCCCGCACCGTCCGGCCCCCCTCCCACGCTCGCCGGGGACTCGCCGGAAAAGGCGGCCGGCTCGCCGGGGAAGGGGGCCGAAAAGGGCCGGGGACCCGTCACAGGGTCTTCGTCTCCTCGCCGCTCCTCTCGGTGGCCGGGCCCACCAGCAGGCCGTCGCCGAAGCGGTCGACGCGGACCGTGTCGCCGTCCTTGATCTCGCCGGCGAGGATCTCCTTGGCGAGACGGTCGCCGATGGCGGTCTGGACCAGGCGGCGCAGCGGGCGGGCGCCGTAGGCCGGGTCCATGCCCTCGTCGGCGAGCCAGGCCAGGGCCTCGGGGGTGACGTCCAGGGTCAGACGGCGCTCGGCCAGCCGGCGGGCGAGGCGGTCGACCTGGAGGGCGGCGATCCGGGTCAGCTCCTCCTTGGTCAGGGCGGAGAAGACCACCAGGTCGTCCAGACGGTTGAGGAACTCCGGCTTGAAGGAGGCACGGACCGTCTCGAGCACCTGCTCCTTCTTCTCCGTCTCGCTCATCAGCGGGTCGACCAGGTACTGGCTGCCCAGGTTGGAGGTCAGCACCAGGATGGTGTTGCGGAAGTCGACCGTGCGCCCCTGACCGTCCGTCAGCCGGCCGTCGTCCAGCACCTGAAGGAGGATGTCGAAGACCTCCGGGTGGGCCTTCTCCACCTCGTCGAGGAGCACCACGCTGTAGGGGCGGCGGCGGACCGCCTCCGTGAGCTGGCCGCCCTCCTCGTAGCCGACGTAACCGGGCGGGGCACCGACCAGCCGGGCCACGCTGTGCTTCTCGCTGTACTCCGACATGTCGATGCGGACCATGGCCCGCTCGTCGTCGAAGAGGAAGTCGGCGAGCGCCTTGGCGAGCTCGGTCTTGCCGACGCCGGTCGGGCCGAGGAACAGGAACGAGCCCGTCGGCCGGTCGGGGTCCGAGATGCCCGCACGGCTGCGGCGCACGGCGTCGGAGACGGCCCGCACGGCCTCCGTCTGGCCGATCAGCCGCTTGCCGATCTCCTCCTCCATGCGCAGCAGCTTCTGCGTCTCGCCCTCGAGGAGACGGCCGGCCGGGATGCCGGTCCAGGAGGCGACCACGTCGGCGATGTCGTCCGGGCCGACCTCCTCCTTGACCATGGTGTTCCCGGCGGCCTCCTCCTCGGCCTTGGAGGCGGCCTCCAGTTCCTTCTCCAGGCCGGGGATCTCCCCGTACAGCAGCTTGGAGGCGGTGTCGAAGTCGCCGTCGCGCTGGGCGCGTTCGGCCTGGCCGCGCAGGTCGTCCAGCTTCTTCTTCAGCTCGCCGACCCGGTTGAGGGACTGCTTCTCCCTCTCCCAGCGGGCGGTCAGGCCGCGCAGCTCCTCCTCCTTGTCGGCGAGATCGCGGCGCAGCTTCTCCAGCCGCTCGCGGGAGGCGGCGTCGGTCTCCCGGTCGAGCGCCAGCTCCTCCATCCGCAGCCGGTCGACGGCACGCTGGAGTTCGTCGATCTCGACCGGCGAGGAGTCGATCTCCATGCGGAGCCGGGAGGCGGCCTCGTCGACGAGGTCGATCGCCTTGTCGGGCAGGAAGCGGGAGGTGATGTACCGGTCGGACAGGGTCGCGGCGGCCACCAGCGCGCTGTCGGCGATCTGCACCTTGTGGTGGGCCTCGTAGCGGCCCTTGAGCCCGCGCAGGATCGCGATGGTGTCCTCGACGTTCGGCTCGGCGACCAGCACCTGCTGGAAGCGCCGCTCGAGGGCCGGGTCCTTCTCGATCCGCTCCCGGTACTCGTCCAGCGTCGTGGCGCCGACCATGCGCAGCTCGCCGCGGGCCAGCATCGGCTTGAGCATGTTGCCGGCGTCCATCGCGGAGTCCCCGCCGGCGCCCGCGCCGACGACGGTGTGCAGCTCGTCGATGAAGGTGATGATCTGCCCGTCGGACTCCTTGATCTCCGCCAGGACGGTCTTCAGCCGCTCCTCGAACTCGCCGCGGTACTTGGCGCCCGCCACCATCGCCCCGAGGTCGAGGGCGACCAGCCGCTTGTCCTTCAGCGACTCGGGCACGTCGCCCTTGACGATCCGCTGGGCGAGCCCCTCCACCACGGCGGTCTTGCCGACGCCGGGCTCACCGATGAGGACCGGGTTGTTCTTGGTGCGGCGCGAGAGCACCTGCACGACGCGGCGGATCTCCTGGTCCCGGCCGATGACCGGGTCCAGCCTGCCCTCGCGCGCCGCCGCGGTCAGGTCCGTGCCGAACTTCTCCAGGGCCTTGTACTGGCCCTCCGGGTCGGGTGTGGTCACCCGGCGCCCTCCCCTCGCCTTCTGGAAAGCGTCCTGCAGCTTCTGCGCGGTGGCCCCCTGCCGGGCCAGCACCTCGCCGGCCGCGCCGCCCTTCGCGGCGATGCCGATGAGCAGGTGCTCGGTGGACAGGTACTCGTCGCCCAGCTCCTTCGCCCGGCTCTGCGCGTCCGCGATCACGGCCAGCAGCTCACGGTTGGGCTGCGGGGGCGCGACGGTGGACCCGGTCACGCTGGGCAGGGACGCGAGCACGCGCTCGGCGCCGGAGCGGACGGCCGCCTGGTCGGCGTCGACGGCCGCCAGCAGGTCGATGAGGTTCTCATTGTCCCGCCCCTCGAGCAGCGCGAGGAGCAGGTGGGCGGGCGTGAGGTCGGGGTGGCCCTCCCGTACGGCCCGGCTGCCGGCCGCGTTGAGGGCGTCCCGGCTCCTGTTGGTCAGCTCGGCGTCCACGGTCGCTTCTCTCCTCCTTGGCTCCTGGAACCCCTGATCCCTTGTTCTCGGCGTCCTCGATGTCCTTGACGTTCCCGGCGTTCTCGCCGGCCCTCGGCGTCCTCGACTCCCTCGGCACCCCCGGCCCCGCGGCGCCGGTCCGGTGTCGGCGTTCGGCCACGCCTCCCACCACTGACTCAGTCAACGTATACAAAGTTGAGTCTATTCCACTCAAGGTTTCTTCGGGAACTCTGCCCCGTCCGGATCACAAGGGGGCCGCGGCGGGTGAAGCGGGCTAGGTTTCGGGTCCATGGCCACCAGCACGTACTTCCAGGACCCGGGTGCCCCCGACGCGTCGTATCTGGCCTTCTGGCGGGAGCGGCACCTGTGCACCCTGACCACCCTCCGCCCCGACGGCACCCCGCACGTCGTTCCCGTCGGAGTGACATACGACCCGCAGGAGCGGCTGGCTCGGGTGATCACGAACAAGTCGAGCGCGAAGGTGTCCCATGTGCGGGCGGCCGGCCCGAAGGGAGCCCCGGTGGCGGTGTGCCAGGTGGACGGGCCGCGCTGGGCGACGCTGGAGGGACGCGCATTCGTCCGGACGGACCGGGAGCGGGTCGCAGAGGCCGAGCGGCGCTACGCCGAGCGGTACGAGCGGACGCCGGCGCCGAATCCGTCCCGTGTGGTGATCGAGATCGAGCTGACCCGGGCGATGGGGCGCGGCTGACCGCAGGCGCCTCTTTTCGGCCTGTGAGTGCATGCGCCGATACCCGGAGATTTCCGGCATAACTGCAGCGGCGTCACCGTGTTCAGGTCACGGTGACGCCGCTGCGGGGGGGAAGCACCTGAGCGATCTTTTATGACGGGGGAATCGCTTCAGGCACTGCGGGGGGTGGCGGAGATGGTCTTGGGGGAATCGGGCTTCGAGGCCGTCCTCCGGTCCTCCCGCTGGTCCAGGTTCACAAAGATCATTCCATAGCGGATGGCACACCGCACGGGCTGCGGCGCCCCCCGAGGCCGCCGCAGGCACCGGTACGCCCGTACGTCTCCGTCCTCTTCCCGCGTGACGACGACCGGCTCACCGAAGACGGTCACCATCAACGAGTCACCGTTGTGAGGGATGGCGGTGACCAGGTCGATGAAGTGCCAGCCGGAGCGATAGGCGGTGGCCATTTCACGGCGGAAGGACCGGTCGTCGGGTGGCGTGGTCACGTCAGCTCCCGGCTCCGCCGGCGGCCTCGCCGACACCGCCGACGACATCGGCGTTCGCGCCCACCGCCGGCCAGTAGGTGTTCGCCCGGACCTCGCTCTCCGCACCGGAGACACCACTGAGCACACCAAGGGCGGCGACGACGGAGAAGGCGGCGACAAGCACCGAGCGAAGCAGTCTGTTACGCATAATCGGCTTCGTCCTCACTCGAAGGTCCCCTTTCCCCCGTCAGGTATGACGATGGCTCATTCGGGCACGTCATGGCCACCCAAACGGTGCATCATGTTCCTGCATATTCAGGACCCTGGGGGGTGGAGATTTGACAGCAAATCGGGCAACCGTGACACATCCCCATGCGATGACCGAGCTGTGCGAGGAGGGCGGCCGTCTGTATGCCGCCGCCCTCCGTGCGGGACGGATCTCCCGTGAGGACGCCGAACCCGCGCCCTGCCTGCTGGAGTTCGCCCTGCTCCACCCCGACCCCGACGACCCGGACTGGCTGCGTCCCGTACCGCCGGCCGTCGCTCTGGCGCAGCGGCTCACCCCCCTGGAACGCGAGATCACCGAGCGCAGACGGAAGGCGATCGACATCGCCGAGACCTTCGAGCCGTTCATGGCCCTCAGCGGCCAGCCCGTCTCGAGCAGTGACTCGATCACGGTCCTCGAGGGCAGCGAACGCATCAACACGGCGCTCAACCTGGCCACGGCCCAGTGCCGGACCGAGGTGCTCACGGTCCAGCCGAGCGGCCGCATCTCCGAAGAGAGCCTCCTGCGGGGACTGGAGCGCGACAAGCCCCTGATAGAACGCGGTGTCCGGATCCGCACCCTGTATCAGCACACCGCCCGCTACAGCCAGGAGAAGCTGGCCTACGCCGCGCATCTGGCCGACGGCAAGGTGGAGTACCGCTCCATCGACGAACTGGTGGAGCGTCTGATCATCTGCGACGACACGGTCGCCTTCATCCCCGCCCGGGACGACCAGCAGGTCGCCCTGGAGCTCCGCCACCCGGGTCTGGTCCGTTATCTGATCAAGGTCTTCGAGTTCATGTGGAGCCGCGCGGTCCCCCTGAGCGTCGGCACCCCGTACGAGCCCGCCCCCGACGGCATCACGGAGATCCAGCACTCCATCGCCAAGCTCCTCGTCGAGGGGCACGTCGACGAGGCCATCGCCCGCCGGCTCGGCATGAACGTCCGCACCTGCCGGGCCCACATCGCCAAGCTGGCCTCCGCCCTGGGCAGCGGCAGCCGGGCCCAGCTCGGCTATCTCATCGCACGGTCCGGCATCCTGGAACAGGACCCTTGAACAAGGCCCCCTCGCAGGGGAGTTGAAGATCCCTTCACCAGGGGGCCGAGGAGGAAGCACGCCGGCGGGCCCCGCCGCACGCCCCCAGGGCCGGCGGCACGCACCCGGGGCGTCCGGCACCGCACCCGGTGCCCTGACCGGCACACGGCGGGGCGCGGCCCGGTCGTCCGTGAAGTCGTCTACGAAGCGGCCGAGGACTTCCGGCCGGGAGTGCCGGACGGCGGCGTCCCCTGGGCGCGGGGCGGACCGTCCAGCCCCGCCTGGGCGATACGGACCCCCAGCTGGGTACGGCTCGTCGCGCCCAGGGTCTCCGACAGACGGGCGATGTGCGCCCGGCAGGTGCGCACGCTGATGCCCAGCCGTTCGGCGATCACCGCGTCCTGGTGGCCCTCGGCCAGCAGCGCGGCGATGGCCCGCTCGCGGTGGGATATGCCCTTGATGCCCGTGTCGGGCAGCGGCGTGGTCAGCGGGATCGCCAGCTGCCAGAGCCGTTCGAAGACCGTCACCAGGTACTCCACCAGCGCGGGATGACGCAGCTCCAGCGCCATGGTGCGGTCGGCGTTGGCGGGCACGAAGGCGACCGTGCGGTCGAAGAGGATCAGCCGGTCGATGACCTCGTCGAGGGTGCGCGCCTCGACCGCGTCGCCCATCAGCTCCAGATAGTTGAGCAGTCCCTGGCCGTGCCGGGCCACATGGGTGTAGAGGTCCCGCATGCGCACCCCGCGGCTGCGCAGGGTCAGGGCCCGGTGCAGTCCCTCCGACAGCTCGTGCTCGCGGCGGATGCCGCCGGGCTGGACGGTCAGCACCTCGGTGGTGCACGCCTGGGTCGCCTCGTCCATGGCCGACTGGATGCGGGCCAGGCCGTCGAGGACCCGGATCGCCGTGCCCTCGGTGCCCGTGGAGGAGTCCTTCGTCCAGCGGCCGAGACCGGCGTACCGCTCGACGGCGGCCACCACCGAGCCCACCCGCCGGTGGCTCTCGCTGATCTCGTCGTACATCCCGCGCAGCAGCCGGGTCATGACCTCCTGCGGCGCGGTCGGCACCAGGAAGTCCATGTCATCGGGGTCCGGGTGCAGCAGGGCCAGTTCGAGCAGGCAGGGCACCGGCTCGGCGTCCCGGCGCGGCACCCGGCCCCGTCGTACGGCCCGGGAATACACACGGTCCCCGGCCTCGCACAACCGGTCGGCACCATGTGGATGCTCGTCCGTTCCGTGCCCGGCCATGGCCCATCACACCCCCCGGTTTCCTCCTCTTCCGCAGCGGAAACTATGCGCGGACCGGACCGGCTGTGCAACACGGCTTCCACCGGCGAAGGCACCGGAAAGCGCCGGTATCACCCGGTGCGTCCCGACCGTTTGTCGGGACATCACAGCAGGACGGAGACGAAAGGAGGACGAACGGAAGGAGACGGGAAGGCAAAGGGAGGGCGAAGGAAGCGGTCCCGGCGGGCACGGCGGCGGCACTCGGGCGCCGCCGGTGCGGACGGCGGGACGGGGCTACTTGAGGCCGATCTCCGCGCAGGCCTCCCGGTACTTGCCGCTGCAGATGTCGGACACCTTGTAGATGCCGTCCTCGATGACCGTTTCCTTGATGTTGTCCTTGGTCAGGGCGACCACGGGCACCAGCTGCGCGGGGATGTCCTTGTGGGTGGGGCTGCTGACCCTGTCCCGGGTGAGGGCGTCGAACTGGATGTCCTTGCCCTGGACCTTGGCCACGGCCATCTCGGCGGCGGTCTCGGCCTCGGCCGGGTAGGACTTGTAGACGCTCATGTACTGCTCGCCGCTGATGATCCGCTGCACGGCGGCGAGTTCGGCGTCCTGGCCGGTGACCGGCGGCAGATCGGTGACGCCCGCGTTCTTGAGGGCCTGGATGACGGCGCCCGCCATGCCGTCGTTGGCCGAGTAGACGCCGTCGATGTTGTCCTTGCCGATCGCGTTGATCGCCTGCGTCATGTTCGCCAGGGCGTTCTCCGGCTTCCAGTCCTTGGTGTCGTAGGACTTGGCGATCGTCACCTTCCCGCTGAGCTGCGCGAGCGCGCCCTCCTTGAACTGCTTGGCGTTCGGGTCGGTGGGCGAGCCGTTCATCATGACGATCTTGGAGGAGGTGTCGGTGCCGGAGCCCATCGCCTCCAGCAGGGAACGGCCCTGCACCTCGCCGACCAGCTCGTTGTCGAAGGAGATGTACGCGTCGATCGGGCCCTCGGCGAGCCGGTCGTAGGCGATGACCGGGATGCCCGCGTCCTTGGCCTTCTGCACCATGCCGGCGATCGCGTGGGAGTCGACGGCGTCCAGCACGATGATGTCGACCTTGGAGTCGATCATCTGCTGCATCTGGCCGGCCTGCTTGTTCGCGTCCGCCCCCGCGTTCGCGTACTCGACCTTGCCCTGGCCCCGGGTCAGCTCGGCGACCTTCCGCTTGAAGATGGGGTAGTCGAAGTCCTCGTACCGGGTGTTGGCCGTCTCCGGCAGCAGCAGACCCACCGTCACGTCGTTGCCCTTGTTCAGACCCGCGTCAGCACTGGTCCCTGAATCGTCCGCCCCGCAGGAGGCCAGCGAGAAGATCAGCGCGGGCGCGGCCACGGCTATGACGATACGACGCATCGAGGTGCTCACTTCTGGTGCCTTCCGGACGAGGGCGCAGCATTGCGACCCAGGTGACTGAAAAGCCAACGCGGAGGCGACCACCAACGTCAAGCGGAACCACTTAACGAGATGGCAACATCACTCTCTGCTGCCCTTGTGAAGGCCCCACGCGGCTTTACGGAATCTCCTCCAAACGCTCTTTACGGACCCTCCACCGGGCGGCGGCACCGCCGGACGAGGGCCCGTACAACCAACTCCCCTCCCCGCGAGTCGTGATCACGGGAGCCTAGCCTCCCCCTGCTCCCGTCTCGCTCGGAGGATCGGTGAACCCGGCCGGACGCACGGCCGCCGCAGTCCCCGCCTCCACGGCCACCTCGTGCGCCCCGCCCGTTCACAAGCGGCATTTCTACGCGAACAACGCGTTCCCCGGCAAGCCGAGGAGGACGGGCCCGCACCGGCCCGGTCCACGAAAGCCGGGCACCGTCGCCGTGTCCGGCGGAACACGACGACGGCGGCGGCCCCGCCCTCCCGAGGGAGACCGGGGCCGCCGCCGTACGCACACGGACGCTAGTTCTGCTGGTCCTTGGCCTTCTTCGGCCGCCACACCACCAGAGCGCTGCTCTGCTGGACCTCCTGATAGGGGACCAGGTCCCGGCGGTAGGAGGCATGCACGGCGGCCTCGCGCTGCCGCATGGCGGCAGCCGCGCCGTCCAGCGCCGCCTGCAGCTCCGCGATCTGGGCCTTGAGCTGTGCGACCTCGTTTCTCAGCTCGATGATCCGCTTGATGCCGGCCAGGTTGATGCCCTCGTCCTGCGACAGCTGCTGCACCTGGCGGAGCAGCTCGATGTCGCGGGCCGAGTAGCGCCGGCCCCGTCCGGCGGTGCGGTCGGGTGACACCAGGCCCAGCCGGTCGTACTGACGGAGTGTCTGCGGGTGCAGTCCGGACAGCTGGGCGGCCACCGAGATGACGTACACCGGTGTGTCTTCCGTCAGTTCGTACGGGTTACGACGGCGGCCGTCCATCTCTCTCATGCTCCCTTCGCGGCCTCGAACAGCTCCGCCCGCGGATCCTCGCCCGCGGTGGCCTCGCGATACGCCTCGAGCGCCTCACGAGCCTTCCCCGACAGGTTCTTCGGGACACTCACCTCCACGGTGACCAGCAGGTCCCCGCGCGTGCCGTCCTTGCGGACCGCGCCCTTGCCGCGGGCCCGCATCGTACGGCCGTTCGGCGTACCGGGGGGCAGTTTCAGCGTCACAGGCGGTCCACCCAGGGTAGGCACCCGGACCTCGCCGCCGAGAGCCGCCTCGGCGAAGGTGACCGGCACCGTGACGGTGAGGTTGTCGCCCTTGCGGCCGAAGACCGGGTGCTCGTCCACGTGCACCACCACGTACAGGTCGCCCGCCGGCCCGCCGCGCTCGCCCGGCGCGCCCTTGCCGCGCAGCCGGATGCGCTGCCCGTCGCGCACACCGGCGGGGATGCGCACCTGCATCGTCCGGGAGGACTTGGCGCGTCCCGAGCCCCTGCAGACCTCGCAGGGGTTCTCCGCGATCAGCCCGCGGCCCTTGCAGTCGTGGCACGGGTCGGTCAGCGAGAAGCCGCCGCCCGATCCGCGCGCCACCTGCCCGGTGCCGACGCAGGTCGGGCACACGCGCGGTGTGCCGTTCTTGTCGCCGGTGCCCGAGCAGGCCTTGCACGGCTGCTGGCTGGACATCCGCAGCGGCACCGTGGCGCCCTCGATGGCCTCCGTGAAGCTCAGCGTGACCTCGGACTCGATGTCCTGGCCGCGCCGAGGCTGGGTGCGGGTGCCCGCACCCCTGCCGAACAGGCCCCCGAAGACGTCCCCCAGGCCGCCGCCGAAGCCGCCCTGGGCCCCTCCGAAGAGGTCGCTCAGGTCGAAGTTGAAGGAGCCGCCGGCGCCCGGCCCGGGGCGGAAGCCGCCGTTGCCGAACAGGGCGCGGGCCTCGTCGTACTCCTTGCGTTTCTTGGGGTCGCCGAGGACGTCGTGTGCCTCGGAGATCTCCTTGAAGCGCTCCTCGGCCCTGGCGTTGCCCTTGTTGGCGTCCGGGTGGAACTCACGGGCGAGCTTCCGGTACGCCTTCTTGATCTCGGCCTCGGTGGCGTCCTTCGGGACGCCGAGGACCTTGTAGTAGTCCTTCTCGAGGAAGTCCTTGGTACTCATCCCCGACGTCCCTCCTCTCGTGCGTCGTCAGCTGTCGCGTCAGCCCTCCTCCGGGCCACCGTTCTCCTTGTTGTCCTCGCCCTGCTCGGTGGCTTGGGCCGCACCGGACTCCTCGGCCGGCTTGGCCGTCTGCGCACCCGGCTGGGGCTCGGCCACGGCCACCCGCGCGGGGCGGATGACCCGTTCGCCGATCCGGTACCCGGGCTGCAGAATCGCCACGCATGTCGTCTCGGTGACGTCCGGCGCGTAGGAGTGCATCAGGGCCTCGTGGACCGTCGGGTCGAAGGGCTCGCCCTCCTTGCCGTACTGCTGAAGCCCCATCTTCGCCACCACGGTCTCCAGCGACTCGGCGACGGACTTGAAGCCGCCCACCAGTTCGTTGTGTTCCCGTGCGCGGCCGATGTCGTCGAGCACGGGCAGGAGCTCGGACAGGAGGCTGGCCACGGCCATCTCCCGTACCGCGACCCGGTCGCGCTCGACCCGGCGCCGGTAGTTCTGGTACTCGGCCTGCAGCCGCTGGAGGTCCGCCGTGCGCTCGGCCAGCGCCGTACGGGCCTGGTCCAGCTGGGCCGTCAGCGCGGCCACCTGGTCCATCTCGGCGGCCTGGGGGGCCTCCTGCTCCGGGGCGGCGGGAGCCTGCTGCGGCTCGGCCTCCTCGGGCGCGGCGGCGGGAGCGGCCTCGGGCTGCGGCTGCGGCTGTGCCTGCTGCGGCTGCTGAGGCGGGGGCTGCGGCTGGTGCTCCTCGAAACCGGGGGTCTTCTCCGTCACGCGGCACCGTCCTTGCGCTCGTCGTCAACGATCTCGGCATCGACCACGTCGTCGTCGGCCTTGTTGGCCTGGCTGCCGCCCGCGGCCTGCGCCGCCTGGGCCTCGGCGTACATGGCCTGACCCAGCTTCTGGGAGACGGCGGCGACCTTCTCGGTGGCCGTGCGGATCTCGGCGGTGTCCTCGCCCTTGAGCTTCTCCTTCAGCTCGGCGACGGCGGCCTCCACCTCGGACTTGATGTCGCCGGGAACCTTGTCCGCGTTGTCCTTGAGGAACTTCTCGGTCTGGTAGACCAGCTGCTCGCCGTGGTTGCGGGTCTCCGCGGCCTCGCGGCGCTTCTGGTCCTCCTCCGCGTACTGCTCGGCCTCCCGGCGCATCCGCTCGACCTCCTCCTTGGGGAGCGAGGAACCGCCGGTGACGGTCATCTTCTGCTCCTTGCCGGTGCCGAGGTCCTTCGCCGTGACGTGCATGATGCCATTGGCGTCGATGTCGAAGGACACCTCGATCTGCGGCACACCGCGCGGCGCCGGGGGCAGACCGGTCAGCTCGAACATGCCGAGCTTCTTGTTGTACGCGGCGATCTCGCGCTCACCCTGGTAGACCTGGATCTGCACCGACGGCTGGTTGTCCTCGGCCGTGGTGAAGATCTCCGAACGCCGGGTCGGGATCGTGGTGTTGCGCTCGATCAGCTTGGTCATGATGCCGCCCTTGGTCTCGATGCCCAGGGACAGCGGGGTGACGTCGAGCAGCAGGACGTCCTTGACCTCGCCCTTGAGCACACCGGCCTGCAGCGAGGCACCGACGGCCACGACCTCGTCGGGGTTGACGCCCTTGTGCGGCTCCTTGCCGCCGGTCAGCTCGCGGACGAGGTCGGCGACGGCGGGCATACGGGTGGAACCGCCGACGAGCACGACGTGGTCGATGTCGTTGACGGAGACGCCGGCGTCCTTGATGACGTTGTGGAACGGCGTCTTGCACCGCTCCAGCAGGTCGGCCGTCAGCTGCTCGAACTGCGCCCGGGTCAGCTTCTCGTCCAGGTGCAGCGGGCCCTCGGCGGACGCGGTGATGTAGGGCAGGTTGATGGTGGTCTCGGTGGACGAGGACAGCTCGATCTTGGCCTTCTCGGCGGCCTCGCGCAGACGCTGGAGGGCCATCTTGTCCTTGGCCAGGTCCACGCCGTGGGCGGCCTGGAACTGCTTGACCAGGTAGTCGACGATGCGCTGGTCCCAGTCGTCACCACCGAGGTTGTTGTCACCGTTGGTGGCCTTCACCTCGACGACGCCGTCGCCGATCTCCAGCAGCGAGACGTCGAACGTACCGCCACCGAGGTCGAAGACGAGGATCATCTGCTCGTCCTTGTCGAGGCCGTACGCCAGGGCGGCGGCCGTCGGCTCGTTGACGATACGCAGCACGTTCAGGCCGGCGATCTCACCGGCCTCCTTGGTGGCCTGGCGCTCGGCATCGTTGAAGTACGCCGGCACGGTGATGACCGCGTCGGTCACCTTCTCACCCAGGTACGCTTCCGCGTCCCGCTTCAGCTTCTGCAGCACGAAGGCGCTGATCTGCTGCGGGTTGAAGTCCTTGCCGTCGATGTTGATCTTCCAGTCGGTGCCCATGTGGCGCTTGACCGACCGGATGGTCCTGTCGACGTTGGTCACGGCCTGGCGCTTGGCCACCTCACCGACCAGCACCTCACCGTTCTTGGCGAAAGCGACGACGGACGGCGTGGTCCTGGCGCCCTCGGCGTTGGTGATGACGGTGGGCTCACCGCCCTCCAGAACGCTGACGACGGAGTTTGTTGTGCCCAGGTCGATGCCGACCGCACGTGCCATGGTGAATTCCTCCAGCTAACTTGAGTGGAACTGACTCAAGTGTGCCCGAGGCCCCCCACCCAGTCAACAGACTTGAGCCTGATCGACTCAATTCTTATCCACCTCTGGCGCGCAAGGACGCTCTGACCTGCGGGGGCGGGGATTGCGATGCGGCCGTCCGGGGTGAAGGAGCCGGATACGGAGGTTGACGACGGGCGGCACGGGAGGCACGGACGGCGGCGTCGGCGCCGTACCCCCACCTGCTCCTCGGGGCCCCGGGGCCCCCGCGGGCCGCACCGGCTCCAGGAGCGCCGGCCGGGGCCGGGGCGCCGCGGTCACGGCCGGAGGGGACGCCGTAGGCGCTGGGGGTGCTCCCATGGGCGCCTCCAGAGGTGCCCCCATAGGAGTCATAGGAGTCAGAGGAGTCATGGGCGTCATGGATGCCGCGGGCGTCGAAGACGCCGGGGGCGCCGCCCCGCCTCCGGGACCGGGCGGCCCAGGAGGACCGTCCGGCACGGGCGCGCAGACGGGTTCCCCCCAGGCGGGTGCGGGGAACGGCCGCCCGGGCGCGCACAAGGCCGCCGAACAGGCCGGCCCGCGCACGCGGGGCACCCCCGGAGGCGCCGCCGGACGGTCCCGTACGCGCGCGGGGGGCGTCGAGCGGCGGTTCCGTGCGCACGCGTGCGCCGCTTCGGGCGGCGGGAAGGCGCCGGGCGCCGCGGACCTCGGGCCGCCCCCGGGTGCCGGGCACCCGGACGGGCGCCCGGGTCCCCCGCGGCTCGGGGTGCGCGCGGACGCCGTACGCCCCGGTCCGCCGCCGCGGACCGTACGCCGGGACGCGCAGCAGCCCCAGGACGACCGCCAGGCTCGCTCCCGCCACCCACAGCACGTTCCCCGGCGCGGCCCAGCCCGAGTGCACCAGCACCCCGACGAGCACCGCGGCGAAGGTTCCGGTCCCGAGCAGGACGGCCACGCCCGGCGGGGTCGGCCCGAGGCGGCGCAGCCGGTGCGCGAGGTGGTCGGGGCCGCGGCGCAGCACGGGACGCCCGGCCAGCCGGCGCGAGAGGACGACCAGCACGGCGTCGGCGCTCGCGGTGGCGGTGAGCGCGAACAGCACGGCCAGGCTGGGGACCAGATCGTGCCCGGAACGGATGAACACGGCCGCGGAGGCGAGCAGGAAGCCGGTGAACAGCGAGCCGCTGGCCCCGAAGGCGATCCGCGCGGGGTGCCAGTTGTGCATCAGGAAGCCGGTGAGGGCGGCGGCCAGCACGCTC
>NZ_MUME01000133.1 GCF_002155915.1 Streptomyces thermovulgaris | reverse complement strand
GCACGGTGCGCCGCCGGCTCACCGTGCGCGGCACGGTGCAGGGCGTGGGCTTCCGGCCGTATGTGCACCGCCTGGCCACCGACCTGGCCCTGGCCGGCTTCGTGAGCAACACCGCGAGCGGCGTGCTGATCGAGGTCGAGGGACCGCCGGACGGCGTCGACCGGTTCTGCGACCTGCTGACCCGGCAGCTGCCCCCGCTCGCCGCCGTCACCGGCGTCGGCCGCGAGGACCTCCCCGCCACCGGCGCCACCGGCCCGTTCACCATCCGCCCCACCGACCACGCCCCCGGCCGCACACAGCTGCCGCCCGACACCGCGACCTGCGCCGACTGCCTGCGCGAACTGGCCGACCCCGCCGACCGCCGCCACCGCCACCCCTTCATCACCTGCACCCACTGCGGCCCCCGCTTCACCATCACCACCGCCCTGCCCTACGACCGCGCGGTCACGACCATGGCCGGCTTCCCCATGTGCCCGGCCTGCGCCCGCGAGTACACCGACCCCGCCGACCGGCGCTTCCACGCCCAGCCCGTGGCCTGCCCCGGCTGCGGCCCCCGGCTGCGGCTGATCCCCGCCGACGGCAGCGGCCTGCGCCCGGCCCGGGACGCCGACGCCCTCACCGCGGCCCGCGCCCTGCTCGCCGCCGGCCGGATCGTCGCCGTCAAGGGACTCGGCGGCTACCACCTGGCCTGCGACGCCACCGACACCCGCGCCGTCACCACCCTGCGCGCCCGCAAGGAACGGGGCGGCAAGGCGTTCGCGGTGATGTGCCCCGACCTCGCCACCGTCGCGCGGATCGCCGACCCCACCGACGGCGAACGGGCCGCGCTCACCGGCCCGCGGCGCCCCATCGTCCTGCTGCGCCGCCGCACCCGCCCGGACGGACTCCGCCTGAGCGACGCGGTCTGCCCGGGCAGCCCCCACGTCGGCGTGCTGCTGCCCTACACCCCCGTGCACACCCTGCTGTTCGGGCTGCCCGGCGATCCCCCCGGCCCCCGTGTGCTCGTGATGACCAGCGGCAACCGCTCCGGCGAGCCCATCGTCACCGACGACGACGAGGCACTGACCCGGCTGGCCGGCCTGGCCGACGCCTGGCTCACCCACGACCGCCCCATCGCCTCGCCCTGCGACGACTCCCTGCTGCGGGTGCGCCCCGACGGCACCGAACAGGTGCTGCGCCGCTCCCGCGGCTATGTGCCCCGCCCGGTGCGCCTGCCCGTCCCGGTGCGCCCCGCGCTCGCGATGGGCGGCGACCTGAAGAACGCGCTGTGCGTCGGCGACGGCGACCACGCCTGGTTCGGCCCGCACATCGGCGACATGGGCGACCTGACCACCCTCCGGGCCGCCCAGCGGGCCGAGGAGCACCTGCTGCGCCTGACCGGGGTCGCCCCCGCCCTGGTGGCCGCCGACCGCCACCCCGGCTACCACTCGACCGGCCTGGCCCGCCGCCGGGCGGCCCGGCTCCCCGAGCCGCGCCCGGTGCTGGTCCAGCACCACCACGCGCACATCGCCTCCGCCATGGCCGAGCACGGCCTCGACGGCACCACCCCCGTGATCGGCGTCGCCTTCGACGGCACCGGATATGGCGACGACGGCACCGTGTGGGGCGGCGAGATCCTGCTCGCCGACTACGCCGGCCACCGTCGCTTCGCCCGGCTGACCCCCGCCCCCCTGCCCGGCGGCGACGCCGGAGTGGCCAACCCGTGCCGCCTCGCCCTGGCCCGGCTGTGGGCCGCCGGACTGCCGTGGGACACCGGCCTGCCCCCGGTCGCCGCCTGCGCACCCGAGGAACTGTCCGTGCTGAGACGGCAGCTGGAACGGAATCTGGCCTGCGTCCCCACCTCCAGCATGGGCCGGCTCTTCGACGCCGTCTCCTCCCTCGCCGGCGTGTGCCACCGCGCCGGATACGAGGCACAGGCCGCGCTGGAACTGGAGGCGACCGCCACCCTGGCCTGGGACGAGGACGAGGCGGCGTACCCCTTCGGACTCACCGACGGCCCCGGCCTCCTGGACTGCGACCCGGCCCCCATGCTGCGCGAACTCCTTGCCGACCAGCGCCACGGCACCCCGGCACCGGTCCTCGCCGCACGCTTCCACCGAGGCGTCGCACGGGCCGTCGCCCGCATCTGCCGGCGCGCCCGTGCGGCCACCGGCCTGACCACCGTCGTCCTCAGCGGCGGCGTCTTCGCCAACGGCCTGCTGGAGGAGGAGTGCACCGCCCTGCTGGCCGGTGACGGCTTCACGGTCCTGCGTCACGGCGAAGTCCCGCCGACCGACGGCGGCCTGGCCCTCGGACAGCTCGTGGTCGCGGCCCACGAACCACCGGGCGGACGGCGCGTCTGAAGCCCCCGTACAGCGACGAGACGGAGTGACCCATGTGTTTGGCAGTGCCCGGCAAGGTCGTGGCCATCGACCACCAGTCCGATCCCCTCACCGGCCTGGTCGACTTCGGCGGAGTGCAGAAACAGGCGTGTCTCGAGTACCTGCCCGATGTGCGGGTGGGGGAGTACGTGATCGTCCATGTCGGGTTCGCCCTGCAGCGCCTGGACGAGGAGTCGGCCCGGGCGTCCCTGGAGCTGTTCGAGCAACTGGGGCTGCTGGAGGAGGAGTTCGGCGACGCCTGGGCCCAGGCGGCCGAGCAGGCCGGCAGCGGGGTCCCGCACACCGACGGAGCCGGCGCACGCGAGAAGAGCGGAAGTGAGGCCCGATGAAGTACATCGACGAGTTCAACAACCCCGAGCTGGCCCGGAAGCTGCTGGACGAGATCCGTGCGACGGTCACCCGGCCCTGGGCGCTGATGGAGGTCTGCGGCGGCCAGACCCACTCGATCATCCGGCACGGCATCGACCAGCTGCTGCCGGAAGGACTGGAGCTGATCCACGGCCCCGGCTGTCCGGTGTGCGTGACGCCGCTCGAGGTCATCGACAAGGCCCTGGAGATCGCCGCCCGCCCCGAGGTGATCTTCTGCTCGTTCGGCGACATGCTGCGGGTGCCGGGCACCGACCGGGACCTGTTCCGGGTCAAGGGCGAGGGCGGCGACGTACGCGTGGTGTACTCGCCGCTCGACGCCCTCCAGCTGGCCCGGCAGCACCCCGACCGCCAGGTGGTCTTCTTCGCCATCGGCTTCGAGACCACCGCCCCCGCCAACGCCATGGCCGTGCACCAGGCCCGCCGGCTGGGCCTGGACAACTTCAGCCTTCTGGTCTCCCATGTGCGGGTGCCGCCGGCCATCGAGGCGATCATGACGGCCCCGGACTGCCGGGTGCAGGGATTCCTCGCCGCCGGACACGTGTGCAGCGTCATGGGCACCGCCGAGTACCCGGAGCTGGCCGAGCGGCACCGCGTCCCCATCGTCGTCACCGGCTTCGAACCGCTGGACATCCTCGAGGGCATCCGCCGCGCCGTCCACCAGCTGGAGCGCGGCGAGCACCGGGTGGACAACGCCTACCCGCGCGCCGTGCGCGAGACGGGCAACCCGGCCGCCCTGCACATGATCCAGGAGGTCTTCGAGGTCACCGACCGCTCCTGGCGCGGCATCGGACGCATCCCCGCCAGCGGCTGGCGGCTGTCGGACGCCTTCCGCGACTTCGACGCCGAGCACCGCTTCGACGTCGGCGGCATCCGCACCGAGGAGCCCGCCGTGTGCCGGGCCGGAGAGGTCCTGCAGGGGCTGATCAAGCCCACCGAGTGCTCCGCGTTCGGCACCACCTGCACCCCGCGCACCCCGCTCGGCGCCACCATGGTCTCCAGCGAGGGCGCCTGCGCCGCCTACTACCTCTACCGCCGGCTGAACGGACAGACCTCGTCGGGCGCTTCGGCGCCGCAGGGTTCCCGTGCCCCGAGGGAGGAGATGAACCCCGTTGGCTGACCTCGCCTCCACGACGGCCGAACCCCCCGTCGACCCCGCGAACTGGACCTGCCCCGCCCCGCTGCGCGACCAGCCCGTTGTGGTGATGGGCCACGGCGGAGGCGGCGCCCTGTCCGCCGAACTGGTCCGGGACGTCTTCGCCGCGGCCTACGGCAACCCCGTCCTCGACGCCCTGGGCGACTGCGCCGTCCTCCGCCTCGGCGGTGCCCGGCTGGCGTTCTCCACCGACTCCTACGTCGTCCGGCCGCTGTTCTTCCCCGGCGGCAGCCTCGGCGACCTGGCGGTCAACGGCACCGTCAACGACCTGGCGATGAGCGGCGCCCGGCCCGCCTACCTCTCCGCGGCCTTCGTCCTGGAGGAGGGCGTGGAGCTGACCGTGGTCGACCGGGTCGCCCGCGCCATGGGCGAGGCGGCGAAGGCCGCGGGCGTCACCGTGGCCACCGGCGACACCAAGGTGGTGGAGGCCGGGCACGGCGACGGCGTGTACGTCACCACCGCCGGCGTCGGCCTGATCCCCGAGGGCGTGGACATCCGCCCGCAGCGGGCCCGGCCGGGCGACGCCGTCATCGTCAGCGGACCGATCGGCCTGCACGGCGTGGCCGTGATGAGCGTGCGGGAGGGCCTGGAGTTCGGTGTCGAGATCGCCAGCGACACCGCTCCGCTGGCCGGCCTGGTGGCGGCCATGCTGGCCGTCACCCCGGACATCCATGTGCTGCGCGACCCCACCCGGGGCGGGCTCGCCGCCTCCCTCAACGAGATCGCCCGCGCCTCCGGCACCGGCGTCCGGCTGCGGGAGCGGGCCGTCCCCGTCCCCGAGGCGGTCGCGAACGCCTGCGGATTTCTGGGCCTGGACCCGCTGTACGTCGCCAACGAGGGCCGGCTCGTCGCCTTCGTTCCCCCCGAGCAGGCCGAGGCCGTCCTGGAGGCGATGC
Organism: Streptomyces thermovulgaris; assembly: GCF_002155915.1. Classification (GTDB taxonomy): domain Bacteria; phylum Actinomycetota; class Actinomycetes; order Streptomycetales; family Streptomycetaceae; genus Streptomyces; species Streptomyces thermovulgaris. The sequence goes on along the minus strand of NZ_MUME01000133.1, from coordinate 1,799 downwards.
GCGCCCACCCGCAGGGCGGCGGCGCCGCCCTGATCGGCGAGTGCGTCGCCGACCACCCCGGGACGGTCGTGGTCGAGACGGGCCTCGGCGGCACCCGGGTCGTCGACCTGCCGCTCGGCGAACAGCTGCCGCGCATCTGCTGACGGACATCCGCCGGCACAGCCGAAGGACGTCCCCGCCGGTGCCCTGTGCACCGTCGGGGACGTCCTCCGATTCTCCGGTCCTCCGGCCCGGGGCGTCCGGGTCAGGCCGGAACCGGCCCGGGCTCGATCCGGGTGATCTCCAGCTCCCGCCCGCTGCGCAGATCCTGTGACGGCCGGTCGCAGTGCGGACACCAGAAGAACGGGGGCATGCCCACCGGGAACTCCTGGTCGCACGGCACGCAGTACGCGTACGCGGTCACCTGCTCGACGACGAGCCGGGCCCCGGCCAGCGCGGTGCCCTCCCGGGCCACCTCGAAGGCGAAGCTCAGGGCGTCGGGCACGACACCGGCCAGCTCGCCCACCCGCACCGTCACCGCCGAGACGCTCTCCGTCCCCTCGGCACGGGCGATCTCGTCGACCCGCTCCACGATCGCGGTCGCGATCGACAACTCGTGCATGACCGCATCAGCTCCGTTCGGTGAGCCCGGCGAAGAACTCCTGGACGACGGGCCACACCCGGCCCCCGCCGGACAGCCCCCGCCACTCGCGGCGGATCGCCGCGACCATCCGGAAGCAGTCGTCGACGGGCACGATCCAGTGCTGGTCGAACTCCTGGACGGTGTTGACCAGCAGGGCCTCCACCTCCGGCTCCATCGAGGCGAGCTGCGGGAACCGGTCGGCCAGCCGCCGCCAGGCCGCCGCGTCCACCTCCCACCGCATGGCCCCCGCCGGGCTCGGGCCCTGCGCGGTGACCGTGCCGTCGGCGTGCGGCACGAAGAACACCAGACCGACCGGCACCCCCAGCGACGCCGTGTCGATCCGGGGAAGCCGCACCCGGCGCCGGGGGACGAGCCGGAAGCGCCCGCCGCCCGCCCCGCTGTCGGTGAAGAGCACCGCACAGGGGCCGCAGACGCACCGCACCCCGCCCTCGGCGCCGTCGTGGAGGTGACGGTGCTCCTCGGGCACCGGCGCGGCGCACAGCTCGCACCTCTCGCCCGCGGCCGGCCCCGTCCGGCCGGCCGCGCGGATGATCCGGGCCAGTGCCCCGTCCGCCGTCACCGCGCCTCCCGCGCCCGCGCCCCGCCTCGCCGCGTCAGGGTCTCCAGCGGTACGAACGCGGGGGCCGACCGCTTCGCGGGCGTGTCCGTCACCGTCTCCACCGCCGTCAGTTCGGGAGCGGCGGCGAGTACGGCCGCGCGCACCGCGTCGGTGAGATCGGCCGTACCGCCGCCGCACCCGAAACCGCACCCGCCCGCGGTCACCCGCACCCGGGCCACCTTCTCCTCCACACCGACCCACTCGACGTCACCGCCGCTTCTGCGCACGGCCGGCCGCAGCCGTTCGACCGCGCGGGCGGCCCGGCGCTCCACCGGTTCGGGGTGGATCCGATGCAGCACCAGCAGATGCCCCACCAGCTCGTCCTCGGCCAGCCACCGGGCCAGCTCCTCGTCCGCCCGGTCCAGCACACGGCCCAGGGCCTCGCCGTACACCTCGGTCAGCAGCCGCACCGCCTCGAGGGCCGACTGCACGGTCGGCCCCGGGGCGCTCTCCAGTCCCGCCAGCAGCTCCTCCAGCCGGGCGAGCCGCGCCTCGACCTCCGGGTCGGTCAGCCGCCCGGCACAGCGGTCCGGTCCGGTCTCATCCATGGGTGGTTCC
>NZ_MUME01000132.1 GCF_002155915.1 Streptomyces thermovulgaris | reverse complement strand
TTCTCCCCGGTGCTGCCGGCGACACCGGAGAGGCCGCCGGCAGCACCGGGGAGAACGGCGACGGCACCGAGGAAGGCGGCAACCGCCCCCGGAACCGTCTGCACCTCGTCGACGGCCCGGCCGGCACCAAGGACGGCGAACCGGAGGCCCTGGGCGGACCGGCGGCTCCGCCGGCCTGACCCTCTCTCCGTGAATCTCCGCGAACTTCTCTCCTCGTGAACGTCCGCGGATCGTGCCGGTGCTCCCGGTGCGGCCCGGCGCGAGGTGTGCCATGACATGCGACAGGGCCCGGGCGGTCCGCCCGGGCCCTGAAGACTGACCTGCGAAGGGGAGGGACCCCGGCCCCTCGAGGTCAGCTGTTGAGTTCCTTGCGTCCGCTTCCGCCGCTGATGGCGATCTTGCGGGGCTTGGCCTGCTCCGCGACCGGAATCCTCAGCCGCAGCACACCGGCCTCGTAGGAGGCGTCGATCCGCTCGGTGTCCAGGGTCTCACCGAGGAACAGCTGCCGGCTGAACGTCCCCGCGGGCCGCTCGGTGATCACTGTCTCGGTGTTCTCGCCGTACGCCGGCTTGCGTTCGGCCTTCACGGTCAGGACGTTGCGCTCGACACCGAGGTCGATGGACTCCGGGTCCACGCCCGGCAGGTCGAGTTCGACGAAGAACGTGTCACCGTCGCGCCAGGCGTCCATCGGTATGCCGGCGGGGTGAGCGGCCGTGCCCCACATCCGTTCGACGAGCCGGTCGAGTTCCCGGAAGGGATCCGTCCGCATCAGCATCTGCACCCCTCCTTCGCATCGTGACTCCGTGTCCTGTCTTCTACCTCTTATATACCACGCAGCTGAAAAGTTAACAAGGACAGACTCAACTTTTTTCGTGATCTTCTGGCGGTGGGTGGCTTGCGGTTGGGCGGCGGAGCCCTTCAGTGCATCCGGGCGGAGGGATCGGAGGCGGGCGTGGCGGGAAGCCCTCGGGTGTCTTGCGGCCTCATGGCAGGAAGTTGAGTCGACTCATAGCAGCTTCTCTTAACTTCCCTTGTCAAACATTGTGCGATCAGCTATATGAAGAAAGTGTCATCACGATCGAGGCCGCAAGACCGTGGGCTCGACTTCCTCGCACAGGAAAGGAGAAGTGGGACATGCTCGTGCGCGCCGGTGCCCTCGGTGATCTCGACCGTCTTCTGCATCAGCTCGCGCACACGGCCGCTTCCCCGTCCGGTGCCACCATCCCGGTGGATGCCTGGCGCGACGACGAGGCGCTCTACCTGCAGTTCGACCTGCCCGGCATGGACCCGGCCGGCATCGACCTGACCGTCGAACGCAACACGCTGACCCTGGTCGCCGAACGCCCCTCGCCCTTCCCCGAGGGCGCGCAGCCGATACTGACCGAACGCCTCACCGGCCGGTTCACCCGCCGCCTGGACCTCTCGGACGCCCTGGACACCGACGCCCTCGAAGCGCGATACGACCACGGTGTGCTCACCTTGCGCATCCCGCTGGCCGCGCGCGCCAAGCCGCGCAAGATCGCCATCACCCACGGTGCACGCAAGCAGCTGACCTCCTGACCGCCCCTGCGGACGCCCTGCACCCGCGAGGCAGCGACACGGTGTTCTCCCGGCGCCCTTCCGCGGAACGCGGGTCCCTGATGGGGGAAGTCGGCCGGCGCGACACATGTGCCGGAGGTCCGGCCAAGTGTGCTCTTCCCGGCCCAGGGCCGGCCGGCACGGGCTCGGCCGTCGAGGGCGCCGGGAACGGCCCCGGCCGGTGGGCGCACAAGTGCCGGGCTGCTCGGCCCGCGGGCTCGGCCCGGCACCGACGACTCCGGAGCCGTCGCGATCCGCCCGATCGAACCGGACCGGGGCCTGCCGGACCCCGCGGGGTCCGGCAGGCCCCGGTGGAACCGGCCCGGCCGGTGCCAGGGCGCTCGTCAGTCCCTGGTGGAGATCTCGATGCGCCGTGTCCTGGAGGACTCCGCCTTGGGAACGGTCACCGTCAGAACCCCGTCGCTCAGCGTCGCGTTGATGCCGTCGGCGTCGAAGTCGCCGGGGAGCAGCGTGCGGTGCTCGAAACGGCCGACCCTGCGAGTGCTGTGGCGCAGCAGTCCGGTGCGTTCACGTTCCGTGTACTCCCCGCTGATGACCAGTTCCCGGTCCATCACTTCGATGTTGATGTCGTCGCGCTTGACGCCGGGAACCTCGACCTCGATCCGGTAGGAGTCGTCGGTCTCGGTGAAGTCGGCCAGCGGTGTCCAGGCGGCGCTTTCGGTCAGGGCTCCGCCCATGGTGGATTCCAGCAGGCTCTCCATCCGGCTGAACAGCTCGTCGAACTCGGTCAGCGGGTCCTTCCAGCCGGGCATGAGCCGCCCGGTGAGCCCACCGGTGGCACCGCGTCGTACGGGCAGGGCCATCGCAGTCACCTCCGTGCGCGTCTTGCTCGGACGTCGACTGGCCTCAGTACCCCTGCTGGTGTCCCTCACACGGCGGGCGGGGGTCGTCCGGGAGAGTCGCGGACGCGCACGTCGGCGCCGTCACGGCCGGCACGTGCATGGTCCGGGGGGCGGGGGTGAGAAAACTGTTCCGGGACCGGGCCCGGGCGAAGCGTGAGTACGGCATGGGTGCCACGGGGCGGCGCGGCGACGACGGGGCGCTTCCCTGCTCACGCGGATCTCACTCGGAGCACCCACGTGGAAGCGCTCACGCGAAAGCGCTCACTCGGAAGTGTCGTCCTCCACCTGGTAGACCTTGGTCCAGGTGGTGCCGCAGCGGCAGTAGGAGTGCTCCACGAGCTCACCGTCCTCGGTGACTCCCAGCCCCTTGTTGATGCGAACGTGCACATGCTCGGACATGACAAACCTCCGTCTCGTCGGCCCACCGCCTGGAGGACAGGCCAAGCCCCGTATCATCCACAGGCGGGACAAAAGCCGTATAGGAGCCACGTCACACTGACGGACGACGCAGGGGTGACGCTCGGACGCGTGCCGCTTCGGACGCTGCGCGGCACCGGCGGCCGTCGCCCGCCCCGAGCCGCTTCGGCGGCCGGCGGCCCGCCGCGCACATGACCGCTCGCTGCCGGACAACGAGGCTGGTGGCCGGGGCGGACCGCCGATTCCGGGAGAGGTACCGGACGGACCGCCGGAACGGCTCAGGGACGCCGCAGCGGCTCCCGTGCGACCGGGCCGACGAACCGCGGGGTCCGACCACCCAGGCCGGAGATGTGCCGGAAATCACGGCCTCCCCTCGGGGTGCGCCCCGCACCTCGGCCGGGGCGGCGTTCGACGGCGACGAGGGCGACGGGGCGACGTTCGAGGGCAATGCCGACCGGGCACCCGGCTCCGGGACGGATCCGGCCCGACGGCCCGGACACGGAACCACCGGGGAAACGACGTGGCAACGGGAAGCCGCCCATGCTCTACGACCTGCTCAAGTACGTCCTCCTGGGACCGTTGCTGCGGCTGCTGTTCCGGCCGCGGGTCGAGGGGCTCGAGCACATTCCGGCGGAGGGGGCGGCGATCATCGCCGGAAACCACCTGTCCGCCCTGGACCCCCTCCTCATGCCCGCGGTCCTGAAACGGCGCGTCACGTTCCTGGTCAAGGCGGAGTACTTCACGGCACCGGGGCTCAAGGGCCGGCTGACCGCGCTCGTCCTCGGCGGCGCCGGACAGATCCCGGTGGACAGGTCGGGCAGGGCCGCAGGAGAGACGGCGCTCCAGGAGGGGCTGAGGGCACTGGAGAGGGGAGAGCTGCTCGCGATCTATCCGGAGGGCACGCGGTCCCCCGACGGCCGGCTGTACAGGGGCAAGGTCGGGGTGGCGGTGATGGCGCTGGCCGCGCGGGTCCCGGTGATTCCCTGCGCGATGGTGAAGGCCCTCGGGATCCGTCCTCGAGGACGGATCCTGCCGGGACCATCACCGGTCACCATCCGTTTCGGGGAACCGCTGCACTTCTCGCCCCGTGCGGAGCAGGAGCAGCAGAAGGCGGTGCTCCGGGCCGTCACCGACGAGATCATGGCCGCGATCCTGCGGCTGTCGGGCCAGGAGTACGTGGACCGGTACGCGGCCGAGGTCAAGGCCGAACGGGCGGAGGAACGGACGAGGAGGCGACAGGACTGAGACGGCGACGGGCCGCGCCCCCGCGCCCGGCGGCACCGGGCGGGCCTCGCGGGCTTCCGCTTGCCCCTGACGACACCGGGTACTCAGCGGGGACGGAGCCCTGGACAGCGGCCCGTTCGAGCAGGAGATCGAGCAGGAAAGGAGTAGGACGGATGACGCTTCCCGCCCGCCGCGACATCGGCAGCACGCTGTGGAGCCCCTTCCGCGAGCTGGAGGAACTGCGCGAACGCATGAACACCCTCTGGACCCACGGCTTCGCAGGCGCCCTGGAGGACGTCTGGTCGCCGATGGTCGACATAGAGGAGACCGACGACGCCTACCTGATCGAGATCGACCTTCCCGGCGTGAAGAAGGACGACATCTCCGTGGAGATCGAGGGCGGAGAGCTCGCGGTCCACGGTGAGATCAAGGAAAAGGAACGGACGGGCGTGATGCGCAGCCGCATGCGCCGCACCGGCCGGTTCGACTACCGCACCACCCTTCCGCGGGACATCGACACCGACCACGTCCAGGCCGACCTCAGCAACGGCGTCCTCACCCTGAAGCTTCCCAAGGCAGAGGAGGCCAAGCCGCGCAGGATCGAGATCTCCAGCTGACCACCACCGCCTCCCCGGCAGCCGGGAAGGCACCGGCACCGGGGAGGCGCCGGCGGCCGGGGAGAGCCCACCCGCGCCGCCCCTGGACGCGACCGGTCCGGCAAGGAGAGTCCCGGCAAGGAGGGCACCGATGACCGTCCAACCGCCCCCGAAGGTCGACCGCCCCGTCGTGGGCTCCTACCCGACGTACGAGGAGGCCCAGCGGGCTGTCGACTTCCTGTCCGACAGCGGATTCCCCGTGGAGCGCACCGCGATCATCGGCTCCGACCTGCGGATGGTGGAAACCGTGCTCGGCCGCCTGACCCGCGGTCGGGCCGCTGTGGCCGGCGCGGGCTCCGGAGCATGGTTCGGTCTGCTGATCGGGCTGCTGCTGTCCCTCTTCGCCGCCAGTTCCTACAACGCCCTCGTCCTCCTGATCGGCGGCATCGTCCTCGGCGCCGTCTTCGGTGCCGTCTTCGGGTTCATCGGCCACTCCCTCACCGGAGGCCACCGCGACTTCGCCTCCCGCAGCCAGATCGTCGCCGCCCGCTACGACGTCGTCGCCGAGGCACCGGTGGCCGAGGAGGCGAAGAACGCGCTGATCAAGCTGGGATGGCGGGAGTCCTGACGCACATGTGCACGGCGGGCGGCAGGACGCCGGTGCAGGATGCGCCGGCCGGAGCCGGTACGCGGCCCGCGCGAGCCCGTACAGTAATCCGGACGACCCCGAGGGAGATCCGGAGACCATGCCCGAGCGGAACAGACAGTTCGGCCTGTACGGCGCCCGCGGCATCAAGGGCCATGAAGCCGTCGCCCGTCAGCTGGACGCCCTGGCCGGCTACATCGCCACTCCCGTCACCGCCCGGCGCGGCCTGCTCGCCCGCCTGCACTACCTCACCCGCACCGACCACGCCCGCCGCAGGGCGCGCAAGGCCGGTCTGACCGTCACCGACCGCACCCTGAAGGCCTGGCTGGACGGCAGACGCTCGCCGTCGAAGGCGAACCTGGAACGCATCGAGCAGGCCTACCGGACGGTGCGGCGGGAGAACGTCGCCCGTTATCTGCTCGCCCGTCTCAACCGTGAGGGCCGCGGCACCCGCGTCGAGATCCACCCCCTGAACCAGTCTCAGGTCGCCCGGCCCCACCAGCGTGTCATCGAGTACCGCACGCTGAACGTGCGCAACTGGGACCGCATCGTGCGGGCCTGGGCGGCCGGTGACGACCGGGAACTGGACGAGGCATGGATCGACCAGATCGTCGACCTCGGATCCCAGTGGGGCCAGTACGAGTACGTCACCAACATCGGCTTTGCGGCATGACGGTGGCCGCCGCACCGCCTGCGCCCCACCTCCGGCTCCGCCGGACCGGGGGCGGCTCGGCCGGGTCGCCCGGGACCGGCCCAGGCCTGTTTCCCGGAAGGACGGGACACCCCGCCGGACCCGGAAGGACGGAGCAACTCACCGGCTCAGTCGACGATCGGTGAGACGGCCACGCAGCCGGCCGCGGACACCACGCCCGCACCGGACTTCTCGACCAGGGTCCTGCCCTCGTACACGATCCTGCAGGAGATGTTGTCGGCGCTGATGTCCACGGCCACCGGTATGACGGTGGGCGCCTCGATGCCCCGCAGCTTCACCGTCTTCTTCCAGGGCAGCGTGGGGTTGTTCACCGTCTCGAGCTTCGGACTGGCCGCGTCCCCGCCGCCCGCGTTGAAAGTGATGGAGTCGACTCCGTCACCGGTCACCTCGTAGGTGACCTCGTACTCCTTGTTGACCTGCTTGTCGACTTCCTTGACCACCTCGTCCTCGACCTGCCGGGCGGTGTCCTCGGAGCAGGCACCGAGACCGAGAACGAGACCGCCCGCGGCGAGCGCGGACACGATGCGGCGGCGAATGCGATTCATGCGGAATGATCCCCCCGGTCGCGCGAACTGTACAAGGAAAAGAGAACCGTTGAAGGACAAGCAGAGTCAACTTGTTATCAACCACGCGATCCGGCCGATAAGTTCCAGCCCCGCAGCTGTCGCCGAACTCCGATGAAGCAGTCATCTCACCTTTTCTGAGCCATAGTTGACAACACTCGTCCTGCCGACCGACAGCTCGGCCGCAGTCGTGGAAGCGACGGACGCCCGGTTCACGACGAAGCGGCCGCTCTCGACCCCCGCCGACCGGCCACCCCCGGCTCACCCGCGCCGGCCGCACCTGGCCGATCGACCCGGCCACCGCACGGCCGGAAGGGGCCGTCCGCCCCCGAGCCGGCCACCCCTCGCCGCGATCTCCACGAGCCTTCCGGACACCACCGCCGGGCCACGCACATCCCGCCCCGGACCGTATGCGTTGAACCGCATGCGTGAGCTCGCGTCCCGTCCGTCCCCGGACAGCGCACCCGCAGGCAAAGTGCGTGGTCGGCGGCCCGCCGGCCGCACAGAAGAACATCACCGTGCGCCGGCGGCCTCCTCACCGTCCCCGGACGGATGTGGCGATGGTTCCTATGTGGGTAGCCGGTCGTCAGGGGGAGGAGGAAGGAGGTCCGTCATGCCGGCTCAGGGACCTGCGAAACAGCCCACGACCGAGCTCGACACCCGGTACAGCTCCGCGCTCAACTCCCGCCCGGGAGCCGCTGATGTCACCGCCACCGAGTGGGCCGAGGCCCGGCGGCGGCTGGAGACCGCCGAGATCTTCTGGGTGTCCACGGTGCGCCCCGACGGCCGGCTGCACGTCACTCCCGTGATCGCCGCCTGGCACGACGGGGTGCTGTACTTCTCCACCGGTGCGGGGGAGCAGAAGGCGAGAAATCTCGCCCACGACGGGCACTGCGCGCTGACCACCGGGGGAAACTCGCTCACCGAAGGGCTGGACCTCGTGGTCGAGGGAACGGCGGAGCCGGTTGCCGATCCGGCGGTGCTGGAAGAAGTGATCGCGGCGTACGAGGCCAAGTACGGAGCGCACATCACTTCGCCCGCGGGCGCCTTCCACGGGATGGGGGACACGTTCCGGAAGAGGACCGCAGTGGTGTTCGCGGTGTCCCCGGCCACGGTGTACGGCTTCGGCCGGGTCGACGGGGTGTACACCCATACGCGGTGGACGTTCTGAGCGGCGGGAGCGCCCCTGGGGCTGTGGCGGACATGTCGGACGGGCGCGCCGCAGCCGGAACGGACGGGCATGACCGCCCCAGCCCCCCACGACGTCCTGGACGCACACCCGGCAGTCCGCCGGGCGGCGCAACGCCTCTCCGGGAGCACGCCCCGGCCGCACCGCCAGGACCAGCGCCCCCACCGGCTGGTGATCCGCTCGAGGACGGAACGGGAGGGGCACCGGGCGGGGAACACACTGAACTCGTGCGGCACGGAAAGACCTGTTGCCCGAGGATTTTCGGTCATGTGTTCCGCTGCACAAGCATCCTCGGCGGACCGCGGGCCGACGTCCGCCTCGCCGAGGAGCACAGGGCCACCGAGCGGCTCATCGTGGACGGCGGCCTCAGCCACACCTTCCTCCGGAACGGCTGGTGCACCGAGAACTGCACCCAGCAGGTGCCGGTGCAGCCGGAGCACGGCGTCCTGGGATCGGCCGGCGACGGCCGCGCCGGCGCCGCTCCCCGCGCCGACTACGCCGGGGCCGCCGCCGTCGTCCTGACCACCGAGGGCCACGACGACACGGCCCATGAGCTCAGCGGCGACCAGCCCTTCACACTCGCCGAGTACGCGGCCGAACTCGCCCGCCACTCCGGACGTCCCGTGGCCTACCACGACCTGCCCGCCGGGCAGTTCCTCCAGGCGCTCGTCAAGGCCGGCGTACCGGTCCCCACGCCGAGGTCCTCGTCGACGTCGGCGTCAACGCCATCCGTCCGGCACTGCTCGCCGGCGGCAGCGGGGACCTCGCACGCCTGCTCGGCCGGCCCACGGTCCCGCTCGCCGACTCCATCACGGCTGCCCTGAAGAACCGGCAGTGACGACTGCCGTGGCCCGGCCAGGGCCTGCCTCGGGACTGACCGATGTCCGGCGGCCGGACGGCCGGCGAACGCGACGGATCCGGCGTCGTCCTCAAGGACGTCGCCGAGACCCACGAGGAACCCGCCCCGGCCGCCAGGCTCTTGCGGGGGAGAGCGGAACTCGGACGGAAGTCCGCAGAAGGAGAACAGGGCCCGCGGGAGCATGCGCTCGACGGCCCTGTCCCCAACAGCCTTGTCCCACTTCGGTGGTGACGCGACCGACGTTCATGACTCCGTTCATGACGCGAGGAACGGGCGGACACCCTTCGAAACGACACGCACAAGGCGTACCTTTCCCCATGGGCCCTGTACCGGTCGTCACATCAGGCCCGCCCTCGCAGCGCGGGCCGGGAAGGCACGCCCGTGCTCAGCATGGTCAACGAAGACGGCACCACCACCGCCGGTTCGCCGGGCGACACGACCATGCCGGAGAACACCCGCCGGATGCCCGCCGCCGCATTGAAGACGGAAGCCGACCGGCACACAACCGAGTCGACCGAGTCGGCTGCCGAGCGGAACGAACACAAACGGCGCTCGACATCCCGTCACGGCCACCACAGTCCCCCGGCGTCCCTTGTGAACCGACGGCCCACGGAGCGTACGGCATGACGGTCATCGGCCTGCGACCGGCGACCCCTGAGGACAGCGAGTACTGCTTCCGGCTGCACAAAGCCGCCATGGGCGCCTGTGTCGCGGCCATCTGGGGCTGGGACGAGCAGGCCCAACGCGACTTCCACGACCGTGTGTTCAACCCCGGCCAGTGGCAGATCGTCACCGTCGACGGCGCCGATGCGGGCATGCTCCACGTCGAGCACCGGCCCACCGAGATCTACCTGGCGCGAATCGAGATCCACCCCGCTCACCAGGGACGCGGCATCGGCAGCCGGCTCATCCGCGACCTCCTGGACCAGGCCCGCCGACAGGGCCAGGACCTCACCTTGGACGTCCTCGTCGTCAACCACCGGGCCCAGTCCCTCTACCGGCGACTGGGCCTGCACGAAGTCGCCCGGCACGGCGAGAACAACATCAAGATCAGAATGTCCACCAGGCCGCCTCAATCCGACCCGGCCCACAGATCCTGACCCTTGACGACCGGATCGTGACGACACCGCGCCGCTCTTCTGCGCTCTTCCGCCGGCCGGCTGCACCGACCGCATGAGGGACGACGAGGGTCAACGGCAGCCGCAGCCCGTGAAGGCGGCGAGGCGGGCGAACTCCCACGGGTCATGTGCGCTGAAGACGGTGACCTCGTCCGGATGGTCGCGCCGGAGGGCGCGCAGTCGGTCACGGGTCGCGACACGAGCCGCGGCATCGGTCTGCGCCCCCTGCTGGACCGGCTCGAAGACCGGGTGGGGAAGAGGCGGGGTGTGCTCGAGCTCGCCGTGATACATGTACGCATCGCCCGCGTGCAGCAGCCACCGTCCGTCGCCGTCGCGCACGGCGACCCCCGCGTGTCCCGCCGAGTGACCGGGCAGCGGCACCAGCAGCAGCTCGCACGCCGGCCCCTGCGGCCGGGCCACCCCCGAGAAGCCGAACCACTCCATGCGCTCCTCCACGCGTGCGGGCACCAACAGCGGACTGTGCGCCCGGTGGGCCGGCATGAAGAGGTCGAGGCTGTGCCGGTGATGCGCTGCCGTGGGGTCGGTGACGGCCCGGTACTCGTCGGGGTGCACATGCACCCGTGCGTGAGGGAAGTCCGGCAGCCCTCCGGTGTGGTCGCGATGCAGGTGGGTGAGCACGATGTGCCGCACGTCCTGGGGCGCATACCCGAGGCGGACCACCTGGCGCAGCGCACTCTCCCCGGGGTCCAGCGCGGGCTGGGCGTAGGCCACCCAGTCCGCACCCAGCGACCGGTCGGGGTGCTGCAGATCGGCGGTGCCGAGGCCGGTGTCGACCAGGACCAGCCCGTCCGAGTCCGTCTCGATGAGCAGGCAGTGGCAGACGGCGGGGACAGCGGCCGGCTCATGGTCCCCGGCATGCGCCGCACATGCCGGGGAATCTTCACGCAGCGGTGGAATCTTCCGGAGAGAACCGCAGTTGAGGTGGTGGATGCGCATGAGGCCCTTCCGGGAGGCAGACAGGCAGGCTGTGCACGTCGGACGGTAGAAGGAGCCTTCGTGACTCACCAAACGGTTGGACACGTACCGGCAAGTGATCAGGACGGCCCGCTGGCGGACTGCCCGGACAGCGCCCTCGTCCCACCGGGCCGCGAACCGAGATGCCCCGTCGACATCACCCTCGCCACGCTGGGCGGCCGATGGACGCCGCTGGTGCTCCGCGAGTTCCTGCGCCGCGGTCAGGCCACGTACTCCGAGCTGTCCGCCGCCCTGCCCGCCCTCTCGCACAAGGTCCTCTCGGACCGGCTGGCCCAGTTGACCGGTGCGGGGGTCATCGAACGCCACCGCATCCCCGGATGGCCTCCCCGGGTCCGCTACGTCCTGACCAGCCAGGGCCGGGCGCTGGAACCAGTGGTGCGCAGCATGTGGGAGTGGGGCATGGCACAGCGAAACGCCCGTCGCCGAGCACATGACCCGTCGGACACGACCTGACAGCGCTTCGTCGCGCCGAGCGATCCCGCCTGGCGGCGGCTGTCCTCCCGCGGTCCGGCCGGTGCGGGAACCCGGCGCCCGCACCGGGGCCGCCCTGTGGGCTGATGGTGTTCTGCGGCCGCACGACACCATCAGCGGCCGGAGGAAGAACCAGCCGGCGAACTGTCCTCGATGAACACTTTCAAAGCGCCGCGGTGCTCCTCGGCAAGGGCCGTGGCCGTGCCGCCCATGTCCTGCACCTGCCTCATGGTGCGGTCGAAGAAGTCCCGTCCGGAGGGCACGAGCACCGACAATTCAAGATCTTCGCAGCAGGCCAGAAGCCGGTCGCCCTGCACCCGGAGCGTGACGGGAAACTCCTTTGGGCCGGTCCGACGGAGAAGCTCCTCGTGCGCGCCCTCACGGTAAGGGGACCAGTGGCCGATGAACGGCAGTATCAGGTCCGGCCGAACCGACCGGGCGTGGGCGACCGTCATGGCCTGGAGGTCCTCCCACCAGGGCAGCCTCAGCCGCAAGGAGCCGAACGAGTACAACCGTCTCGCGCCGCGCACGCAGAGCCGGCCGTCGAACTCCTCGTCGACGTCGGTCCACCGCTCGTCCACCTCGTCGACCTCGACGAGCGCGTGACAGCCGACCGGCCCCTCGGAGAGGAAAGCCAGGCTCCGCAGAGGGCCACCGAGCGAGACCAGGTTCCGCTCGTACAGATGGCCCATGTGCCGCTCATGATCCGTACCGCCCAGGCTCGGTGGCGCGGACACGCTGATCGCCTTGGGGTTGTATTCGTTGTCCGGCCGGGGGACGAGCTGCACGACGGCAGGAAGAAACGTCTGCTTCTCAAACCGCCCTGCGACGGTGGCCCTGAGAAGGCTTTTCTCCCACCCGTCCCGCAGGCTGTGCCTCACGAAGGACCGGTAGACGTCGTCCGCGTCGTCCCACAGCGCCACCCCGACCGAGAACTGCGCCTCAGCGGCCGGGACCATCAGCAGACCGCTCTCGGGGTCCTCGCTCATCGAGTCCGTCGCACTCGTCGAGCCGCTCGTCATGTCCAACACTCCTGCCCTGCCGCATTCGGTTCCGTCACTCATCCCCGCCTCGGCAGGGCACATCGACACCAGGACGACAGAGGACGCACACCGGGCCACTCCGACGGGCCGGGCCGCCCACCAGAGCGACACCCCGCACCCGGCGCACCCGACGGAAGCCTTTTCCGCTCCGTCACCGCAGACCCACTGACGGTCACGGCAATGCGCGGACGCCGGCACCCGCGTGGTTTTCGATACGCCGACGATATGTGGCGACTCATACCCTCGGACCATGCGTGTGTTGATCGTCGAGGACGAGCCCTATATGGCAGAAGCCATACGCGACGGCCTGCGCCTGGAGGCGATCGCGGCCGACGTCGCCGGTGACGGCGACACCGCTTTGGAGCTGCTGAGCACCCACACCTACGACATCGCCGTCCTCGACCGCGACATTCCCGGCCCCTCCGGCGACGACGTCGCCCGGCACATCGTCGGCTCCGGCAGCGGCATGCCGATCCTCATGCTCACCGCCGCCGACCGGCTCGACGACAAGGCCTCCGGGTTCGAACTCGGCGCCGACGACTACCTCACCAAACCGTTCGAACTGCGGGAACTCGTGCTCAGGCTCCGGGCCCTCGACCGCAGACGCGCCCACAGCAGGCCGCCCGTGCGGGAGATCGCGGGCCTGCGCCTGGACCCGTTCCGCCGCGAGGTCCACCGCGACGGCCGTCACATCGCGCTGACCAGGAAGCAGTTCGCCGTACTCGAAGTCCTCGTCGCCGCCGAGGGCGGTGTCGTCAGCGCCGAGGAACTGCTGGAGCGGGCCTGGGACAGGAACGCGGACCCGTTCACCAACGCCGTACGCATCACGGTCTCGGCCCTGCGCAAACGACTCGGTGAGCCCTGGATCATCGCCACGGTGCCCGGCGTCGGATACCGCATCGACACACGAGCGAAAGCCGCCCACGGGGGAGAGGACCGTGGATAGGCGCCCCGGAACCAGCGTGCGCGTCAAGCTCACCCTCAGCTACGCCGGATTCCTCATGTTCGCCGGCCTGCTGCTGCTCGCGGCGGTGTGGCTGTTCCTCCTGCGCCACGTCCCCGACCGGGCGATGCTCATCAACCCCGACGACGGACTCGAAGGCGACCTCAAGGGCGTCTTTCCCGTCCGGTCCGCCCTTCTGGGCGTGTTCGCTCCGAAGGCAGCCGCGGTACTGGCTTTCCTGCTGGTGTTCGGTCTCGTGGGCGGGTGGGTCCTCGCCGGCCGCATGCTCGCCCCGCTGACCCGTATCACGGACGCCACCAGGACGGCCGCGAAAGGATCGCTCTCCCACCGGATCCGGCTGCCGGGCCGCAAGGACGAGTTCCGTGAACTCGCCGACGCCTTCGACACGATGCTCGCCCGCCTCGAAGCGCACGTGGCCGAGCAGCAAAGATTCGCGGCCAACGCCTCGCACGAACTGCGCACCCCGCTGGCGATCTCGCAGACGCTTCTCGACGTGGCCCGCAACGATCCGACGCGGGACCTCGACGAGATCCTCGACCGTCTGCACGCCGTCAACGCCCGGGCGATCGACCTCACCGAGGCACTGCTCGTCCTCAGCCGCGCCACCCAGGGGTCCTTCACCCGGGAACCCGTCGACCTCTCCCTCCTCGTGGAGGAGGCCACCGAGACACTGCTCCCGCTCGCCGAGAAACGCGGTGTCACCATCGAGACCTCCGGTGACATCGCCCCGGCTTTCGGCTCCCAGGCGCTGCTGCTGCAACTGACGACGAACCTCGTGCACAACGCGATCGTGCACAACCTGCCCGACAAGGGCACGGTGCGGATCGAGACCCGCACCGGCCCCGACACCGCGGTGCTCACGGTCGAGAACAGCGGCGAGAAGCTCTCCCCGCAGGCGGTGGCGACCCTCACCGAGCCGTTCCGGCGCGCCACCGAACGCATTCGCAACGACCACGCGGGCGCCGGGCTCGGCCTGGCCATCGTCCGGCGGATCACCGAGGCGCACGACGGATCCCTCACTCTCACCCCGCGCGCCGACGGCGGACTTTGCGTCGTCGTCCGGCTGCCCGCACCGCCGGCACTCCCCCGAAGGACGCCTGATCAGTGAGCGAAGCACTACGAGAAGTTCCCGGCGCACGGCAGCAGGACGCCCCCGAGGAGCACACCGGGAACCCGGACACGACCCGGGGCAGGCAGGACAACGCCGCTTTCGAGGACACCGAACCAGACGCCCGACGCGCACGCGTCCACCGGACGTTCCGCAGCCTTCTGAGCCCGGACCCGTGGAAACGCGGCCCGGTGCCCGCGGCGCTGGCACTGCTGCTCGGCCTGCTCATGCCGCTGCACACGCACATCACGGACCGGGGCGGCCTCGGCAGCCTGGTGGAGACGTTCCTGCCGTGGTCCGGCCTGCTCGTCCCGGTGCTCCTTGCCGCGGCGCTGTGGCGCCGCTCCGCCACGGCGACGGTCGCGCTGCTGCTGCCGGTCGTGACGTGGCTGAGCCTCTTCGGCGGACTGCTCCTCGACAAGTCCCAGCCGGGCGGCGACCTCACCGTGGTCAGCCACAACGTCAACGCCGACAACCCCGACCCGGCCGGCACCGCCCGCGCCCTGGCCGCCTCCGGGACGGACCTGCTGGCCCTCGAGGAGATGACCCCGCGGACCACGGCCGTGTACGCCAGGGAGCTGGCGAGGACATACCCGTACCACACGGTGCAGGACACGGTCGGACTGTGGAGCAGACTGCCGCTGTCGCAGTCCCGGCCGGTCGACGTCCTGCGGGGCAACGCCGGGCCGCTGGCGCGGACCCGGCAGGCCGAGGACCTCCCCGCCGACCCGCCGCGGGCACTGCGCGCCACGGTGGCCACGGACCAGGGACCCCTGGCGGTGTACGTGGTGCACCTGGGATCGGTGCGGCTGATGCCCAGAAACGGCTTCTGGACGGACTCGCGCGACGTCGGCGCGAACGCCCTGGCCAAGGCCGTCGCCGCCGAACGGAACGAGCGGGTGGTGGTGCTCGGCGACCTGAACGGCACCACCGACGACCGCGCCCTCGACGGCCTCACCGCACAGCTGCGCTCGGCCCAGGAAGCGGCCGGGCACGGCTTCGGCTTCAGCTGGCCTGCCTCCTTCCCGGTGGCGCGGATCGACCAGATCCTGGTCAGGGGCGTGGAGCCGAAGAACGCATGGGTCCTGCCGGCCACCGGCAGCGACCATCTTCCGGTGGCCGCCGCCCTCGGCTGGTGACCGCTGCCGCCGGCAGATGAACCGCCCCGGTGCGGAACCACGCCCGGCGCTCCCCGGCTCGGGGAGAGGAAGACCACCCGCGAACGGGCCCCGGTCAGGGAGCCGCCGCGTCGTCCAGCCGGGCGGTGACCCTTTTTCCCCTGCGTGCTCATGGGCACGGGTCCGTTCAGCACCTTCTCCCGGCTGTTTCCGGGAGGCTCGGCCTCCACCGCCTGCGGCGGTATGCCGTCGAGCTCGAGGAGGCGCACGGATTCCGGGTCCGTCAGCGCGGCAGCGACCGGCTCGCCCCCGGCGCTGCCCGTGCCCGCCGCGGGCAACCGGTGCGACCGCACTCCGGTCAACAGCGCACCGTCTTCGGTGAAGAGTGCCGTACCCGAAATTCCCTTCCAGGGATCCTGCCCGTCGGGGCCTCTGTCCGTGGGCGGGGCCGTGGTGAAGATCAGGTCCAGGTACCCGGACTTCATGCTGGAGCCCAGCTGGACGCCCCCCTTCACCTTCCTGCTGTCCCGCCGCCGCAGACCTCGTACCAAGGCTGACCTGGGCCGCTGCGCATACGCCGGAAACCCGATTCCGATGAACGGCACGCTGCCCGCGCTGTCCGGCAGCCGGCCCAGGGTGACGGGGGAGGCGGGATGCCCGGTGTCATTGCCACCGAGCAGGACGGTGCAGACCGGACTGCCCTGCGGGGCCCGAGGAAATGGGCCGCAGTCAGGACGAGGGCGGGGCCGATGCGGTGGCCCGATCCGTACTCCGTGCGGCTTCCTCGTCCGACGACTGTCTCTGCTGCTCGGGACTTGTCGAACGGCCGCATCTCACGATCAGCCGGCAGAGAGCAGATCCGAGACGTCGTCACCGCTCAGTACGGGACTGCCGTCGCTCGTTTCGGCCCGTGAAGCCGCACTGCTCCGGCTTTGGCGTGCAACCCCGAGGCCCGCCGCCAACCGCAAACCACAGCCCCGAGGACAGACGCGCGGCCGCCCCCGGCGTGTGTGTCTTCGCCGTGCGAACACGATGACCGACGCCATCGCCGCGGTCGCCGCCGCACTGCTACTGAACAGAACCAGCCTCGGCGAACGCCTGTCGACTGTGTGCGAGCAGCTCACGCACCGGAGGATTGTGCGTGTTCCTCCAGACCAGAGCGAGCAGCGCCGGTGTCTCGATGTCATCGATGATGCGGGCGGTGAGCCGGTCACGGTGATCGGCGGCCATCGACTCGCTGAGAACGGCGACGCCGAGCCCGCGGGCGGCGAGGCCGGCAAGGGCATCCGCGGCGCTGGCTTGCAACGCGATCGGGGGCTGGAGGCCCTGCACGGTGCAGGCATGGTCGAACACCGTGCGCAGACCGGTACCAAGGGGCATGCAGATGACCGGATGAGCGGTCAGGTCACGCAAGGTGACCCGTCGTTGCCTCGTCAGGGGATGCCCGGCCGGCACCGCCGCGACAAGCCGTTCACTGATGACCGTCAGCGTCTCCAGCCCCTCCAGGGCGGCGGCCGCGGTACCGACAAGGGCCAGGTCGACAATGCCGGCGCGGACCTTCTTGATGAGCAGGTCGGAGTTGTCCTCCAGCAGGGAGATCTCCACACCGGGATGCGCCCGATGGAACGCGGCGAGCGCGTCGAACAGCGGGGTGAGGGTGCAGCCGGTGACCATGCCGACCGTGACCCGCCCCCGGATCAGCCCGGTCACTTCACCCACCGCCTGGCCGACCGCCCCGGCGGCGGCAAGCGCGGCGCGCGCGTGCTCGAGGGCGGCCTTTCCCGCAGCCGTGAGGGTGACGGTGCGCGCCGACCGGTCGAACAGCTCGGCACCGAGCTCACGCTCCAGCTGGCGGATCTGAGCGCTGACGCCGGACTGGCTGATGTGCACCCGTTCCGCTGCCCGGGTGAAGTTCTGCTCCTCGGCGACCGCGACGAA
Organism: Streptomyces thermovulgaris; assembly: GCF_002155915.1. Classification (GTDB taxonomy): domain Bacteria; phylum Actinomycetota; class Actinomycetes; order Streptomycetales; family Streptomycetaceae; genus Streptomyces; species Streptomyces thermovulgaris. The sequence continues at coordinate 9,977 of NZ_MUME01000132.1, read as the reverse complement.
GTACTCCAGCTGCCTCAGTTCCATGAATGAAAATTCTAGTTCGCATAAAAACCATCTGTTGGACTTCTGGTAGGAAGGTGGCCACGCTGGGAGACAAGTCGCCCCCGACACCAGGAGGAGCCCGTGCCGGAATACGAGAAGGCCATGCGGCCCGAGGACATCACCCGCTTGTTCGTCGAGCGGTCCAACGCCGGTGACGCGGCCGGAGTCGCCGCGCTCTACGAGGAGAACGCGGTGATGGCCTACCCACCCGGCGAACTGACGGTGGGACGCGAGGCGATCCGTGCGCTGTGGGAGAAGGTGCTGGCCGACCGCCCTCGCTTCGAGCCGGAACAACCGCTGCCGACGCTGGTCAGCGGCGACATCGCCCTCACCTCGACCGCACCGAAGGACGGGGCAGGAGCCCGGGCGCAGGTCGTCCGCCGCCAGCCCGACGGAAGCTGGCTGCGCCTGCTCGACCAGCCCGAGTTCACCCCACCCGCCCGCTGACCCTCGGCCTTTGCCGCCCGGCAGGAACAGTCCCGGAAACGAAGCACTGTCTGCACCGGCCCGTTGGCATCCTCCACAAAGCGCCGACGTCTCCCGGCCCTGCGCCACCACCGGGAGCAGAACAGGACCGTCGCGCCGGACACATCGGGGCCCATTGCCCGTCCCGCCGAGGACGGGCAATGGGCCCCGGAGTGCATGGAGGACGGCTCAGCAACCGCCGCAGTTGTAGTACGTGACGTCCCAGTGGTTGCCCTCATCGGCGTAGATGTTGCCGGAGGCGGAACGCCACTGCCGGGCACCGTCACCGCGTACCCCGATGTAGGTGAAGCTGTTCGTGATGTAGTTCCCGAGGCACGTGGACTTGCTGTAGTCGAGCTTGTACCCGTTCCAGTGCGAGTACGTCCCGGAGGCGTGGCCTGTCTCGGTACCGCCGGTGATGTTCAGCGCACAGCCGCTGGCCCGCTTGAGGGTCTGGGCACCCTGGGCGGTGGCGAGGTTGAGCTGTTCGAACGACGTGCAGGTGGGGACGTTGCGGTCCGAGCAATTGCCGGAGGACGACCAGGTGATGCCCACCTCGCGGAACATCGAGACCGCGGTGGCGTGACTGATCTTCGTGACGGCCGCTGCCTCGCCCGCCGTGCCGAGGACGGCGACGCCCGGAGCGATGATCAGAGCAAGGGCGACCAGGATCGAACGGAGTCTTGGGAACTTCAGAGCCTTCACGGCTTTCACGTACGAATCCTTCCTGCTGGGGCCAAGGTTTCCTCGAAGGTGGCTGTGCAGGTGGTGCACGTAGATCATGACGGATGTCTACGCGCGTCCGCCAGAGTGCGAACAGCACCCGTCCCCTCCAAGGCAGACCCGATCGCCCCGCCGCCCAGACCCAGTAGTGCGTACCGGCACAGGCCGCTTATTTCAGCAGCACCGTATCCATCTTCAGGTTTTCCTTTTACCGGACCTTGATCGGTCATGTGCGCCGGCCAGGAAGTTCACCGGCGCTTTCATGCCCGCACCACACTGCGATTTCTCCAGCGCCGGCACCGTCGTAACACAACGAACTTCCGAGATGACGGCGCATGAGATGCTGCCCGGCTCCGCCGAGTGCCAAGAAAAAAAGGAATCCGATCCCGTTGCGGACCGTTTCGTGCGCATGACTCGTCGGCGCCGACGGACAGCACAAAAAAAGAGGGCGACGGAGACCTCGCCCCTTGCCCTTTTCAACATATAGCGCACCAGGGGGCTTGCGGCAAGACCCAGGTCATGGCGCAGAATCGGCGGCCAAGGCCACAGCCTGCGGCAACGGGGGCACATGCGTGCGCGGCGGCGACATATGAGGGGCATGCCGCCCGACTCGAACCTTGCAGCGGGATCGGGCAGTGCAGTCGCGCCCGCCCAGGACAAGGTGCCGGGATGCGTGTACGGCCTGACCGGACGAAGGAGCCGGCTGCCCCCCTCGGAAGAAGGCAGCAAGAAGGCAGCCGCCGAAAAGAACGCGCCCCAGGGAATTCGACAAGGACGGGAGACGCCGGTGAGCCGAGCGGCCACCACACTGCACCAGGACACGACTGCCCCGGAGGTGTCGCGGTGACCGAGCAGTACGTGTTGGATCTTCACCAGGTCGACGGGACACAAACCGCGATCGCCGGCGGCAAAGGCGCCCACCTGGGCGAGCTGTCACGGATCGAAGGCATCCGGGTACCGGAGGGCTTTTGCGTGACGACGAACGCCTTCCGGCGGATCATGGCGCAAGCACCGTCCATCGACGACCAGCTCGAACAGCTGTCACGCCTGGACCCGGACGACCGGGAAGCGACCTGCGCACTCAGTGCGCAGATCCGCCGGACCATCGAAGAGACCGCCGTTCCGGACGATCTCGCGGCGGCGATCACCCGCGCGCTCTCCCGGCTCGGCGAGCACACCGCCTGCGCCGTCCGGTCCAGCGCGACGGCAGAGGACCTGCCGACGGCCTCCTTCGCCGGCCAGCAGGACACCTACCTGAACGTCGTGGGCCCGACGGCGGTCCTTTGGCACATCCGCCGCTGCTGGGCCTCACTGTTCACCGAGCGGGCCGTGACCTACCGCCGACGCAACGGCATCGACCACCGCATGGTCCACATGGCCGTGGTCGTGCAGCAGATGGTCTTCCCGCACGCGGCCGGCACCCTGTTCACGGCCGACCCCGTCACGGGCAACCGGACGATCGCCACCGTGGACGCCGGCTTCGGCCTGGGCGAAGCCCTGGTCTCCGGTCTGGTGAACCCGGACGTCTTCAAAGTCCGGCACGACAAAGTCGTCGCCAGGACGATCGCCGCCAAACAACGCGCCGTGCACGCCCTGCCGGACGGCGGCACACAGGAGACAGCAGTCGACCCGCGGCAGCAGAAGCAGCCGGCGCTGACGGACGCACAGGTACTGCGACTGGTGCGGCTCGGGCGGCGGATCGAGGCGCACTTCGGCTGCCCGCAGGACATCGAATGGTGCCTGGCCGACGACGGGTTCCACATCGTCCAGAGCCGGCCGATCACGACGCTGTTCCCCGTCCCGAAGACCGACGACGAGGAAAACCACGTCTACGTCTGCGTCGGTCACGGGCAGATGATGACCGACCCCCTCAGGCCCCTGGGGCTGTCCATGTGGCAGCTGACGGCCATGGTGCCGATGCACGAAGCCGGCGGAAGACTCTTCGTCGACGTCACCCCGCACCTGGCCTCACCCGCAAGCCGCGCCCGCCTCCTGGACACCATGGGAAGAAGCGACCCGCTGATCAGGGACGCGTTGGAGACCCTCCTCGACCGCGGCGACTTCGTCCCCACGCTTCCGGACACGAACCCCAGCACACCGCCGACCGGCGGCACGCCCGCTCCGACCGGGCCCGACCCGGCCGTCGTCACCGAACTGATCGAGCGCAGCCAGGCGTCCATCGCCGCCCTGGAACGCGACATCCGGACGAAGACCGGACCGGAGCTGTTCGACTTCCTGCTGGAGGCCTTCGAGGAACACAAGCGAGTCCTCCGTGACCCGCTGAGCCATCAGGCGATCATGGCGGGAATGGAGGCCACATGGTGGCTCAACGACAAACTGCAGCAGTGGCTGGGCGAGAAGAACGCGGCCGACACGCTCACCCTGTCCGCTCCCGGCAACATCACATCGCAGATGGGACTGGCGCTGCTCGACGTCGCGGACGCAATCCGCCCGCACCCGGAGGTGGTGGCGTTACTGCAGGACGTCAAGGACGAGGACTTCCTGCAGAAGCTGGCGGAACTCCCCGGCGGAGCCGAGGCCCGCGACGCCATCGAGGCCTACCTCGACCGTTACGGCATGCGCTGCGTCGGCGAGATCGACATCACCAGACCACGCTGGCGCGAGCGCCCCATCACCCTCGTCCCCGCGATCCTCGACAACATCAGGAACTTCGAACCGGGCGCCGCCGGGCGGCGTTTCGAACAAGGACGGCAGAAGGCACAGCAGAAGGAACGGGACATCCTGTCCCGTCTGCGGACCCTGCCGGACGGAGACCGGAAAGCCGACGAGACCAAACGGATGATCGACCGGGTCCGGGCCTTCATCGGCTACCGGGAGTACCCGAAGTACGACATCGTCAGCCGCTTCTTCCTCTACAAACAAGCCCTGCTGCGGGAAGCCGAGCGCCTCGTGCAGGCCGACGTGATCGCCGACAAGGAGGACATCTTCTACCTCACGTTCCAGGAACTCCACGACACCGTGCGCTCGAACCAGGCGGACCACCACCTCATCCAGCAGCGCAAGGACGCGTTCCGGTCGTACCACGCGCTCACCCCGCCCCGGGTGCTCACCTCGGACGGCGAGGCCGTCACCGGGACGTACCGACGCGACGACGTACCGGCCGGCGCCCTGATCGGCCTCGCGGTTTCCGCCGGAGTCGTCGAGGGAAGAGCCCGCGTCATCCACGACATGGCCGAAGCCGACCTCGAAGCGGGCGACATCCTGGTCACGACCTCGACGGACCCCAGCTGGTCACCGCTGTTCGTCGGCATCGCGGGCCTGGTGACGGAGGTGGGCGGCCTGATGACCCACGGCGCGGTGATCGCCCGGGAGTACGGCCTGCCGACCGTCGTGGGCGTGGAACAGGCCACCCGGCTGATCCGGGACGGACAGCGGATCCGCGTCCACGGAACCGACGGCTACGTCGAAATCCTGTCATGACCACCCACCGGAAACCCCCACCGCACCCCTTCCCACCCCATGCACACCAGCGCTGGTGCACACACCCGCCAGGACGGCGGCCTCCTCACACCGCGGTGAGCCGTTCCTTGTCTCAGCAATCGCGGCAGTACCTGTGCGGAGACAGCCGTTCCCCGCCCTCTGCTTGGATGCTTGACGTGACATCTGCGGATCTTGGTGATCGCCGTGAACTGCTGAACCGGCTTGAGCGGTACTACGACGCAGTTCCCCGCCCCGACAGCCGAGTCGAGGACTTCGGGCCGCTGACCCTGTTCGTACGCGAAGGACAGGGCTGGCCCTTCCACGCACGCCCGGCCTCGGGGTGGTCCGGAGCCGTGAGTGCTGCCGATGTGAACCGGGTCCGTTCCCGGCAACGGGAGCTGGGCATCCCGGAGAGTTTCGAGTGGGTCGCCGAGACCACGCCCGCGCTGCGAGCTGCGGTCGAGCAGGCAGGACTCGTCGTGCGCGAGCACCCCTTGATGGTGCTCGAACCGGACGTACCGGCCCCCGCTGTGCCCGAGGCGGTCGGCGGCGCGGTGGTGCGGATCGTGACACCGGACGATCCCGTGCTGCCGAGCGCGCTGACCGTTGCCCACCTGGCCTTCGCCGAGCCCGGCACCGACGTCGGTGCCGGGCTCGCGGAACTGGACAAGACGGTACGCGACCACATGGACGATGAGCCGGTGGAACGCATGAGGGCACGCATCCAGGCCGGCCTGACCCGCGTTGCCGCCGCAGTGACAGACGGCACGGCACTGTGCGTCGGCCGGCACCAGCCGGTCGGCGCGGTCAGTGAGATCGTCGGAGTCGGAACTCTGCCGGCCGCGCGCCGCCGTGGTCTTGCACAGGCGGTGACCGCTGCGCTGGTGGCCGACGCACGATCGCGAGGCGCCGAGACCGTCTTCTTGTCCGCGAGCGACGACGACGTCGCACGGATCTATGCCCGGCTCGGCTTCCGTACCGTGGGCACGGCACTGACCGCTGAGCCTTACGCACAGCGATCGGCATGACGTCAGTCCCATCGACGACCGGGACACTGCTCAAATCGGCGAACCAGGAAGCTCAGCCCCTCCGGGCTGCTCAATCACACAACACGACGATCGGGTTTCTCGAACCAGGTGACCGACTCCTGACCGCATTCCTGTGCACGCACGACGACACCGTCCAGATCCTCAGGCAGCTCACGCTGCCGACCAGGTGACCATCGATTGGCACCCCGAAGCGCCGGCCCAGCGTCCTCGAGAAGAAGGCGGCGGCGCCGGCCAGATCACGGGTTTTGAGGTCCGTCCAGCAGAACTCGCTCAATGAACCCGGACGCATCGTCATCCTGTGCTCCTTGCCGTCTCGACGCCGGGTATCGGCTCCTCGGACGACTCCGCGAGAGATTTCCGGCTGCACTGCGCACCAGGGCCGACGGCAGCCCGGTACACCACGGCCCACCACACCGGCCGGCAGGGCGGGCACGAAGCGTGCAGACCTCCGGCGAACCCGTCGCACCGAACCCGCAGCCCCGCTGCCAACCCGGTGCGGCCCACGGTCGGCGCGGCCAGGACGCCCCAGCAGACAGGGACGAGAAGAACAGGATGACCTGCGGTCCGTTCCAGAACAGCCCGACGCACGCCAGGCAGCGGAACGGGTACCGCACCACGACAGCGCTGTGATGGCCGCATCAGCCGGCTTGCGCCAAAGCGACGATGCTGCTGACGAACCGCTCCGCCCCCTCGCCCCGAGAACGGACCAGCAGACGCAGAGGCTGCGGCAGAAGACGAGGCAGATCGGCGGGAGCTGTCACCCACCAATCCACGGACAACGTCTTTCCCGCCCGAAGGGTGATGGGACGAACCGGACGCCGAGGAAGGACTTGCCAACCGTCGGGAACGAGCAGCTGGGAGCTGACGACGGCGGTGGCTGTTGCGGTGATGGTGGCGGTGACCTTCACGGCCCTGCCCGGCACCACGGGGACGAAGCCATGAGACGGTGTTTTCACGGCGAGGACGAGACGGGGATCCTCCGTACGCCATGACTGCCAGGCGGTGACCCCCACGGCGCCGCCCGAGGCACGTGTGGCGGTGAGCCTGAGGGCGGTGGTGGTGACAGCCCTGTCCAGCAGGACCCGATTGAGGGTTCCCGGCCGGGGAGTTCGCGGAATGCGGTGCTGGCCCGGCAGGGGATGCCAACTGCCGTCCCGGCCGAGGTAGTGGAGTTCGTAGGAGTCGGGGGTGCGGACTCCGCCGCCGTCGTCGTAGAAGGAAATGCGCAGGTCCGACACGGGGGTGGGGACGCCGAAGTCCACGGCGAGCCAGTCGACGGCGTTGGGGCTGCCGTAGTTGGTCCACCGCGACGACGGCGTGTCGAGATGAAGGTTCTGCCCGTCGATGGCCTTGGCCGGACTGTCGAGGGGGAACGTGTACGAGGCACGCGCGAGGGGAAAGCCCTTCTGCTCGACGTTGGCCAGGTCGTCGACCTCGCGGGGAAGACTGTGCTGCCTGGCCCTGCCGATGGTGAGCCTCACCGGCTCCAGGCCGGCCTGCCGGTGTATGCGCCGGCCGTTCAGCCAGACACTCAGGCCGGCCCCGTGTCCGTAGTGCCGGCCGCTGCGGTCGAAGAGCACGCTGAGGTTGTGCCCGTGGTAAGGAAGGTTCTCCACGGCGAAGTGGTCCCATTCGCGCGGTACCAGCGGCGCGAGGAAAACGGTGTCATCGGGCTGGGAACGGATCCCGAGCAGCCCGGACAGGACCAGGTCGTTGAAGGTGGAGTGGTTGTAGTCCTCACTGTGCCCCCGGCTGTCGTAGATCCAGCGGTCCTCGTCGGGATGATGCGCCTCGGCAACATACGGCTTGCCGTCCTTGCGCTGCGTCAGGGCATAGGCGCGGAGCACGGCGTAGTAGTCGGTGCGGTCGACGTAGGGCTGGGCGGGGTAGTCGATGAGGAGGTTGGCCAGGGCAGTGAGCGTCTGGCTGGTGGCGAACGGCCAGCTCGGCCCGTTCCAACGACAGCAGCCCTCGAGCGCCTGATACATGAACCACGGGCTGCGCCGCTCCACCGTGGTGGGACCGAAAGGCGCAGCAAACCCCTCGGGATCGCGCAGTTGGGCCCATGCCGCCGCGTTGCCCGCCGGAGCCATGTGGAAGTACCACGGCAGAAAGCCGATCAGCTCGCGGTCGGCGATCCTGCGCCGTCCGGGATTCCCGTCACGCATGACGTGCTTGTAGAACTGATCCTCCTCGTCCCACAACCAGCGCTCCTGCTGCACCTGCAAGGCACGGGCACGCTCGTCGTAGCGGGCGGCCTTCGCCTCGTCGCCCCTGTGGCCGCGGCGCCGCAGGAGCGCGGCAATCGCCTTGGCGTCGCCGTACTGGTAGGCGTTGAGCGTGGGACGGAACCCCTCACCACCGTGGTACGGATCGTCGCTCTGATACGAGCTCGCGGTGTACTCCATCGCGTCCCACACCGGTGTCTGCCAGTAGAGACCGACCTCGGCGTCGAACTGCGGAGCCCACCGCATCCACTGACGTTCCAAGGCGTCGAGCAGCCCCAGGGCGTACTCCCACCTGCCGTCGGTCGACGCCCGGGCCACCACGGCATCCGCGACCCAGAAGGAGTACTGGTGCGCCCAGTCGGTGGTGTTCTTGTTGAGAAAGTCCGTGGCCGGCTTGGGGCCCGAACCACTGCCGCGCAGCCAGTAGGTGATGTAGTCGTCGAGATAGCGGTGGTCGCGCAGCCAGCGGGCCTCGCGGATGTGGTGAGCGGCAGCGGCATTGATCCCGCCATACGGCGCGGAGTAGCCGACCGGCCCCAGAAACTCCGAGAAGATCCACCCTTCCCGGGGACCGGTGTACTTCAGGGCATGCTTGATCACCCGCCACCGGTAGTAATAGGTGTCCTGGATAGCAGCGTCGGGCAGGTCGACGAAGGGGATGTTCGCCTCGTACCACTCGGCCTCCGGAAGGTCTCCCAGCAGTGACCGGTGGTCCAGAAAGGCCGTTCCGGGACCCACCTCCGGATACAACGGGGACACGACCGGCCGCTCGCCGGCCGAGGGTGCCGCACTCGGAGGGCCGCCCGGTGCACTCATATGCGCGGCCGTGCCGGACGGCGCCGCACCGCTCAAGGCGGCCACGCCCAGGGCCGCAGCACCGCTGTGAAGAAACCGCCGACGATCAAGAGCCATGCGCATACCCCTCCCGCGAGAACGAGTGAACAGGGCCGCTCGGACACTTGACGGACAACGCCTGACAACGTTGCCTTCCAGAGACTCCCGGCCCAGACTGCCACGGCCGGACCCATGGCTGAAGAGCCTGCGCAACACCGGAAAAGACTGACCCGTACCCAACCAGTGCCTGCACCACCGCTTGCCAATGGCGAGAACTTGGCGGAATGCACGGCCATACAGGGCCTGTGGACGGTGTGGAACTGGAGGGGAGGGGGGCTGCTCACCGGGAGGAACGGCTCGCCCAGAACCTGCGCCGTGAGTTCTTCCGTACCCTGAGTCCGCCAGGCCGGCCGCCGTCGCCTGCGATCGACTTCGGCCACACGCTGCGCGAAGCGTCAATTCCAGACGTCTGTGCTGCCGCCCGTCCAGAAAAAGTTCACCGGCGCGACTCGGCCCGGCTGTACCCGTGGTCCTGCGCCCACGGAAGCGACTCCAGAGGTCCGAAACCGGGCGCCCCTGGCCGATGGCAGCAGCCCCACACTGACGCTCCTGTTTTCGCCATTGGGCTTCCACGCTGCCTATTCGGCACAGTCGTTCCGTCTGCTCACGCCGAGTCTTCTCGCGCCCGGCCTCGCCTCGTTCCTGCTCCTCGTGTTTGCGCCAACGCTCCCGCTCCGAGGTAGGAACATCGCGGGTGTACCGCCGCGTTGGTCCAAGCCGCCGGATCGCACGTATCCGCTGGTCGACCGTCGGCGTCTCCGGATCAGGGCCGCCTTTGGCGAGTGTGCGGCATGCCGCGCATATGCCTTGAACAGCTCCGTCCACCGCAGGAGAAGGAAGCGGTTACCGATACCGGCTGAGCATCTTCATCGCCACCATGCATGACGCACGCTCGGTCGGCCGCCTCCTACTGGCATCGTCATCGACATCCGCACCACATCGGCTGCGCTGCCCCGTCAGGTCGACGGACGACGCCTGCATCCGGCACCTTACCGTCATCCTGCCCCGCACCACGCTGCGTACTCTTTTGAGACCAAAGACGGACGTCGGTGCTGAAGGCTGTCCCGTAGATGATCTTTGGTGTGCCGGGTGGCCTGCTGGCTTCTGCGCCACCTGGTGAGGACGAGGGGGGGCG
>NZ_MUME01000131.1 GCF_002155915.1 Streptomyces thermovulgaris | reverse complement strand
GCCTGAGTCGTCGTCATGTCGGTCTGGTCCTCACTCCTCTGGTCAGGCGCGCCAGTGCGGGTCGTACCCGCTGGTCAGCTCGGGTCGGTTGTGACGCCACTTCGGTTCCTTGTTGACGGCCATGCTGGTGATGCCGCGCATGCGCCGGATGAAGGCGCCGTAGGGCCTGATGAGGCTGGACGACAGGCTGCCGCCGGTGGGCTCGTCCATGAACGGCATGAAGGTGTCGGGGAAGCCCGGCATGGTGCAGCCGATGCAGATGCCGCCCACGTTGGGGCAGCCGCCGAGGCCGCCCATCCATCCCCTCTTGGGGACGTTGCAGTTCACCACGGGACCCCAACAACCCACCTTCACCTGACACTTGGGTGAGTTGTAGTCCTTGGCGAAGTCGGCCTGCTCGTAGTACGCGGCGCGGTCGCAGCCCTCGTGGACCGTCTTGCCGAACAGCCACTGCGGGCGCAGCATCTCGTCCAGCGGCGGGGGCGGTGCGGAGCCCGCGGCGTGGCGCAGCAGCCAGGTCAGGGTCTCCATGAAGTTCTCCGGCTGGATGGGGCAGCCGGGGACGTTGACGATGGGCAGGGCGCCCTGC
>NZ_MUME01000130.1 GCF_002155915.1 Streptomyces thermovulgaris | reverse complement strand
CTCGGGTTCCCCGGTCCCGGCCTCTCCCGTCGTCATCCTCTTCCCCGCCCCGTTCTTTCCCCCCTGCCGATGAGGGGGATCTTCCCTTGCCGGCAAGGGATCGCCCCTCCCGCGCCGGCTCCCGGACCGCCCGGCGCGGACGGGCGGCCCGGGGGTCCGCCCGACGGGCCGGCCCCGCGCCGCAGGAGCATCCGCCGGAAGCGCGCAAGCGCTTCCGAACGTCATTGAAAAATCGTCAACAAGGCAGTATCGGGAGTCCTTTGCGCAAAATCGTGCAATCCCTTGTTGCCCGCCAGCGGCCTGTGCAAAGGTGTGGGCCGTCGGCGAGCGGAAAAAGGGTCCTTCCTCTGCGCGGAGGACGTTCGGGATGCCGCCACCCCCCATTTTTGGTATGGACCAAATCCGCGGTGTGTATGGAGGAATGCAGCCGTGAAAGACCCGGGCGTGCCCGATTTTCCCAAGTCACGCGGTCCGTTCGGGGTCACGGACGAACAGATGGGCGCCGAACTCAGGAAGTGGACGGGGATCGAGCCCGCGCTGCTGCCCGTCGGGGAGCTGCTCGACCGGCACTGGGAAGCGGTATACGCCTACGCACGGCTGTGCACCGACGGCCCGCAGGCCGCGGGCATGCTCACCACCGCGGCCTTCACCCGCCTGTTCGGCCAGGCCCTGCGGCAGTCGGGGCCGGAGATCGCCTGGCGGCCCCAACTGCTTCTCGCCGTACGGCGCATCGCGGCCGAGTGGAGCGCGGACCACCGGTGGGAGATGCTGCACCCGGAGCTGCGGACGGCGGGCGACGGCGGCGATCGGGCCGGCACGCTTCTGCTGCCGCCGGACAACCGCCGTCTGCTCTCCCGGGCGTTCCAGCGGCTGTCCCGGACGGCTCGCGTCCTGCTGTGGCACACCGAGGTCGAGGCGGAACCGCTCGCGGCCCCGGCCCGGCTGCTCGGCATCGGCGAGGAGGAGGCGCGCATCGAGGCGGAGCGGGCCCGCGAACGGCTGCGCGAGGAATGCCTCCAGGTGCACCGCGGGACTGCTCCCCGGCAGGAGTGCCTGCTCTACTTCCGGCTGCTGGACGTGACCTACCGGCGCGGCGACGCCGACCTCGACCCCGACCTGCGCACGCACCTGGACGGCTGCACGCACTGCCGGCACACCGCCGACCAACTGTCCCAGTTCAACGCGGACTTGGGCGCCGCTCTCGCCGAGGGCGTCCTCGGCTGGGGCGCCCGCGCCTACCGTGACTCCCGCCTGGTGCCCACGGCCCCGGAAGGAGCGGCACCCCCGAGGCCCGCCGGGGGCGAGCCGTTCCCGCCGGCCGGGGGAGAGCCGTTCGGCCCCACCGCCCCGAGCGCGCCCTTCCCCGGCGGAGGGCCGGTCCCGGACCCGTCCGCCGGGGGCGAGCCGTCCCCGCCCACGGTGACCGCGGCGTTCGGCGAGGCACCGGGGACCGGCGCGGAATCCCCGGCGGGGACCCGGCACCGCGCCCGGCGTCCGGCCTTTGAAGCGGAACGGGCCGCGGCGGACGACGGGGCCCGGCCGCGCACCGGGGGACGGCGGGCGGCCCAGAGGGCGGCGCGACGGGCCGCGCGGCAGCGCAATCTCGCCCTCGCGGTGGCCACGGTGAGCGGGCTGGTCGTCCTGCCGCTCGCGCTGTGGGTGGTTCTCGGCTCCGGGGACGGGACGACCGCCACCGGAGCCGTCGAACGGCCCTCCGGCACACCCGGCAGCGGCTCTCCGTCCGCCGGGCCGTCCCGGATCGGCGCCGACGCGGCGGGCAGGACCCCCGTGCGCGGACGGCTGCACAACGTCGCGTCCGGACTGTGCGTCGGCGTCGTGGGCAAGAAGGCCGTCGAGGGTGCGGAGACCGCGCTGACGGACTGTGCGTCGACGCCCGACCAGCAGTGGGTGTACGAGACCGACGGCCTGCTGCGCAGCGGCGCCGCCCCCGAGCTGTGCCTGGACTCCCGCCTGGGCTACTCGGTACGGCTCGCTCCCTGCACGGACCCCTCCGGGCGGGACCGCCCGAAGGACATCCGCTACGACTTCACCCTGCAGGGCGTTCTCATACCGCGCTTCGACCAGGACCTGGCCCTGACCCCGGCCGCCACCGACGGCGGAGGCGCCCTCGTCCTCAAGCTCCGCGCGAAGGACGACGCCCAGCGCTGGGTGATGGACGCCTCCACCCCCGGCCTGCAGCTGGAGGTGGTCCACTGGGACGCGGACGGTGCCTCCTCGGGTCGGGCACCGGCCCCGGCCGCCTCCGGGCCGTCGTCCTCGGCGAAGCGGCCGGCCCCGGCCGCCACGGCCACCCCGGCACCCCGGACGACCCCGCGGCCGACGGCCACCGGCGCCGCCCCGCGACCCGCCGACAGCTGTGACGCCCGCGACCGCTTCTGCTCGGGGGACCGCGACCGGCGTCACCGCCGCCCGGGCGGCCACGGGTATGGGTACGGCTACGGACACGGCTACGGCGGGCGCTGAACCACGTCGACGACGACGCGGCGGAGGACGGGGAAGCCCGGCCGTTCACCGCTCGGGAATCCGTGCACCGCTCAGGGACCCGTACCCGGGCCGAGGACCGTCAGGAACACCGAGGAGGCGTTGCCGCCCACGGGGACCGGGCCGGCCGTCCACTCCACCGTGAGGTGGTCGTGCTCGTCCGGCGGGGTGACGAGCAGCGCGGCGGGCACCGCCGTCCTCGCCTCGCTCACCTCCGGACTGGAGAACGTCAGCCCCGCCCAGGCGCTGCGGCCCGGCCTCAGCGTCACCGTGGTGGGCGTCCCCGGGGACCGCAGGGGGTCCGGGCCCAGCTGCCTGCCCGCGGCGTCCACGAAGGCGGCACCGGGGTAACCGCGCACGGTGCAGGTGCGCTCGGAGGTGTTGGTCAGCACGACCGGGAAGTTCACCTGCCCGGCGCCCGGATCGCGGCGGCCCACCGACGCCTTCAGCTCGAAGGTGCGGCAGCGGGTGCTCGTGGCGGCGGGACGGGGGCCCGCCGTGTCACGGCCGAAGGAGCCGGCCGTGCTGCCCGGGGGCGCGACGGTGACCGGCACCCGCTGCGGAGCAGCGCTCGTACCGCCGCCGTCGCCGCAGGCGGTCAGCAGGACCAGGGCGGCGGCCGCGCAGGCCGGCAGGGCAGCGGCCCGGCGGGCGGACGGGGACGTGTGCGTCATGTTCCACACTCCTGGAGCTTCGTCGCACACGGTGGCCGCGTGCGTCCGGCGCCCTGTGCGCCGTCGTGCGCGGCCGATGCGCGAACCGGGCGTGGGCGGGAGATCCGCGCCGACCGTGCTTTCCTCCAGGAACTCCTTCCCGCCGGAGGCCGCGCGGAGTTCACCCGTACGGGGGCGGATGATCCGCGGGGAGCGACCCGCGTGTTCGGGTGCGCCGCCGTCGCCGCGCCGTCGGGCGCACGGATGCGTGGATGCGCGGGAGTACGAGTGTGCGGTGTGCCCGAGACCGGCCGCCGCAGGACCGGGCCGTGGGCATGGGGGGCACGGGGGCGGGCCGGTGTGTGCCGCGCGCACCTCACCCTTCGTCGCGCAGACTCAGCTCCGCCCAGATCGTCTTGCCCTCGGTGGTCTGCCTGCTGCCCCACCGCCGGGTGAGCTGGGCGACCAGCAGCAGACCGCGGCCGCCCTCGTCCCAGGTCTTGGCACGGCGCAGATGCGGGGCGGCATGGGTGGTGTCGTACACCTCGCAGATCAGATGCGTCCCGTTGTGGATCAACCGCAGCCGGATCGGCGGAGTGCCGTACCGCAGCGCGTTGGTGACCAGCTCGCTGACCACCAGTTCGGTGATGAACGCCGCCTCGTCGAGTCCCCAGACACCGAGCTGCTCGACGACCTGTCTGCGCACCGGGGCGACCAGCGACGGGTCGGTCGGGACCTCCCAGGTGGCCACCTGGGAGGACGGCAGGCCCCTGGTGCGGGCCAGCAGCAGGGCGGCGTCGTCGTAGGCGCCGTCCGCCGGGAGCAGGGTGCGCAGGATGTGGTCGCAGGTCTCCTCCAGGGAGCCCGACCGGGCCGCCAGCGCCTCGCACAGCAGCCGGTGACCGGTGTCGACGTCCCGTTCGCGGCCCTCGAGCAGCCCGTCGGTGAAGAAGGCCAGCACACTGTCCTCCGGCAGGACGAGCTCGACGCTCTCGAACGGCAGTCCGCCCACGCCCAGCGGCGGGCCCCACGGCAGTTCCACCCGGCGCGGCGGGCCGTCCGGCGGGAGCAGGACCGGTGACGGGTGTCCGGCACGGGCGAGCGTGCAGCGGCGGGAGATCGGGTCGTACACCGCGTACAGACAGCTGGCACTGATCTCCCCGGGGCCGTCCTCGCCCCCGGCGGACATCCGGGCCACCACGTCGTCGAGGTGGGTGAGCAGTTCCTCCGGGGCGAGGTCGATGTCGGCGAGGGTGCGTACGGCGGTGCGCAGGCTGCCCATGATGGCCGAGGCCTGCACACCGCGCCCGAAGACGTCCCCGACGACCAGGGCGACCCGCATCCCGGACAGCGGGATCACATCGAACCAGTCACCGCCCGTCCCGCCCCGGACCGCCGGCAGATAGCGGGAGGCCGCCTCCACCGCGGCGGTGCGCGGCAGGGTGCGCGGCAGCAGGCTGCGCTGCAGGGCCAGAGCGGTCTCCCGCTCACGGGAGTAGCGCTGGGCGTTGTCGATGCAGACGGCGGCGTGGGCCGTGACCTCCTCGGCGAGCAGCACGTCGTCGGGCGTGAACGAGCCGGGCCGCTCGAACCGGACGAACACGGCGACGCCCAGGGTCACCCCCCGGGCCCGGATCGGCACGGACATCGTGGAGTGGACACCCAGCTCCCGGACACGCAGGCTGCGCACCGGGTCCCAGGACAGCCACTTGTCCAGGTCGCCGGTCTCCTCGGAGAGCACCACCGAGTGCTGGGTCACCAGGGAGGCGCCCTGCGGAGAGGTGGCCGGGTAGACCTCGGTCCTCCCGACCGCGAGGACGGCCTCCGGCGTGCCCGGAGTGATGGAGGTGTGGGCGGCCCGGCGCAGGGCGACCGGCATGGGCGGCGGGCCGGTGGACGACTTGTTGTCGTACGCGGCCGTGTCCAGCAGGTCGACGCCGACGAAGTCGGCGAGGGCCGGGACGCAGACGTCGGCGAGCTCCTGTGCCGTCCGGGTGACGTCCAGCGTGGTGCCGATGCGCACACTCGCCTCGTTCACCAGCTGCAGCCGCTCGCGCGCCTGGTACTGCTCGGTGAAGTCGTGCACGGCGACGCACACCCCGCGCACCCGCCCCTGCGGGTCGGTGACCGGGGACATGCGGGCCAGCCAGGCGTGCGCCCGGCCGTCGACGCCTATCGGCACATACGTCCGTACGTCGTCCTCCCGGCCGGTGGTCAGGACCCGGTGCATGTGCCGTTCGAAGTCCTCGCTCTGCCGGTGGCCGCCGATCTCGGAGTGGCGCAGACCCCGCAGCCGCTCGGCCGGCATCCCGCCGAACACCTCCGCCATGGCGGCGTTCATCCCGTGCAGGCGCAGTCGCTCGTCGTAGACGGCCGTGGCACAGGGGGACTGCATGAGGTCGATCCGGGACAGCGGATCGTCCGGGTCCCGGGGTGCGTCGTTCTCCAAGGGAGTGACCAGGAACAGGCCGCCGCCCTCCTCCGGGGAGCGGCGGTTGGCCAGGACCCAGACGGTCACGGCGCGTCCGTCCCGGTGCCGCAGAGTGAGCGTGCCGTCCCAGCGCCGTTCCCGGGGGAAGTCCGGCCGCGGGTCGCCGGCCAGCAGGTGTGCCGCCGGGCTGCCCAGCACCTCTCCGGGGGTCCAGCCCAGCAGTCGGCGTGCGCCCTCGTTCCACTCCACGAGGACACCGCGATCATCGACGACGGCCCGTGCCGTGACGGCATCGTCGAACGGGTACACCGGGCGCATCGTCGCCACTCCCACAGTCTACTTCCGCGGAGAACACCGGCCCGGCCGCGACGGGAGCCGAGGAGGGGGCGTCCACCCCTTGAGAAGCAGACCGCCGGTGCCACGGTCGTCGTCGTATTTCGCGCCTGCGGGGGAGGCGCAGGGGGAAGGAGAAACGGAGAGGAGAGCAGGAGAAAGACAGGGAAAGGGGCAGGGGAGAGGCAGGAAAGAGGAACACGACGGAGGAGAACGGAAGAGAGAAGAGAAAGGCGCAGCGGAGAGCGAGGAGGGGGACGAGGAGGCGAGAGGACGGGAAGGCAAGGAAGAAGCAAAAAGAAACAAGAGGACAAGGCGACAGGAAGACAGAGAGGCACAGAGAGGCAGAGGCACAGAGAGGTACAGAGAGACAAGGAGGGATGAAAAGGAAAAGAGACAAAGAGGGACAAGGGGAAGGAGCGGTGAACCGCGGACGAGGGGCCCTCCTCCGTCCTGCGGCCCGCCGCGGGCGGGACCCGCGCGAGGGTGCGTGGTGTGCGCGGCCGTGCGGCCGCCCCGTCGGAGGCGGGGCCGGCTCCGGCAGCCGGAACTCCTCGCGCACGGAGCGGACTTCCGAAGGCGCGGCCGGTTCCGCCGCAGTGACGGCGTCGCCTCCCGGGCGGCGGACGAGGCGGCCGGCGGCGGGAGCGCGGGACGGGTCCGGATGCCTTCCCCCCGGTGGCCCGGGGGCCCGCGAACCATGCTTCGGTACCGATGCCTCACCGCTGTGACCTGCGGGTATTTACGTGCAAGTACCTGAGCGGTACCGTGTGGGGCATGCCAGCTCTCAATGTGGAGTTCAGCGATCGCGAACTCGAGGACCTGCGCCAGATCGCCAAGGAGCGCGGTACGTCGATGAAGGCGCTCGTGCGTGAGGCGGCCGCCGCCGACATAGCTCGGCACCGGGCCCTGCAGGAGGGCGCCGAGGCTTTCCGCAAGTTCTTCACCACGCACGCCGACGAGTTCGCCGAGGCCTTCCCCGAGGACGAATCGCCCTCGAAGGGCGAGGGGCGGGCCGCCTGACCGATGCCCCCTGTCATCCACATCGACGTCCCTTGGCTGTTGCAGCGCCACGAGGAAGTGCTGCCGGAGCAGCCCGCGATCGACGACTTCTCGGCCCTGGTGGCCGCCGTCGCCCGCCATCGTGTCGACCCGCCGCGTCTCGGCGTGGACTCCGACCCGGCCTGGCGGGCCGCCGCGCTGCTGCACACCCTCGCCGTGCTCAAGCCCCTGCCGGCGGCCAACGCCCGCTTCGCCTGCGCGACAGCGGTGGCCTACATGTACATCAGCGGCGTGGGCATCGACCCGCCCTACGGTGCCCTCGTCGACCTCGCCCGTGACCTGATGTCCGGCAAGACCGACGTCTACGAGGCCGCCGACCGGCTGCGCTCCTGGCAGATCTGACCACCACTCGGTCCGTACCGCGGTCCCGGGCCGCCGGCCGCGGACGGGAGAACGGCGTCGGCGGCTCCCTCGCGTACGTGCCGCAGACGCACAGGGGATGCGGTGCGTGCGTGCCGCGCACGGGGTGTGGCAGGGAGCGGGCGAAGGCGATGCGACAAGGGCCTGCGTTTCTGAAATGCCCGGTTTTTTGACCTTATGTCATCAAGGGTGTGGGGCCCTGCCCGTGTGCCTTGTTGGGTGTCATTGAGTTGTGCCAGGCTGAACTCTCCGTGCGTGGGCGAGGATCGAGTCCGAGGGGGACAGCCCAGGGGAGTCGAGCCGATTCGCCGCCGGACGTAGGCTGAGCCCGCGCGCGTACCATCTCGCACCATTCAGGTACGTACCGAAGGAAACCGTTTCGTGCCCACCCCCCACCTTGCTCGTCCTCCCTATCCGCCGCCCGGCGGTGCCCAGGGAGAACCCGACGAGTCCCTCGCAGCACGGCTCGGCGGCAGCTCGGACGCCGAAGCCGCCCGATGCGTCGCCCTGTTGATGGCCCGGCACTGGCAGCCGGTCCACGAGTACGCGGCGATCTGCCTCGCCTCCGCGACCCCGACCGCGGCCATGGTCGCCTCGGCCGCCTTCCACCAGGTCTTCGAACGGCTGACCCTGGGCGAGCCGGGGACGGCGCTGCGCCCCCGGCTGCTGGTGACCGTACGGGACACCGTCCGGCTGTGGGCCACGGAGGAGCAGGTGTCCGGCGTCCTCCCGGAGTTGCGCAAACCCGCCGGGGGCCGGGGGATGCGCACCGCCGCGTCCCTGATACCGGAGAACCGCCGGCTCGCCCAGCGGGCCTTCGAGGGACTGTTCCCGGCCGGCCAGTGCCTGCTGTGGCACACCGAGGTGGAGGCCGAACCCCTCGACGTCCCGGCCGGACTGCTGGGCGTGGACCTCGAGACGGCGGCCCTCACCCTGGAGCAGGCGCGGGAGAAGTTCCGCGAGGGCTGTGTGCGCGCCCATCAGGAACTCGCACCGGCCGACGGCTGCCGCCTCTACAACCGGCTGCTCGACGCCCCGATCCGCCGGGGCGGCGATCTGCTGCCGGACGTCCAGCGGCATCTGGACGACTGCCGCTACTGCCGGGAGGCGGCCGCACAACTCGGCCTGGTGGACAAGGGACTGGGCGAGCTGCTCGCCGAAGCGGTGCTCGGCTGGGGCGCCGCCCGCTACCTCGAAACACGCCCGGACCGCGCCCAGCGGACCTCGCGCGCCAGAGGCTCCGGCCGGCGCGGCGGCAGACGGTCGGCCGGCGGCGGCCGGAGCCGGCCGCTGTCCCGGGTCATGGTGTCCGGCCGCCTCCCCGGCGCCCCGCGGTCGTCCCGTGCGCTGCGCACCGGCATCGGAGTGGCCTCCGCCGGACTGCTCGCCACCGTGCTCGGCATCAGCCTGTGGTCCAGCGACAGCGGCACCGCCCCGGCCGCGTCCACCGGCGCGATCGGGGCCGGGGTCACCGCACCCGGCACCGCCTTCCCGACCCCGTCCGCCGATCCGGCGGCGCCCGGCACCACCGGGCTGTCCCCGGGGACGGGGCAGACCCGGCTGCGCAATGTCTCGATCGGCCTGTGCCTCGCCGTCCGGGGCGAGCCGAGGGCCGGGGCGGCCGCCGAACTCGCCGAGTGCTCCTCGGAGCAGGACCAGCAGTGGTCCCTGGAGGACGACGGGCTGCTGCGCAGCGCCGCCGACCCCGGGCTGTGCCTGGACTCGCACGCCGACGCGGGCGTGGTCGTCCTCGGCACCTGCGCGGAGTCCGGCAGCGAACGTACCTCCGACGTGCGCTACGACGTCGGCCCGCAGGGAGAGCTGCTGCCCCGCTGGGAGGAGGGGGTCGCCCTCGCTCCCTCCTCGCCGCAGGTGGGCACCGACGTGATCGTCAAGGCCCGCGACGGCTCGACGGCCCAGCGCTGGGCCGTCGACTCCTCGCCGGAGAGCCCCGGTTCCCTGTCGATCGCCGGGACACGCACTCCGTCGGCCCGCCAGGCGGACCTGTCGGGCGACGCCACCTGAGCGGCCGCCTCGCGGCGGGCGTCGTACCGGGCCGCCCCTCGGCCCCGGCCTCCGGCCCGTCCGGCTCACGGGCCGGTGCGCGGGCCGGTGCGCGGGCCGGAGGCCGGGGCCGGTGCGCGGGGCCGGCGGCGGCGACCGCCCGCCGGCGTGCCCGGCAACGCCCTCGCCTCCGAGAGACGCCGCAGCAGGCCCCCACCGACCCCCGGGGTCACCGGGACGCCCGTGCGCCCCGGTGACCGCGGCACCGCCGGACCGGACGGGCCCGGCGTCAGCTCCTCGCGGCGGAGGACACCGCCACTGGATCGGCGTCCGGCGCGCCCGGTCCGGTGGTCGGCGGCACCGGGACGTCGACGGCACGGGCCGGCCGCGGACCCTCGGGTCCGAGAACCGCCCGGGGCCCGGGGAACAGCCGCAGCAGCGCGAGATGCAGCACGGCGGCCACCACCGGCGACAGCGGCCGGCCGAGGCCGGCATCGCCCGCGAGACGGACCGGCGGGCCGACGAACCGGCCCGGGATGTTGGTGAACAGCACCCCGATCAGCGCGAGCGGACACACCGGCAGGAAGAGCCGGCGCGGCGGGACGGCGAGCAGTCCGCCCGCGAAGCCGGGGGCCGCGGGATCGACGTGCCCGGGGCCTGGGCGGCGATGATGCCCGCCGTGGCCGGACCGGAGACGAACGGCAGCGGGGTGGCCACCTGCGCCAGGAAGGCGGCGCGGAAGCGGGCTGCGGGGCCCGCTGTGCGCATCCCGGGAACTCCCGCCGCCCGGTGAATCGGCCGTGGCGGGGCGGCCGTGGTGGGCCGGCCGCCGTCGTGCCCCTGTACGGGCGTGCGCCGGGCGAGGGTGCCGCCGCGGCCACCGGGCGGCGCCG
>NZ_MUME01000013.1 GCF_002155915.1 Streptomyces thermovulgaris | reverse complement strand
CACGAGCGGGCTGCGGCACCCGCGGGGGTGAGCCGGGGGACGTGAGCCGGGAAGGCGGTGACGGCCCGGCACGGCCCGCGCGCCCGGCGGCCCCCTCCCTCCCGGCCGTCCCCCGTCCCCTCAGGGCGATCCGGTCTGCTCCTGCCCGCGGCTCTGGGGCTGGAGCAGCGGAGCCGTGGTGGCGCGGGGGATGACATGGCTGGGCAGGACGATGTGCTGTGCGTGGTCCGCGTCCGAGTCGTTGATGAGTCTCAGGGCCAGTTCGCCGGCCGTGCGGCCGATGTCCGAGGGCGACTGGGCCACGGTGGACAGGTCGAACAGGTCGGCGACCGGGTGGTCGTCGAAGCCGAGGACGGACATCTGCTCGGGGACACCGATCTGGGCCGCGCGCAGGGCCCGGATGGTGGCGACGGCCGCCTCGTCGTGCTCGGCGAAGACGGCGGTGGGCGGCTCGCGCAGGCTGAGCAGCTGTCCGAGTGCCCTGGCGGTGCCGTGCTTGTCGGGGAAGGGCGTGGTGACGACCAGGTCCTCGTCGAGGGGGATGCCCGCTTCGGTGAGCGCCTGCTGATAGCCCAGCAGGCGTTCGCTGGAGCTGAAGGAGAAGCCGCTGTCGCCCACGGCCTGGAGGAAGGCGATCCTGCGGTGGCCGAGGTTGAGCAGATGCCGTGTGCCGCTGAGGGCGCCGGCCACGTCGTCCACGTACACGCTGGGACGTCCGTCGACGTGCTGGCTGACGTAGATGACCGGCATGCCCAGGTCGTCGAGCCGGGAGGTCTCCTCCTCGGTGAGGTCGAAGGAGAACACCAGCAGTGCGTCGGCGTTCCGGCGGGCCGGGAGGCGCTCGAAGAAGGCGGCGCGCTCGGCCATGTCGGGCACCACGTAGAGGTTCAGTTCCAGGTCCGCGGCACGCAGCATGGGGCCCAGGGCGGAGAGGGCGGAGCCCATGAACCAGGAGTTGAGCGTGCAGACGAGCACCGCAACGGTCCCCGTCTTCCCCGTGACCAGGCTCGCGGCCCGGCGTGATATCGCGAAATCCAGTTCCCTGGCGGCTTGTTCGACGCGGGCCCGGATCTCGGGGGACACCGTGGACAGGCCGCGCAGGGTGCGCGAAACCGTGGACGTGGAGACTCCGGCCCGTTCGGCGACGTCAGCCATCGTGGGATGTCGCTGAGCTGGTGGCATGGCCGGACGATAGCAGAGAAACGGGCTGTCGCACCCCCTTCTTGAAAACGCTGTCACGCAGATCAATGACCGGTATGACCCAATATATTGGGAATAATTCCCTGCTATTCCTTCGAATTACCGGTGCGTAACGCATTGACGGCCGGAGAAGGCACCCCTAGCGTGCAAGCGTTGTCCCAACAAGGGCGGGGCCACCCCCACGACTGCGCGCACAAGCCGCTGAACTGGGCTCTTGATCCGAGACAGCGCAATCTTGGGTGGCCTGGAGTCATCCGGAGCCGCAGCGACCTTCCCCCCTCGGAACCCGCGACGCTTCGGTCCCGACCATCAGGAGAGACAGTGAAGACCAGGGTCACCAGAGCGTTTTCGTCCGTGGCCGCGCTCACCGCGGCCGGCCTCGTCCTCACGGCGTGCGGATCGTCCGGCGACGGCGGCTCGGAGCAGACCGGGCCGGCGTCGTTCGAGGGCCGGGGTCCCATCACCTATGTGGCGGCCAAGGACACCACCGGAACCGTCCAGCCGGTGATCGACCGCTGGAACAAGCTCCACCCCGACGAGAAGGTGACCTTCATTCAGCTGCCGACCGACGCGGACTCCCAGCGGCAGCAGATGATCCAGAACGCGGAGACGAAGTCCGACGCCTACACGGTGCTGTCCCTCGACGTCGTGTGGACGTCGGAGTTCGCCGCCCACCGGTGGATCGACCGGTTGCCGGAGAAGGAGTTCCCGCTGCAGAAGATGCTGAAGCCGGTGATGGAGACGGCGAAGTACCGCGACGGTCTGTACGCGGTCCCGGCCAGCTCGGACGGCGGCATGCTGTACTACCGCTCCGATCTGCTGAAGAAGGCCGGTGTGGCGGGCCCGCCGAAGACCTGGGCGGAGCTGAAGGACGCCTGCGCCAAGGTGCGGAAGCTGCCCGAGGGCAAGGGCATGTCCTGCTACGCCGGGCAGTTCCAGAAGTACGAGGGCCTCACGGTGAACTTCGCCGAGGCCGTGCACTCCGCGGGCGGTGTGGTCACCGATGCGAACGGCACGCCCGACGTGGACACCCCCGCCGCCCGGAAGGGCCTGGACTTCCTCACCGGTTCGTTCCGGGACGGGACGATCGCCAAGGAGGCCATCACCTACCAGGAGGAGGACAGCCGTCAGGCGTTCCAGTCCGGCAGGCTGATCTTCCTGCGGAACTGGCCGTACGTGTACTCCCTGGCGCAGAAGAGCAAGGTGGCCGGGAAGTTCGAGGTCGCCCCGCTGCCCGGTCTGAACGGGCCCGGTGCCTCCAGCCTGGGCGGCCACAACCTCGCCCTGTCGTCCTTCGCCAAGAACAAGGCCACGGCGCTGGACTTCATGAAGTTCTTCACCAGTGAGCAGATCGCGAAGCACTTCCTGCAGGACGCCTCGCTCGCCCCGCCGTACGCGCGTCTGTACGACGACCCGGCGCTGGTGAAGCAGTACCCGTACCTGCCCGTGCTGAAGCAGTCCGTCCTGCGGGCCGTGCCGCGTCCGCGTGTCGTGCAGTACGGCGACGTGACCTCGGCGATCCAGCGGGAGGCGTACGCCGCCCTGAACGGCGGCAAGAGCAGCGCCCAGGCGCTGACGGACCTGCAGAAGGACCTGCAGAAGGTCATGGGGCGGTGAGGGACACGACCATGGCCGACATCAGGACACCGGCCCGGACCGCCGTGCGCCCGCCCGGCGGCACGGCCGGCCGCCGGGCGGGGCGGCCCCCGGCACCGGCGGGCCGCCGCGCCAGGGCGGCCCGCGCCACCGCCGGCTCCGGGCGCATGGCGGCACTCCTGGTCTCTCCGACGCTGCTGGTGCTGTCGATCGTCGTGCTCTATCCGACGATCATGGCGCTGGCGGAGTCGCTGTACGGCCCCAAGGGCCTGGATCCCCGCACCGGTTTCATCAGCAGCACCGAGCCGTTCGTGGGGCTCAGGAACTACGCCGACATCTTCGGCGAGGCCGGCGACAGGTTCTGGAACGCCTTCTGGAACACCACCTTCTTCACCGTCGTCACCGTCGCACTGGAGACGGTGATCGGCGTGGCGATGGCCCTGATCATGCACAGGGCGCTCAGGGGGCGGGCACTGGTGCGGGCCGCCATCCTGATCCCCTGGGCGGTGCCCACCGCGATCTCCGGCCTGCTGTGGCGGTGGATCTTCAACAGCAACGGCATCGCCAACGACCTCCTCGGCCGTCAGATCCTGTGGACCTCGGAGGGCTTCCAGGCCAAGGTCGCGGTCATCGTCGCCGAGGTGTGGAAGACCGCCCCGTTCATCGGACTACTGGTCCTGGCCGGCCTCCAGGTGATCGGCAAGGAGGTGTACGAGGCCGCCCGGCTCGACGGCGCCGGCCCGCTGCGCCAGTTCTGGCACATCACCCTGCCCCTGGTGAAGCCCGCGCTGCTGGTGGCGGTGCTCTTCCGCTGCCTGGACGCCCTGCGCATGTTCGACCTGCCGTACATCCTCGTCGGCGCGCAGAAGCACTCGGTGGAGACCCTGTCCATGCTGGCGCAGCACGAGGCGTCCAACGTCCGCTTCGGTCCCGCGTCCGCCTACGCGGTGCTCCTCTTCCTCTACGTCCTCCTGATCGCGCTGGCCTTCGTCCGGCTGCTCGGCACCGATCTCGTCGGCGACGGCGGGGCCGGGGGCAGGCGCGGCAGGCGGCGCGGAATCGCTCTGTTCCGCCGTACGGAGGTGACGGCATGACCGGTACGGCGAAGTGGCGTCACTGGCTGCTGTACGCGGGGGTCGCCGCGGTGGTGGCCTACTGCCTGGCCCCGTTCTACTGGATGGTGGTCTCCAGCCTGCGGCCCACCACCGACCTCTTCGACACCTCGCTCGTGCCGCCCCGGGTGTCGTTCGCCAACTACCAGGCGGTGTTCGACCCCTCCCAGGGGTTCTCGCGGGCACTGCTCAACAGCCTGATCGTGGCGGGGGTCACCACCGTGCTGGCCCTGCTGCTGGCCACCCTCACCGCCTATGCGATGGCCCGCCTGGAGTTCCGCTTCAAGCGGCTGATCCTCACGCTGATCATCGCCACCTCGATGTTCCCCGTCGTGTCGATCGTGGTCCCGCTGCTGAAGCTGTTCACCGACATCGGCTGGATCAACACCTATCAGGCCATGATCGTGCCGAGCATGTCCTTCGCGCTGCCCCTGGCGGTGTGGAACCTGACGACGTTCTTCCGGCAGCTGCCGGAGGAACTGGAGCACGCCGCCATGGTCGACGGGTGCACCCGCGGCCAGGCGTTCCGGAAGGTCATCATCCCCCTGGCGGCACCGGGCATCTTCACCACCGCCATCATCACCTTCATCGCCGCCTGGAACGAGTTCCTCATCGCTCTGTCCATGACCAACAAGCCCGCCATGCAGACCGCCCCGGTCGCCATCTCCAAGTTCACCGGCACCACGACGTACGAGGCTCCCTTCGGCAGCCAGATGGCGGCGGGCGTCCTCGTCACCGTGCCCCTGGTGGTCATGGTGCTGCTCTTCCAGCGCCGTATCGTCGCCGGACTCACCGCGGGCGCCGCCAAATGAACCGGCGCCGCCAAATGAACCGGGGCGGCTCCGTCGCCCCTCCCTCTCCTCGAAAGGAACACAGCATCAGCATGTCCGGTACCGCACCGTGGTGGCGCAGCGCCGTCATCTACCAGGTCTACATCCGCAGTTTCGCCGACGGGAACGGTGACGGCGTCGGCGACATCGCCGGCCTCCGCTCCCGTCTGCCCTACCTCAAGGAGCTCGGTGTCGACGCCGTCTGGATCAACCCCTGGTACAGGTCGCCCATGGCGGACCACGGTTACGACGTGGCGGACTACCGGGACATCGACCCGCTGTTCGGCACCCTGGAGGAGGCCGAGCAGCTGATCGAGGAGGCCCACCGCCTCGGCCTGCGCATCATCCCCGACATCGTGCCCAACCACACCTCGGACCAGCACCCCTGGTTCCGGGCGGCGGTGGAGGCGGGACCGGGCAGCCTGGAGCGGGAGCGCTACATCTTCCGGCCCGGCCGCGGACCCGACGGCAGCGAACCGCCCAACGACTGGGTCTCCTGCTTCGGCGGCCCGGCCTGGACCCGGCTGCCCGACGGCGAGTGGTACCTGCACCTGTTCGCGCCGGAGCAGCCCGACCTCAACTGGCAGCACCCGGACGTGCACGCGGAGTTCGAGTCGATCCTGCGGTTCTGGTTCTCCCGGGGCGTGGACGGCTTCCGCATCGACGTGGCGCACGGCCTGGCCAAGGACCCGGAACTGCCCGACCTGCCCCCGGCCCAAAACCCCCGGGACGGACAGGCCGGGCAGCGCCTGGTGCACCCGCACTGGGACCGTGACGAGGTCCACGAGATCTACCGCGCCTGGCGCAAAGTGGCCGACGAATTCCCCGGCGACCGGTCCTTCGTCGCCGAGGCGTGGGCGGACACCCCGGAGCGGCTGGCCGCCTACGTCCGCGCGGGCGGCCTGCACACCGCGTTCAACTTCAACTTCCTGATGGCCGGCTGGGACGCCAAGGACCTCCGGTCGGTCATCGACGACTCCCTCGCCATGCTCGGCGCGGTGGGGGCGCCGGCCACCTGGGTGCTCTCCAACCACGACGTCATGCGCCACCTCAGCCGCTATGCGCGCAGGAGCGTCAAGCGGTGGGAGCCCAACGAGCGCTACGCGCCCAAGGGCCCGGTCGACCTGGAGCTGGGCACCCGGCGTGCCCGCGCGGCCGCCCTGCTGATGTTCGCCCTGCCCGGCGGCGCCTACATCTACCAGGGCGAGGAACTGGGCCTGCCGGAGGTCGAGGACCTGCCCGAGAGCGTGCTCCAGGACCCCATCTGGGAACGCTCCGGACGCACCGACCGCGGCCGTGACGGCTGCCGGGTGCCGATCCCCTGGTCCGGCCGGTCCGCGCCGTACGGCTTCAGCCCCGAAGGCACCACCGCCGCTCCCTGGCTTCCCCAGCCGGCCGGCTGGGAGAGGTTCAGTGTGGAGGCGCAGACCGGCGACCAGAGCTCCATGCTGGAGCTCTACCGCACCGCCCTGCGCCTGCGCCGTGAGCACCCCGCTCTCGGCGACGGCACGCTGACCTGGCTGGACGCCCCGGACGGCGTGCTGTGCCTCCGCCGGGACCCCGGTTTCGTCTGCGTGGTCAACCTCTCCGCCGAGCCCTGCCCGCTGCCGCGGCACACCGCGGTCCTCCTGGCCAGCGGTCCCCTCGAAAGCGGCCTGCTCGCCCCGGACCAGGCGGCCTGGCTCGCGGTGTAGCCCACGTCACGGCCCACGAACCGGCCCCGGCCGACGACCGGCGCACCACGCCGTCCGAGTCGGCCGGGGCCGCGCCGCGTGCCGCGGCCGGCCGCGTACGGGAACCGGCGGCGCCCAGGGCGGTGGCGCGTCGCGCACCGCCGTGGGCGCCGGCCGTCCCGGACCGGCTTCGTCCGGCCGTGTTCCCGGGCGTGTGTCCCTAGGCGGTCCGCAGGAACCGGTCCAGGACGCGGACGCCGAAGTGCAGCGCCTCGACGGGGACGCGCTCGTCGACCCCGTGGAACAGATGGTGGTAGTCGAAGCCCTCGGGCAGCTTCAGCGGCGAGAACCCGTAGCCGGTGATGCCGAGCCGCGAGAACTGCTTGGCGTCGGTGCCGCCCGCCATGCAGTACGGGATCACATGCCCCTCGGGCGCGAACTCCTTCAGGGCGGCCCGCATCGCCGCGAACACCGGTGCGTCGACCGGCGCCTGGAGCGCCACCTCGTGGTGCGCGAACTCCCAGTCCACGTCCGGGCCGGTCAGCTCGTCGAGGGTGGTGCGGAACTCCTCCTCGCCGCCGGGCAGATAGCGTCCGTCGACATGGGCGACGGCCTGGCCCGGAATCACATTGATCTTGTAACCGGCCTCGAACATGGTGGGGTTGGCGCTGTTGCGCAGCGTCGCCTCGACCAGACGGGCCGCCGGGCCGAGCTTGTCCAGCAGCGTGTCGACGTCCTGCAGGTCCGTCTCGATGCCGTGGAGGGCGGCGAGTTCGGTGAGGGCCGCGCGCACGGTCGGGGTGAGCCGCACCGGCCACTCGTGGGCACCGATCCGGGCGACGGCGGCGGCGAGCCGGGTCACCGCGTTCTCCCGGTTGACCCGGGAGCCGTGGCCCGCCCGTCCGCGCGCGGACAGCCGCAGCCAGGCGGTGCCGCGCTCACCGGCGGCGACGGGGTAGATCTGGTGACCGGCCCCGTCGTGGAAGGTGAACGCCCCGGATTCGCCGATGCCCTCGGTGCAGCCCTCGAACAGCTCGGCGTGCCGGTCGACCAGGAAGCCGGCCCCGTCCTCGGCGCTGTCCTCCTCGTCGGCGGTGAAGGCGATCACCACGTCGCGCCGGGGCCGTACGCCCTGCCGGGCCCAGGAGCGGACCACGGCGAGGATCATCGCGTCCATGTTCTTCATGTCGACCGCGCCCCGGCCCCACACGACCCCGTCGCGCACCTCGCCGGAGAACGGGTGCACGCTCCAGTCCTCCGCACGCGCGGGCACCACGTCCAGGTGACCGTGCACGAGCAGCGCGGGGGCCGACGGGTCGGTTCCCTCCACCCGGGCGACGACATTGGTCCGTCCGGGGGTGCGCTCCAGCAGCAACGGTTCCAGACCGGCCCCGGCCAGCCGCTCGGCGGCGTACTCGGCGGCCGGGCGTTCCCGGCAGTCCCCGCCGCCCCGGTTGGTGGTGTCGATGCGGATCAGGCCGGACGTGAAGTCGACGACCTCGTCCAGTGCCTGCGCGTCAGCCATATTCCTCCTCCACTGCGGCCGAGGCGATCGTGGTGATCGCCTTGAAGGCGCGGATCGACTCGTACATGGTGGCGCCGGTGTACGCCACCTTGCGCTCGCCGATCCGGCTCACCCCGGGCACGACGGTGACGGCCATGGCGAGGTGTTCGGCGTCGAACTCCACGGCGATGGTGAACGGGCCGTGGCTGCGGGGTTCGTGACGGACCGCCAGGGCGGCCGCCTCCTTGGCGGCGGCGCGGATCTCGGCGGCGGTGCGGGCGGGCGGACGGCAGACGGCCGCGTACCGGGACACATGGTCCTTGACGGCCACCTTCAGCGCCCCGGGCGCGTAGCCGAGCGCGTCCTCGCAGGCCACGTCGTCCCCGGTGAACAGCACCACCGGCACCCCGTACTCGGCGGCCACGTGCGCGTTGAGCAGCCCTTCGCTCGCCCGTACGTCGTTGAGCCACACCCCGGTGATCTGGTTGGCGAGGTAGGTGTGGGCGAGGACGCCCTCCATGCCGGCGCCCGCGTGGTAGCCGACGAAGGCGATCCCGTCCACGTCGCCGTGCTGCACGCCCTCCACCATGGACAGCGCCTTGTGCCGTCCGGTGAGCAGCTGCACCCGCTCGTCCAGCCGCTCCAGCAGCAGGTTGCGCATGGTCCAGTGGGCCTCGTTGACGAGCACCTCGTCGGCGCCGCCGTCGAAGAACCCCTGCACGGCGGCGTTCACGTCCGAGGTGAACATCACCCGGCAGCGCTCCCACTGCGGTGTCCCCGGCAGCACGTCGGCGGGCCAGGTGACGCCGGTGGCGCCCTCCATGTCGGCGCTGATGAGGATCTTCATGCCGTGTCACGTTACGCGTCGCCGGGCCCGGGCGGCCACGACCCGCCCGGAGCCGGTGGCATGCCGTCCCCGTACGGCCGGAGGTCTCAGCGCTCCAGGAAGTCGAAGAGCTCCTCCCAGCGCCGGGTGACGGCCTCCGGGTCGAAGCGGCGGACGCTGTGCAGGGCCCGGTCGCCCATCGTGTCGCGCAGACGCTCGTCGGACATCAGACGGACGAGGTGGCGGGCGAGTTCGAAGGTGTTGCCGGGGCGGGCCAGCAGGCCGTCCTCCTCATGGGTGATGATCTCGCGGACGCCGGGGGCGCAGTCGAACGCCACGCAGGGCACGCCGGTCGCCATGGCCTCCAGCAGGACCAGCGGGAAGCCTTCGCCGCGGGAGGACAGGACGAAGACGGAGGAGGCGCGCAGGGCTCCGGGCACGTCGTCGGTCTGCCCGGCGAAGTCCACGGAGTCCTCCAGGCCCAGATCGGCGCACTGCTGTCTGAGCTGTTCCTCGGCCTCTCCCGTGCCGTGGATGCGCAGGGTCCAGCCGGGCTGCTTCGGCGCGGCCTCGGCCCAGGCGTCCAGGAGCAGGTCGACGCCCTTCTCGTGGGAGAGCCGGCCGATGCTCACGACGACCTTCTCGGTGCGCGGCGACGGGGTGCCGGGCGTGAAGGGCAGCGGGTTGGGCATGAAGCCGACGTTGTTCATGCCCTCGACCGCCCAGCGGTCGGCGTCCTCCTGGGTGAGGGCCAGCAGCCGGTCGACGTCCTTGTAGTACTTCTTCACGCGCGCGAAGCGGGAGGACTTGCGGGCCGTGTCGAAGGACTCGTGGGTCATGCCGATGACGGTGTGCCCGGCGGTGTCCGCGAGGGCCACCCACTCCATCGCCCACACCTGGGTGACGATGATCACCGCGCCGGGCCGGGCGGCCCGGAACAGCGCCGAGAGCCGGCTCGCGGCACTCCGCATGTGCGCCTCGTGGCGGCGCACGGCCGGGTCGAGGGAGCCGATCAGCCGGCGCCGCCTGGGACGGCTCGGCGGGCGGCGGGCGTACAGCGTGACGGTCTCGAACGGCGGCCGGTCACCGAGGTCCATCGGGTGGTGGGGCGGGGCGATGCCGACGACGGTGACCCGGTGGCCGCGCCCGGCCAGCAGTCCGGCCATCTGGGTCTGCCAGCGTCCCACTCCGCCGAGCTCGTTGACCTCGTTGCCCACGAAGAAGATGTCGCGCTGGGTCATCGGGCCTCTCCCGCGGTGCCGAAGAAACGGTCCACGATCCGCGCCGCGGCGTCCCCGCGGTCGTACTCGCCGTACTTGTCCACGAACTCCTTCAGCCGCGCCTCGTACGTCGTCCGCACGGTGTTCAGGTCGGCGATCGCGGCGAACAGCTCCTCCTCGGTGCGCGGGACGGGGCCCGGGGCCTCGGCGAGCAGGTCGAAGTAGGTGCCGCGGGCGTCCTTGGCGTACTCCTCCCAGTCGTGGGCGTAGAACACGATGGGACGCTGGAGCAGGGCGTAGTCGAACATCACCGAGGAGTAGTCGGTGATCAGGCAGTCGGCGAGCAGCAGCAGCGGGGTGATGTCGGGTTCGGCGCTGACGTCGATCACGCGTCCCGCCACCGACGGCGGCAGGGTGAGCCGGTTCAGGTAGTGCGCCCGGACGAGCAGGGTGTGGTCGTCGCCGAAGCGGGCGACGAAGGCGTCGAGGTCGAAGGGGAAGGAGAAGTCCCGTACGCGGCCGTCGGAGTGAGCGCGGAACGTGGGCGCGTACAGCAGGACGCGCCGACCGGGGTCAAGGCCGAGCCGCTCGGCCAGCCGGCGTGCCTCGGGCGGCAGCGGCGCGCCCTCCCGGACCCGCACCAGGGCGTCGTTGCGCGGGTAGCCGGTGCGCAGCAGCTTCTCCTCGGGGATGCGGTACGCGCGCGCAAGGGTGCGCACGTCGTGCTCGCTGCGGACCACGAAGTGGTCGAAGCGGTCCAGGGCCTGCTGGTAGGAGCGCTGCTCCTGGGCGGAGAGCATCCGCAGGGAGGGCTCGTCGAAGCCCATCCGCTTCAGTGCCGAGCCGTGCCAGGTCTGGATGTACGTCGTCTCGGGGCGCTTGGCCAGCCGCAGCGGGTAGCCCTGGTTGTCGATCCAGAACTCGGCCTGGGCGAGCGCCTTGAGGTAGCGCCAGGACCAGCGGCGCACCAGTTCCACGTCCCGGGGGAAGCCCTCGGGGCGTTCACCGGCGTACGACCAGATGGGGGTGATCGGCGCCTTGCGGCGGCGCAGTTCCTCGAAGATGGCGCGCGGGCTGTCGCTGTACTGCCTGCCGAGATGGCTCTCGAAGACCACCGTCCCCTTGCGGATGGGCAGTTTGCACAGCACGCGGTCGTAGACCTGGAGCTTGCGGGTGCCGGAGTTCAGGTCCTTGCGCACGGCCCGCAGAGTGCGGTAGGCGCCCTTGGCGGCCCGTACGGGGCGGCTGTGCAGACGGCGTTCCACGGCGGCGCGGCCGGCGCGGGCGGCCCGGCCGTGCTGGGTGAGACGGAAGGCCAGATGGCCCTTGGCGGACACCTGGGCCTCGATCCGGTCGGCCAGCAGCCGCGTCAGGCGCGGCCGTACGGGCACGGACCCGGCGTGTTCCAGGTCGACCGTGCCGACGGTGAGCCGGCTGGTGGTGCGCCTGCCGTCCGCGGTGAGGTGCAGCCGGACGTCCCAGACGTCGTCGACGATGCCGAGCGGCCTCAGCCGCCGGGCCAGCGGGATCCTGGCCCGCCAGGCGATCGTGTCGCCCCGGTGGCGCACGGCGGGCACCGGGAAGCGGAAGGTCTGCAGGCTGCGGCGGCGGGCGCGGAACTCCAGCTCGGCGCCGAGGCGCGCGTCGGCGCCGATGACGCCCAGCGGGTTGACGAGCTCGCCGGCCAGGACCACGTCGCCGCCGTCCACCGTGTACTCGGTGAGCCGGTTGCGCAGGGCCATCCGGTGCAGCGGCCGGGTGTGGTAGCCGAGCGAGGTGACGTCCAGGACGGCGCGCATCTTCGGGTCGTCGAGGTGGCGGTCGGTCCAGTAGATCCGGCCGTCCCGCTCGGTCAGCGGCGAGGAGATCTTGTGCCGGTTGAGGAGCGTGTCGATGGCGGGCATCAGACCGTCCCAGTCCTCGCGCAGCAGCAGCTGGGCGCAGATGGCGTGGATGCGGTCGAGCTCGGCGTAGGCCTCCTCGGGGAAGTCCTGGATGTAGTCGCGGGCCAGTCCGGCGAAGCGGTGGCGGTAGTCGTCGTCGAGGAAGGGCAACTCCCGCAGGTACAGCACGAGGTCGTGCTTGAGGAACTTGATGTCCTTGCGCAGCTTCAGCAGGTCCTGGCCCTGGCGGGCCAGGATGGCGTCGATACGGCGGTGGATCTCGACCCGGTCGGCGAAGTTGCGGATCTCGCCGCGCCGGTTGCTGATCGACTTGACGGCGGTCTTCTCGACGACGTTCCAGTGGTAGACCGTGTTGGGGATCAGGGTGATCCGCCGGGCGGCCAGATAGGCCTGCGCGGAGAAGAGCAGGTCCTCGTAGTGGATGCCGCGGGGGAAGGTGAGCCCGTGGTCGAGGAGGAAGGCGCGCCGGTAGCACTTGTTGGTCGACAGGGTGTCGAAGACCAGCAGGTCCGGCAGGTCGGCGGCGGAGTCCAGGGTGCGGGTGCTCCGGTAGAGCCAGGGGTACCAGGGGGTGCGCTTGCCGTGCCGGTTGTCGAGGTGGACCCGGACGCACAGGCCGGAGACGAGGTCGGCGCCGGTGCGGTCGGCGGCCTCGACCATGTTGCGGCACGCGTTGCGCTCCAGGGTGTCGTCGCTGTCCAGGAACATCACGTACCGGCCGCGCGCCTCCTTGATGCCCTGGTTGCGGGGCTCTCCGCAGCCGCCGCTGTTCTCCGGGAGCCGGATCGCACGGACCCGGCCGGGGTGGGCCGCGGCGAGTTTCTGCGCGACCCGGTAGGAGCCGTCCGTCGAGCAGTCGTCGGCGATGATCACTTCGACATTGCGAAGTGTTTGCTCAAGGACGGAACCAACAGCCGTCGGAAGCCGCTCCTCGTCGTTGTAGACGATGACGACGACGCTGACGTCCGGTTCGGGCTCGACGGTCACACGGCCACCTCTCGTCTCTGTGCGGGGAGTGCGGTGGGTGAACTCAACCCTACAGCTTGTAGGGATCGCCAAATCCCCCTACCCCCCTCCAAACTACGCCAATGCGACAATACGTCGCCCCACTGACACGCAGTGCGGCCAAGGGCCAAAAGCCCTGCCGGACACGTTCGGCACGATTCGCTCCGGCGGCAGCACGGTCCGGGTGCCATCGGGGTGAACTCGTTGACGCCGAAGGGGACTTCGCCTGCGGCGAGAACGACGGGCCGACGGTGTGCGGCCGGTTGCGCACCGTGTCGCGGGCGACGTCCCTCGATCTGGAGGATGCGCTCGGCCGGGCAATGGTTGCGGGGCGCCGTCACATTCCCGGTTCCGCCGGCGTCGGCGGATGCCCGCGGTGCACCCGCCCGGCCGCCCCGGAACCGCCCGGTCCGGGCCTTCACATGCCGCCGGACCCGCGCCCCGTGCTGCGGCCCCGGCCCTGCCGGACACCCCGCCGAGGCGGCGGGCGGGAGACGCGGCCCGGTGGTGTCCTCCCGGCGGCCGATCCGGTGAAGGCCGGGAGGGCCGGGAGGGGCCGGAGAGAGCTGGAAGAGGGCCGAAGAGGCCCGGAAAGGGCAGGAG
>NZ_MUME01000129.1:209-18221 GCF_002155915.1 Streptomyces thermovulgaris | reverse complement strand
AGCCGCAGCCCATGGGGCAGGAACCGGCGTGGGAGACAGTGACCCCGGACACACCCGCACCGCGACCACCCGAGCCGACGGCCGCGGCGACGGGCCGTAACGGGGCGTCGGCCGATCTTGGTCATAACGATTGCGATTCGGATCGGTCATCTGACGATGTGACAGTCAAGTGATGGTGCTGGTGGTACCTAGGATGCCGGGCATGGCTCTCGGGGCTTGAAGATTCTGCTGGCGGGACCGNNCGCGCCGTCCGCGCGCGGACGAGGGACCACCCGTCTCGCCGTCGCGGCCCTGATGTCGGGACTCGTCGCCGCCGGTGTGATGGTTGCGGCCGGTCCGGCCGCCGCCGAGGGGGCGCCGCAGAGTCCGGGCGGGGCGACCGCCACCCTGGGCGGCCTGAAGGTCCACGGCACCGCCGTCGTCCATGACGACAACGGTGACCGCCGGATCCCCGCGGGTCTGTTCGAGATGTCCGTCGACGGCGGCGGCACTCTGCAGACCTACTGCATCGACCTGCACAACCCCACCCAGCAGGACGCCAGGTACCACGAGACACCGTGGAGCGGCACCTCGCTGGCGACCAACAAGAACGCCGGGAAGATCCGCTGGATCCTGCAGAACTCCTATCCGCAGGTGAACGACCTCGCGGCGCTCGCCGCCAAGGCGGGCGTCAGGAACCTCACCGAGCAGGACGCGGCGGTCGGCACCCAGGTGGCCATCTGGCGCTACTCCGACGGCGCGGACGTCGACGCCGTCGACCCCGAGGCCGAGAAGCTCGCGGACTACCTGGAGAAGAACGCCCGCGACCTGCCCGAACCGCGGGCCTCGCTGACCCTCGACCCGCCGGCCGTCTCCGGCCACCCGGGCGAGCGGATCGGCCCGGTGACGGTGCGCACGGACGCGGACAGCGTGACGCTCACCCCGCCCGCGGGAGCCGCCACCAGCGGTGTGCGGATCGTCGACGAGAACGGCGAGGAGATCACCTCCGCCGCCGACGGCAGCCGGGTGTTCTTCGAGGTCCCCGAGGACAGCGCGGACGGCGCGGCCACGCTGACCGCGCAGGCCTCCACCACCGTGCCGGTCGGCCGCGCCTTCACCTCCGACAGCCGCAGCCAGACCCAGATCCTGGCCGGCTCCAGCGAGTCCACGGTCGCCGCGACCGCCCGTGTCACCTGGGCCGCGCAGGGCGCGATACCCGCGCTGTCCGCGACGAAGAACTGCGCCAAGGGCGGCCTGGACATCACCGCGGCCAACAAGGGCGACGAGCCGTTCTCCTTCGAGCTGATGGGCATCCGGCACACCGTCGCCGCGGGCACCTCCCGGACGGTGACGATCCCGCTCCAGGAGGACCAGGCCTACGACTTCACGATCAGCGGCCCGGGCGGGCTGGGGCAGCGCTTCACCGGCGTCCTGGACTGCGAGACCCAGGGCAGCCCGGCCGGCACCGCGGCCCGGACGCTCAGCGAGCCCAGCCCCGTCACGGTCGGCGCCCCCGCCCCCCCGCCGACACCAACCTCGCCGACACCGGAGGCACCGACACCACCCCCATGATCGCCGCGGGCGGCCTCAGCCTGCTGGTCCTGGGCGCCACGGTGCTGAGCATCGTCCGCAAGCAGAGGGCCACCCAGGACTGACCGCGCACGGACGCGGTGATCCCTCCGCCGGAGCGGCCGGCCCCACGGCACCGGCCGGCCGCCCCGCACCGGGCGACCGCCCCGCGCCGTCCGTCCTGCCCGAGCCGGCGCGTGCCGGCGGCCTTCGGCCGGGAGCGACGGGCCAACGGCGCGGAGCCGGGCGGTCCATGTGTGCGAAGCGGGCCCGGGGCGGGCAAGGAGCCGCAGCCGGATGCCGGGAGGGCAGGAGAGCGGATGCCGGGAGATCAGGAGGGCGAACGTCCGCTCCCGGTGGGCGGGTTGTGTCCGCCCCCGGTGGGCGGGGTGGGGGTACCGCGGCCGGGAGGCGGTCCGTCGGGCCGGTGGTGCGGGTGTGCTCCGTGTGCGGTGCCTGGTCCGGCGCGTCGTCGGGGGTGCCGGTCGTGACGTTCCGGCAAGTCCTCGTGGCACCCGCTGGGTTCACCGGCTGGTGATCCCTTCGGAGGCTTCCCTTCAGCAACCGCCGACCGCCGGCCGGGCCGTGTGTGCCGGGTGTGCCGTGTGGTGGTCGAGGACGGCGTGCGGGTCGCCCTCGACGGGGGTGTGGTCCACGTGGACGGTGGCGGCGGTCAGACGCGGAAGGGCGTGCATGAGGGCGTGCTCGGCGGCCACGGCGATGCGGTGGGCCTGGACGACGGTCAGCTGCGGGCCGACGACGATGTCGGCCTCGGCGCGCAGGGCGTGACCGACCCACCGCATCCGCACCGCCCCGGTGCCGAGGACGCCGTCGACACCGCGCAGGGCGGTGTGGGCCGCGGCGACGAGGCCGGGATCGACGGAGTCCATCAGACGCCGGCAGACCTCGCGGGCGGCGTCCTTGAGGACCATCAGGATGGCGAGAGCGATGAGCAGTCCGACGACGGGGTCGGCGGCACGCCGGCCGAGTGCGGTGCCCCCCGCGCCCAGCAGGACGGCCAGGGAGGTGAAACCGTCGGTGCGGGCGTGCAGACCGTCGGCGACCAGGGCCGCGGAGCCGATGCGACGGCCGGTGCGGATGCGGTAGCGGGCCACCCACTCATTGCCGGCGAAGCCGACCAGCGCGGCGGCCGAGACGGCCCACAGATGGGTGATGTCACGGGGGTTGAGGAGACGTTCGACGGCCGTGTGGGCGGCCAGGACGGCGGATGCGGCGATAGCCGCGACGACGAGGACGCCCGCCAGGTCCTCCGCCCGGCCGTAGCCGTAGGTGTAGCGGCGGTTGGCCGCCCGCCGGCCGAGGAGGAACGCGATGCCCAGCGGAAGGGCGGTCAGCGCGTCGGCGGCGTTGTGAACGGTGTCCCCGAGCAGGGCCACCGATCCGGACAGGGCGACGATCACGCCCTGCACCAGGGTGGTGATCCCCAGGACGGCCAGTGAGACCCACAGCGTGCGCATGCCCTCGCGGGAGGTCTCCATGGCCGCGTCCGCCTTGTCGGCGGCCTCGTGGCCGTGCGGTGTCACCAGATGCGCGAGCCGATGCCGCAGACGCCTCAGCCGGGAGGCGCCGGGGGAATGGCCGGAATCCGCGCCCGCGCGGCCGTGCGGGCGCCCCTGGCCGTGGTGTGCGTGCTGCTTCCCCTTCATGCCCTTCACACGGCTCACCGTGGCACACGGAACCGATTGCGGCTACACCCGTCGTACCCCCTCTGACCAGGTGCGATGTGCTTGCAACAGCCCTGCGGGGGCAGCTGGTGCACACCCTTCGGCCCGGGCTGCCGCAGCCGTGCGGCGGCAGCCGTGCGCGGGGATCCGTTCCGGGGGCGGGTGGACAGAGGAATGGCCTGAACGTGTTGTGCCTACGGCGCCCGTCACGCCGGACCCGGGCCGTCCCCGGGTGGTGCGAGGGTGCCCGGAACCGGCCGGCGACGGCCGGCGGCGACCGGTGAGCCGACCCCCAACCGCCCGTGAAACCGCAGGTCAGGGTTATTGGGTCCCATGAGTTTCCGCCCAGGGGTGGCGGTACGGCAAGATGGGGTGTATCTGCCCACTGCCTGATTCCAAGCTGCCGGACGGTTTCTCTTGGCTGAGTTCATTTACACCATGCGCAAGGCGCGCAAGGCGCACGGCGACAAGGTGATTCTCGACGACGTCACCCTGAACTTCCTGCCGGGTGCCAAGATCGGCGTCGTCGGCCCGAACGGTGCCGGCAAGTCGACCGTGCTGAAGATCATGGCGGGGCTGGAGCAGCCGTCCAACGGTGACGCGTTCCTCACCCCCGGCTACAGCGTCGGCATCCTGCTGCAGGAGCCCCCGCTGAACGAGGAGAAGACGGTCCTGGAGAACGTCCAGGAGGGCGTCGCCGAGATCAAGGGCAAGCTCGACCGGTTCAACGAGATCGCCGAGCAGATGGCCACCGACTACTCGGACGAGCTGCTCGAGGAGATGGGCAAGCTCCAGGAGGAGCTGGACCACGCGGGCGCCTGGGACCTGGACGCCCAGCTGGAGCAGGCCATGGACGCGCTGGGCTGCCCGCCCGGCGACTGGCCCGTCACCAACCTCTCCGGTGGTGAGCGGCGCCGTGTGGCGCTGTGCAAGCTGCTGCTCGAGCAGCCCGACCTGCTGCTGCTCGACGAGCCCACCAACCACCTCGACGCCGAGTCCGTGGCCTGGCTGGAGCAGCACCTGGCCAAGTACCCGGGCACCGTCGTGGCCATCACCCACGACCGTTACTTCCTCGACAACGTCGCCGAGTGGATCCTCGAGCTCGACCGCGGCCGCGCCTACCCCTACCAGGGCAACTACTCCACCTACCTGGAGACCAAGGCCGCCCGCCTCAAGGTCGAGGGCCAGAAGGACGCCAAGCGGCAGAAGCGCCTGAAGGAAGAGCTCGAGTGGGTGCGGTCGAACGCCAAGGGGCGGCAGGCCAAGTCCAAGGCGCGTCTGGCCCGTTACGAGGAGATGGCCGCCGAGGCCGAGAAGGTGCGGAAGCTGGACTTCGAGGAGATCCAGATCCCGCCGGGCCCGCGTCTGGGCAACATCGTCGTGGAGGTCGAGAACCTCCACAAGGCCTTCGGGGACAAGGTCCTGTTCGACGGCCTCTCCTTCACGCTGCCGCGCAACGGCATCGTGGGCGTCATCGGCCCGAACGGCGCCGGCAAGACCACGCTGTTCAAGATGATCCAGGGTCTGGAGAAGCCGGACTCCGGCAGCATCAGGGTCGGCGAGACCGTCAAGATCTCCTACGTCGACCAGAACCGCGAGAACATCGACCCGAACAAGTCGGTGTGGGCCGTCGTCTCCGACGAGCTGGACTACATCAACGTCGGCCAGGTGGAGATGCCGTCCCGGGCGTATGTGTCCGCCTTCGGCTTCAAGGGACCGGACCAGCAGAAGCCGGCCGGGGTGCTCTCCGGCGGTGAGCGCAACCGCCTCAACCTCGCGCTCACCCTCAAGCAGGGCGGCAACCTGCTGCTCCTCGACGAGCCGACCAACGACCTCGACGTCGAGACCCTGTCCAGCCTGGAGAACGCGCTGCTGGAGTTCCCCGGCTGC
This sequence comes from Streptomyces thermovulgaris, assembly GCF_002155915.1. GTDB lineage: Bacteria > Actinomycetota > Actinomycetes > Streptomycetales > Streptomycetaceae > Streptomyces > Streptomyces thermovulgaris. Next base: position 13,098 of record NZ_MUME01000129.1, on the reverse strand, counting down.
GCCGTGGTCATCTCCCACGACCGGTGGTTCCTGGACCGCGTGGCGACGCACATCCTCGCCTACGAGGGCGACTCCAAGTGGTTCTGGTTCGAGGGCAACTTCGAGTCGTACGAGAAGAACAAGATCGAGCGGCTCGGCCCGGACGCCGCCCGCCCGCACCGTGCCACCTACAAGAAGCTGACCCGGGACTGATCGACACAGATGCGTCACCTCTACCGCTGTCCCCTGCGCTGGGCGGACATGGACGCGTACGGCCATGTCAACAACGTGGTGTTCCTCCGCTATCTGGAGGAGGCCCGTATCGACTTCCTGTTCCGCCCGGACAAGGAGTTCCGGCAGGGGTCCGTGGTGGCGCGCCACGAGATCGACTACAAGCGGCAGCTCGTCCACCGGCACGAGCCGGTGGACATCGAGCTGTGGGTCACCGAGATCAGGGCGGCGTCCTTCACCCTCGCCTACGAGATCAAGGACGACGACCTGGTCTACGTCCGGGCCTCGACGGTGATCGTGCCGTTCGACTTCGAGGCGCAGCGCCCCCGCCGGCTCACCGCCGAGGAACGGGAGTTCCTCCAGAAGTACATGGATGACGCGGCCGGCACCGGGAAGGGAGCCGGTGTCGAGGAGGGGGCCGTCGCCGCATGACGGTGCTCGGCCTCGCCGACGGAGCGGAGGCGGCGGACCTCGCCGCCTTCCTCTCCCGGCTGCTGCACTACGACCGTGCCGCCGCGGTGCGCCTGCAGACGGTCGGCACGGCGCTCGCGGTGTTCGGGCGTCCGCCGTCCTTCGAGGTGCTGGCGGTCCGCGCGGTGCGGCTGGCCGAGCCGTACGGGGAGGGGCCCGGCGTCACCCTCGACGCGACCGTCTCCGCCGGTGAACTGCTGGAGTCGCTCGACGAGTCGGCGGCCTCGGTCCGCGTCCCGGCCGCGGTGACCGGCCCGCCGTGGGCGGGTGTGCTCCCGCCGCGCGGCGGCTGGCGCCCGGAGCCGGGGCTCCCCCCGGCGCGGGAGCTGGGCGCGATGGTGGCCGCCGCCGTCGCCGAATTCCGTTCCCGTACGCAGGAGCTGACCCAGGAGCGGCGCACACGCGCCGAACTCGACCGGATCGGGCGGGAGATCTGGTCCCGGATGGTCGGGCGGACCCAGCTGCCCGTGCGGGCGGTGCACGCGGCGCAGTCGCTGCGCTTCCTCAGGCCCCCGCAGGACGACTCCGCGCCGGGGGGTCTGGCGCTGCTCTCGTCGGGTGCGTGGCTGCGGCTGCGCACGCCCTACGGCTCGATCGCCGTACGGCGGACCGGGGACCGGCTCGGCGCCCTGGGCGTCAGCGTCCGCTGACCCGGTCCGGCCGGTTCCCCTCGCTGTCGTCCGGCCACACCGCGATGTGGTCCTGCTCCAGCTCCAGCGCCACCCGGTCGCGCATGCCCAGGGCCCGGGTGTACTCAGCGGGCAGCTGCAGACGGCCCGCGCGGTCCAGCATGGCGTACTCGCGGCTCACCACCCGCTCGTCCCCGGTCGCCGCGTCCACCTCGCTGCGGCGCAGCACCTCCGTGGACGTACGGCCGTCGCGGATGGCGACGGTGCGGCGGACCTCGTCGGCGACCGCCTGGTCGTGGGTGACGACGACAATGGTGGTGCCCAGGCTCTCGTTGGCGGTGCGGAGGGCGGCGAAGACCTGCTCGGCGGTGTGGGAGTCGAGTTCGCCGGTGGGCTCGTCGGCGAGCAGCACCGCGGGGTTGTTGGCGAGGGCCACCGCGATCGCGACGCGCTGCTGCTGACCGCCGGACATCTCGTGCGGGCGGCGGTCGCGGCAGTCGTCCACCTGAAGCAGCTCCAGCAGGTCCCGTGCGCGTTCGGCCTTGGCACGGCGGCCCCGCCCCCACGTCCCGGACAACTGCATGGGCAGGACGACGTTCTGTGCCGCGGTCAGATAGGGCAGGAGGTTGCGGGAGGTCTGCTGCCAGATGAAGCCGACGACCTCCCGGCGGTAGCGGAGGCGGTCCTTCGCGGTCATGGTGAGCAGGTCGTGGCCCGCGACCCGGGCCGCGCCGGCCGTGGGGGTGTCCAGGCCGGCGAGGATGTTCATGAGGGTCGACTTGCCGCTGCCGGACGCGCCGACGAGCGCCATGAGCTCGCCCTCGTGGACGAGCAGGTCCAGGCCCTGGAGCGCCTGCACCTCCACGCCGTCGGTGGTGAAGACGCGGACCAGGCGGTCGCAGCTGATCAGTGCGTCGTGGCCGTAGACCGGGCGGGAGCGGTCCGCGGCGGCACGCCGGGCCAGGTCGGCCAGACTGGGGTTCGTCGTCATCGGAGGTCTCCTGAGCGGCGGCTGCGGCGACATGGGCGACTGGGGTGGCGTGAGCGGCTGCGGCCGTGCGAGCGGCCGAGGCGGGGTGCGGGGCGGAGGCGGGCACGGTGACCGGGACGGCCGTGGCAGCCGCGGCGGCCGAAAGGCCCGGCCGGCCTCATCGCGCGTCCCCCGCTCTCAGCTCCTGGACCGAGCTTCGCCGCCCCGTCCACCACGCCTGCCCGACGGCGATCCCCACCACCAGCAGCAGGGCCGCCACCGCCGGCAGGGCGAGGGACAGGGGATCCGCCCGCAGTGTGCTCTCGCCGACGGCCGTCGCCCTCGGCGGCAGGGCGAGGGCCGTCAGGTCGATGCCGGGGGCCAGAAGGCGGACGGCCGCCCAGCCCGTCAGCGCGCCGCCCGCCGCGGCGAGCAGGGCCTGGGGCAGCGACTCCAGGACGAGGAGACGGCGGCCCTGGGCGCGGGTGAGTCCCATGGTGCGCAGGCGGGCGAGGAGCGCGGCCCGTTCGGGTGCGGCACGCAGCAGGGCGAGCAGCAGGGCCAGGACGGCGTATCCGGCACCGGCCGCCACCGCCCCCGCATAGAGGGTCTCGGCACCGGACTGCAGGGGCGAGTCGACGTACGCGGCCCGTTCCTCGGAGCGCAGGTCCACCGGGGCGGACCGGCCCACGGCCCGGCGCAGGGCGTCGGCGTCCAGGCGGTCGCCGGTCACGAGCAGGGTGGTGGTGCGGGCCGTCTTCTCGGTCAGCCCGGCCCGGTCCACGACCAGGAAGCCGGGGCCGGGCACGGCCGGGGTGCGGTCCCGGACCAGGGCGATGCGGACGGTGACCGTGGTGCCGTCGTCCAGCCGCACCGGGAAGGGCCGGGTGCCGTGCCGGTCGGCGACCGACGGGGAGGCCAGCGCCGGCAGCGGCGCCCGGGCGTCGGCCGGGCGGCGCAGCCGTTCCCCGGGGAAGGCGCCGAGCCCGGTACGGCCGGCCAGGGCCGCGTAACCGGCGGGGTCGACGCCCGCCAGCGACACCCGGGCCAGGTCGTCCCCCGCCTCTGCCTGGTGGTCGAGGCTCACCTCGGTGACCTCCTGGACGCCCGGTGCCCGGCGGACCCGCTCGGGCAGACCGGCCGGCAGCGGGCCGTCCGCCCCGACGCGGGCGTCGGCGCCGATCGCGCCGAGGGCCGCCCGGTCGCGGGTGTCGGCCACCCCCGCCAGCACCGATCCGCCGAAGGCGGCGGTGGTGAGCGCGGTCAGCAGCGCCAGCAGGGGCAGCACCGCCGGGGCGGAGGTGCGGGCCGCGCGGGCCAGGGCGAGATGGCCCACCGCTCCGCGCAGCCGCCCGGCCGGGCGCGTCAGCAGACGCAGCGGCCACGGGTACAGGCGGACCAGCACCAGGGCCGCGATCACACCCACCAGCACCGGCGCCAGCGACACCAGCTGGTCCCCCGACGCACCGGCACCCTCCGGCGACCCCGAGACCCCGCGCCGCCGCAGCGCCTCCACCGCCCCCGCCGCGATCACCAGCAGCGTCAGCTCGGCGACCGTACGGCGCCGGGAGGGACGTACCGACACCGTGTCCTGCCGCGGTCCGTGGACGCGGACCGTGCGATGGGCGAACGCGGCCCGCAGCGGCAGCGCGGCGCACGCCACGACCGTGACCGCCCCCGCCGCGACGACCGCGGGCAGGAGGCGGCCCTCGGGGACGGCGAGCAGGGCGACGGCGAGACCGAGCGCTCCGGCGGGGACGGCGACCACCGCCGTCTCCGCGCACAGCCGGCCGGTCAGACCGCGCAGGGAGGCACCGCGGGCGCGCAGCAGGGCGAACTCGGCGCGACGGCGGTCGGCGGCCAGGCCCCCGGCCATCAGCAGGACGACCGCGGCGACCGTCGCCCCGCCCACGGCGGCGACCGCGACCAGCGGGGCGATGCCCGACCGCAGAAGGCCGTAGGAGAGGAGCACCTCGTCGAGATCGGTGCTCGTCTGCGTGTTCGGGTCGGTGGCCTCGCGGATCCGTCCCAGGTCCGGCCCGGACTCCAGGGAGGCGACCGCGGACTCCAGACCGTCGAGCTCATGGGCGTGCAGGGCGCCCGGGGCGGGGGCCAGCTGCCAGTAGCGCACGGCGTACCCGGTGGTGCCCAGCAGCGCGGGAGCCGCCTCGGGCGGGAGCAGCAGGGAGCCGACCCAGTACTTCGGCGGGTCGGGATCGTCGGGCATGCGGATCCGTATCAGGTCCGGGGTACGGATCAGGGGCTGTGTCGCCCAGTACGCGCCGTCGGGCTCGCGCGGGGTCAGGATGCCGGTGACACGGACGGCGAGCGGGGGACGGGACACGGCGGGCACATGGACGACCGAACCGACCTCGATGCGCATCTTCTCGGCCGTCTCCGCGGTGACGGCGGCCTCCACCTCCGCGGTCCTCGCCGTGACCTCGCCGCTCGCCCGCGGCAGCCGGCCCGCGCGCACCGAGGAGTGCTCGGCCAGTCCGCTCCGCGCGACGAGGTGCACCTGCGGGGGCAGCCGCCGGCTGGGCCGCGCGAGCCAGGGGTCGTGCACGGCGATGCTCTCGCGGGTCGTCACCCCGTACGCCGACTGCCCGGGATCGGCGGCGAGCGGCCGCCGGACGGCCTCGAGGACCTCGGCGTACTGGCGGCCCATGGTCCCCGGACGCAGCGCCTGTTCCCGCTTTTGCTGCGGAAGCTGGAGGCCGGGCGGCGGGGCGGACAGCAGCAGGCTGGTGCGTTTCGGGCCCGCCTGCTCCACGGCCCGGACCAGTCCGCCGTCCTCGTACCGGTCGAGTGCGCGCGGGAACGCGGCGGCCAGGCACGCGGTCAGCGCGACCAGCAGGGCGAGGGCCGCCGCGGCACCCGGCGCGGTGCGCAACCGTGTGCGGACCCAGGCGGGAGCGACGGAGCGCACCTCACTCACCTCCGCGGTCTCGAAGGGACACCGCCGGATCGGCCCGGCGCAGCGCCAGGGCCGCCGTGACGACGAGCGGCCCGGCGGCGACGGCCGCCAGCAGGGCGGCCACCTGGGCGGGCGGCAGCTGGACCAGGACGTCCGGCACGGGTCTGGTGGCCTGCCCGGTCAGCATGATCAGCGGGATCACGGCCCGGGTCAGCAGGACGCCCAGGACCGTGCCGACCGCCAGTGCCAGGGCCACCAGCACGCCCTGTTCGACGGCGAGCGTCCGGGCCAGCCGGCGGCGCGGGGCGCCCAGGGCGCGCAGGACGGCGAACTCGGCGTCCCGCTCCCGGAGCGACCCGACGGCGCTCACCGCGAAACCGACCGCGGCCAGCGCCGCCGCGACCACGGCCGCCGCGGTGAACGCGGCGGCGGGTCCGGCGCCGAACGGGTCGTCGCGCAGCCGGTCGGCGATCTCGTCCCGGACGACCACCTGCGCCGGGTCGACGTCCGGCAGGGACCGCAGGGCCCCGGCCACGTCCGCCGAGTGGCGGGCCTCGGTGCCCAGCCACCACTCGGTGGGCGCGACACGGTCGCCGTAGCGGGCCTGGAGCAGCCGGTTCACCGCGCGCAGGTCCATCAGCAGACCGCCGCCGTCGTGCGCCGCGTCCACGGAGCCGTCCTGCTCCGGGCCCGTGGTGGGCAGTCCCCGTACCGCGTGGACGACGCGGACCGGGACGTTCTGGCCGCCGAGCGTCACCTCCAGCCGCTGTCCCTCCCGTGCGCCCACGGAGGTCAGGAAGCGGTCGGTCGCCACGGCCGCGACCTCCGGCTGCGCGGGCTGGGCGGCCTGGATCCGCACGGACACCGAGCCCTGCTCCCAGGGCCGGTCCGACGGCACATGGCCGGTGCCGTAGGTGACGGTGAGCGGGCGGGAGGACGTCACGGCCGGCTCGGCCGGGGCGGTGCCGCCGTCGGGGGAGGACGCGGCGCCGGCGCTGGACGAGGCCGCCTTCCAGGACGCCGGCAGCGGCAGGTGCCGTACCGTTCCGCCGCCGTCCGCGGCGGTGACCGCGGAGAGGGTGAGGCGGTGCCGTTCCGCACGGCCGACGGGCTGGTCCATGCCCAGGTCGAGGGCGGTGAGGACCAGGGGTCCCGCGGCGGCGGGGAGGTTCAGGTCCAGGGAGCGGGGGCGGCCGTCGGCGGGCAGGGTGCCCAGCGGCATCCGGTACGGGACTCCGAAGCGGTCCTCCAGGGTGGCCGTCGCGTTCACCGGTGTTTCTGCCCCGGAGCTGTGCAGGGCCGCCGTCAGCCGCAGCCGGACCGTGCCCGCGGGCACCTCCACCCCCGCGGTCGCGCCCCGGGCCGCGAGCCCCGCGAGCAGCGGACGCACCGGCTCGGACGCCAGGTCGGGGCGCATCAGCACCCAGTCCGCCGCGCGCGCGGTGTCCAGTGCGAGGACGGTCGCGGTGCGCTCGCCGGCGAGCGGCAGCGTGGTGCGGACGGCGGGGGCGACGGCACGGACGTGCGGAACGGCCGCGTACCGCTCGGCGCTGCCCAACTCTGCCTCCCCGGCGGCCTGCAGACGCACCGGCGCGCCCGCCCGGAAGTCGGCCTGGTCGTCCTGCGAACGGCCCCAGGAGGCGCCCTGGCCGATCGCCAGCATGCCCAGGGCGAGGGCGAGGACGAGCAGCAGCACCGGACCGGTCCCGCGCGCCGGGCGGCGGCTGAACTGCCAGCCCGCCAGCGCCGCCGACAGCCCGCGGCCCCCGGCCGCGCGGCGCTCGGCCAGGCGGGCCAGCGGCGGCAGCAGCCGCAGGGTCAGCACCGTCCCGGCCAGCAGGGCGAGCGCGGGAGCGGCGACCAGCAGCGGGTCGATGCCGAGGGCACCGGCCCGGTCGTGGGCGACCGCGCCCGAGGACTGCCGGTTCAGCTGCCAGTACGCCACGGCGGCCACCGCCAGCAGGCCGAGGTCCGCGCCCGCCCGCAGCGGCGCGGGCAGGGCCCGGGCCCGCCGCCCCGCCCGCGACGAGGAGGTCAGCGCGGGCAGGGTCACCGCCAGGGCGCAGCCCAGCGCCACGGCCGCCGCGACCAGCCACACCTCGGGCCGCCCGGCCGCCGAGACGTCCGGGCGCAGCCCGAGCCGGGCCAGAGCGCCCTGCTCGGCCAGCAGTCCGGTCAGGGGCCCGGCCAGCAGCGGTGCGCACACCACGGCGGGCACGGCGAGCAGCAGCGCCTCCGTGGCGGCGAGGCCCGCGATCCGGATCCGGGAGCCGCCGCGCGCCCGCAGCAGAGCGGTCTCCCCGGCGCGTTCGCTGCTCAGCAGCCGGGCCACCAGCAGCAGGGCGCAGCCCGCGAGCAGCACCAGCTGGAGCGCGGCGATCAGCAGGGTCGAGCGGGCGACGAGCAGGGAGCGGTCGATCCGGTCCAGGACCTCGGGCAGCGAGGTGGTGACCTCCGGCGCACCGCCGGCCCCGGTGGTTTTGCGCAGGGCCGCGGCGCTCGCGCGGACCGTGTCGCGCAGCGCGTCCATCCGGTCGGTCGTCAGCGCCGAGAAGTCCGCGGACGCCTGCCAGGCGCTCTTCCCCGTGCTCACCCTTCCGCTGCCGACGACACCGGGGGCGGTCAGCAGCGGCCCGTACATCGTGAAGCCGACCTTGCGCACCCCGCGGCCGCCCAGCTCGTCCAGCCGCCAGTACGGCGCCTCGGCGTCCGCCGGCCGGTACAGCCCGGTGATCCGCACCCGGACCTTCGGCCCCCCGAGCCGGTCGGTGAGGGTGAGCCGGGCGCCGGGCTTCAGTCCGAGGCGCTGCGCGGCGGTCGCGGGCAGCGCGACCTCGAGGTCGTCCCCCTGTGCGGCCCTGCGGGGCGGACGGCCGGTGACGAGCCGGACCTGCGTGGGGTCCAGGGCCGCGAGATACGTCAGATCCGGGTCGTCGGCGGAGGCGTCCCCCGTCCGGGCGGAGCCGGAGGACTCGGGGAGCCGCTTCGGGGACTGCGGGGAGCGGGGCAGGCCGTAGGTGCCGGACCGCACCAGGGTGCGCACGGTGACCGGCAGACCGCCGAAGGCCGTGCGGGCCTGCTCGCGGACGGCGGTGTCGACGGCCGCGTGCCCGGAGGGCGGCACCTCGGCCCGGACGACCAGGGTGGTGTCGGCCGCGTGGCGCGGGTCCCGCAGAAAGTGGCGCAGGGCCGCGTCACCGATGGCGCCGGAGTACGCGGTGAGCGTCGCCAGGACCGCCGTGGTCAGCAGGACCGTGAGCAGTGCGGCGGCCAGCAGCAGGCGGTGCGCCCGCGCACGCAGCAGGACGAATCCCGTGAATCCCGCCACCCGGCTCCCCCGTCGTTGTCCAGACGTCCGGGAGATGCTTGCAGAGTGCAGGCGGTTCGGGTAAGCGTCGGTGGGCCGAGCTTGACCGGATCGTGACCGAAAACCGGCGTGGAACGACCGGAATGCGGGACTTGGGGGAGGAGACCGGCGAAAAGGCCGGTGAGAGAACCGGTGAAGGGGCCGACGAGAACGAGCGGTCCCGGTGGAGCCGCCGGCGAGGAGCCGGTGAAGGGGCGGATCAGCCCGGCGTGTTCACCATCGACGCCGCCGCGTACGTCAGGTAGTTCCACAGCGTCCGCTCGTGCTCCGGCGACAGGCCGAGCTCGTCGACCGCGACCCGCATGTGCCGCAGCCAGGCGTCGTGCGCCGCCCGGTCGATCCGGAACGGTGCGTGCCGCATCCGCAGCCGCGGATGCCCGCGCCGCTCGCTGTACGTCGTCGGGCCGCCCCAGTACTGCATCAGGAACAGCCGCAGCCGTTCCTCGGCCGGACCCAGGTCCTCCTCGGGGTACATGGCCCGCAGCTCGGGGTCCTCGGCGACCCCCTGGTAGAAGCGGTGGACGAGTCGGCGGAAGGTCTCCTCCCCGCCGACCTGCTCGTAGAAGGTCTGCTCCTGAAGCGTGCCGCGCCGAATCTCATTCACGGGTCCATGCTCTCAGACACGGGGGCCGAGGACGGAAGGCCTAGGACCGGGACCGGGGGCCGGGGAAGGGCGTGCGCCCGCCTCCCCGGCCCCCGGTGAACGGCGTTCTAGCTGCGCCTGATCGTGATCGTCGTCCAGGCGCCCACATGGACCCGGTCGCCGTCCCGGAGGGGGACCGGCACGAAGGGCTGGATGGGCTCGTCGGAACCGTTGACCGTGGTGCCGTTGGTCGAGTTCTGGTCGACGACCGCCCAGCTGCCGTCGGGCTGCTGGACCAGCACCGCGTGCTGGTGGGAGACGCCCGGGTCCTCCGGCGGCACCGACAGGTCGATGTCGGGGGTGTCGCCGGTGGAGTGCCGGCGGCGGCCGATGGTGACCTGCTTGCCGGTGAGCGTGCGCTTCTGCTCCGGCGAGTACGCGGGCAGGCTCAGGCCCGCGGCCTCGGGGCCGGAGCGCTGCATCATCGCCATGAAGTACTCGCGGTCCGGGGCGATCGTCGCCGTCCAGGTCCCGCCCTGCTGCGGCTGCTGCTGTTGCGGCTGCTGCGGGAAGCCCTGGCCGTGCGGGGCCTGGGTGGCGCCGGGCGGCGCGTAGCCGTACCCGCCGCCCTGACCCGCACCCGGGCCGCCGGGACCACTGGGACCACCGGGGCCGCCCGGGCCACCGGGACCCGTGGCCGACGGCGGGGGGATCACCCAGTCGTCGTCACCGCCGAAGGAGGGACCGCCCGGCCGGGGGCCGCCCGTCTCCTGCGGGAATCCGGGCGGGGCCGGCGGACCGGCCTGCTGGAACGCCTGCGGGCCGCCCGGACCACCGGGTCCGCCCGGACCGCCCGGACCGCCGGCACGTCCCTGGGGCTCGCCGCCGAAGGGCGGGCCCGGAGGGATCGGCTCGGCCGGGCGGTTCACCTGGGAGGGCCGGGAACCCTGGTACTCGTAGGGGTCGCCGCCGAAGGGCGGGCCGGACGGCTGCGGGAAGCGGGGGGCGTCCGGACCGGGGCCGGGCGCCGGCGGGCGCGGCGCGGGCGGGGTGTACGAGGTCGCCGTGTTCGTCAGGAAGTTCCACCGGCACTCCTCGCAGAACGGCGCGGCGCCCTCGCGGGGGGTGCGGCACTGCGGGCAGAGCTCCGGCTCGGGCTCCGGCCCGGCGGACAGATGCGGGTGCGCGCCGGGCGCACCCGTGTGACCAGGACCACCCGGTCCGCCCGGTCCGCCCGGTCCGCCCGCTCCACCTGGGCCGCCCGGCCCCGGTGCGGGCGGGAAGCCGTAACCCCCGACCGGAGGAGGCGGGGGAGGCGGAGGCACGGCAGCACTGGTCATGCGGTGACCGCACACCTCGCACCAGTCGTCGGAACCCGACTGGTGTCCGTTCGGGCAGGTCGGCATGTCGGCGCTTCCCCCTCTCCTTCTCGGCCGTCTCGACCGGATTTCTCCAACCCCGAGGGGCCAGGCTCGTCGTCTTTCGCTGTCTGCGGCGGCGGTGCCGCGCCGCGTCCTTGCTTCTCGGCGTTTCTCGGCTTCTTTACTTCTTTACACGAACAGTCTTGGTGGACCGTGTCTCGAGGGTCATCTCGTCGGCCTCCTCGACCTTCGCTTTCAGACGCACAGTACCTGTCGTTGCGTCGACCACGTCCACCACCTTCGCAAGCAGTTTCGCAGTATCCCTGTTCCCCAGGGCGTCGGCGAGCTGAACGGCCCGACCCAGTTTGGCCGTTGCCCCATCGATATCTCCTGCTTTGCGAAGTTCCAGCCCCTGTTGGATGGCCTGTGCCAGTTCGGCCTGCCCGGTGTAGTGGGCCACCTGCGGGTTGATCGCGGTGGAGGCGGCCACGTCGTCGGTCCAGACGGCCCGTACGAGCCCCTGCGCGCCGAGGGTGCGCACCGCCGCCGTCCCGCTCCCGGCCCCGCCGGGGCGGAAGACGCCCACGGACTCGGGGATCACCAGGGAGACCCGGGCGGCGAGCATCTCCTGGCCGACACGGGCCGGGGGCACCTGCACGCAGAGGTGGTAGTCGCGGGACTCGTCCCCCCAGGACCCGGTGGGATAGTCCCCGGTGCGGGGGCCCGCCTCGGTGCGGCGGCCGGTCAGATCCTCCACATTGGGGGCGACCTGCTTGAGGAACCTGACGGTCGCGCCGGCCGGGGTCCACACCCGCAGGGCGACGTCGGCGACCTCCTTGCCCATCACCGTCTCCATCATCCGCGTGAAGTCGGCGGTCAGACCGGCCGGGTCGGCGACGATGTCGGCGGTGCCGAGCAGCGCGGAGGCGATCCCTGTGACTTCTTTCACGTCCCAGTCGGTGCCCACGCCGCGCGCATCGCAGGTGAAACGCCCCACGCACTGGTCCAGCGCCCGCTTGAGGTCCTGGGGCGACTCGTGCTCGTTGCGGCCGTCGGTGAGCAGGATGCCGTGCCGGATCTCGACCTCGGCCGAGGACAGCAGCCGGTCGGCCAGCCGCAGCCAGGTGCCGATGGCCGTGCCGCCGCCCGCGCTCAGTCCGCGCAGCGCGTACTTGGCCTGCTCGCGGGTGGTGGCGTCGGCGACCGCGAGCCGGCCGCCGCCGGGATAGACCTCCCTGGCCATGTGCGTGCCGCCGATCACCGCGAAGTGCACACCGTCGCGCAGGGTGTCGATCGCGGCGGCCGTGGCGTCCCGGGCGTGGCGCATCTTGGCCGGCGGATAGTCCATCGAGCCCGAGCAGTCGACCATGAGCGCCACCGCCGCGGACGGCCCCCGGCCCGGCGAGTAGAGGTGCGGTGCCGTCACCGCGCTGCCGATCGTGCCGCCGCCGGTCGCGGTGACCGTGACGATCGCGTCGACCTCCCGGCCGCCCTCGGGCAGGTACTCGTTCTGGTACACGTCCACCGAGAACCGCGGCACGCTGGACTTCGAGAAATTGGCCATGGCCTTTGAGCCCCCCTCAGAGCCCCCGTGCGCGGGGACGACGACCGCGAACGGGCCGGTCCTCCGCGAAGCTTCCCCGTCGACGAGGGCCCGGGCCGGGGCTTGCCGTGCGGTCGTGCGTCCCGTGCCACGGCACGCCCCGGCACACGTCCCTCAGGACGATCCTGCCCCTTGCGGCGGCGCCGGGAACGGCAGAACGGCCACTGTTACGTTGTCGTGGCCCCCGCCGTCCAGGGCGCGGCCGACCAGCACCCGGGCGCCGTGCAGCGGCCGTACGGCGGCGTCGTGGGGGACGGCCGCGGCCATCTCCTCGGCGGTCTCGGCGTAGTTCCACAGCCCGTCCGTGCACACCACGACCACGCCCGGCCGGTCGGGCTTGAAGGAGGCGGTGTGCGGCTCGAGTTCGTAGGAGTCCGCGCCGAGCCAGCCGGTGATCGCGTGGGCGCGCTCGTCGGCGTACGCCTCCGCCTCGGTCATCAGCCCCGCGGCGACCATCTGGGCGGCCCACGAGTCGTCCTCGGTGAGCCGGGCCGGGGGCGCGGTGCGGTCCGCCGGCACCCAGTAGACGCGGCTGTCGCCGACCCAGCCGACGACCAGCAGGGCGGAGGTGACCAGGGCACCGACGATCGTGCAGGCCGGGGCGTTCTGGTGCGGGGCCTGCTCGCGGACCGTCGCGGGCTCCTCGGCGAGCGCCTCCACCGCCTTCGCGGCGGCCACGATCGCCTCGTGCATGGCCTGCTGGGGATGCGTGCCGCGGGGGAGGGAGGCCAGCAGGGACTCGCTCGCCGCCCGGGAGGCGGCCAGGGAGGCGTCGTCG
>NZ_MUME01000129.1:0-122 GCF_002155915.1 Streptomyces thermovulgaris | reverse complement strand
GCGACCGGGCCCGACTCCTGCTCCATGTGGTCGCGTTCACGCGGCTGGGCGTGACCGCAGTTCTCGCAGTAGCCGTCGCCGTCGACCCGGCCGGCCCGGCACGCCACGCACAGCGTGGCGCC
>NZ_MUME01000128.1 GCF_002155915.1 Streptomyces thermovulgaris | reverse complement strand
TGGTCCTGTCCCTGGTCGCCCTCGGCCTGGCCGGGCACCTGGTCGTGCAGTACGCCGTCCTCGCCCACACCGTCCAGCGCACCACCGCCGACCGCCGGGCCTGGGCCGCCACCGCCGCCGACCTGCACCGCCTCGGGGTGCGCCCGCCCTGTCTGCTCACCGGCGAGGAGGCCATCCCCATCGCCTTCTACACCGGCTGCGGCTCCGCCGCGACCGACGGCCCCAACGCCAACACCACCCGGGCGGACATCGAACGGACCGCCGGGCGGCTGCCGGTCGCCACCCTCACCCCCCTGGACGGCGCCCCGCCCGCCTACGCCCGCACCTGGCCCTCCCACCGGTCGGGCGACCTGCGCCTGTACCTCGGGCCCCGGGCCCGGGGGAACACCGGGCCGTGAGGCCGCGCCGCCCGCCGCCGCGTTCCCGCCGCGTGCTCACGGTGCCTGTGTGCGCCGCGCCTCTGCTTCCTCCGTGCACCGCCCGCCGTGCCGGTCACCACGGGCGCCTTCCCGGCGACTCCCGCCGGACCCGCGGGAGTCCTCCCGCGGCCGAGGGGCGCTCTCCTCCGCGGCCGGCACCGGGTGCGCCGATGCGCCGGAGGACGGGCCCGAGGACGGTGCGTCCCCTGTCCTCGGACCGGTCACGGGGCGGAGGGGCAGCCACCGGGCCGCCGCACACAGACACACCCCGAGCCAGCCGAGGGCGAACAGCCAGCCGCCGATCACATCGGTGAACCAGTGCACCCCGAGATACACCCGGGTCAGCCCCACCAGCACGCCCCAGCAGCCGACGACGAGACAGATCGCCGCACGGCCGCGCGGGGCGCGCACGGCCACCGCCATGATCACCAGCCCGGCGACGAGCGCGGAGGTGGTGGCGTGCCCGGACGGGAACGACCAGTTCGAGGCGTGGGTCAGCCACTCCTGCCGGGGCGGGCGCGGACGGGCGATCAGCTCGAGCACGCCATGGCGCGCGGCCTGCCCCGCCACCAGACAGACCAGGCCCAGAGCCGCCGCGACCGTGCGCTGCCGGGCCGTGCGGCCGACGGCGAGGCCGGCCAGCACGACGAGCAGGTACGGGAAGGCATCCGTGCCGGTCGCGGTCAGTCCGCGGGCCACGGCCACCGCCACCTCCGGGCGACGGGCGGCGGACCAGGACAGCAGGGAGCCGTCCACGGGCAGCGGTGCACCGCTGCCGTCGACGATCAGGCAGAGCACGGCGAACGCCGCCCACGCGCCGAGTCCGATGCCGCCCGCGAGGACGACGGGGTTCCTGTGCCGGGCCGGCTTCATGACACTCATGACGCTCATGACACCAGCAAGCGGCCGCACCGGTGGTGCTTTCGGACGCACGGCGCGTCCTTCCCGGTCCGCCCGGCACCGGCCACGAGGACCACGGCACCCGCCACGAGGAGGACCGCACGTGATTGGACCGGGCCCCACGGGAAACGCGACTCGGGACACGCCGACGCTCCAGCCGCCGCGAGGAGGAACCCGTGAGCACCGACCCCATGGCCGACGACGCCTACCAGCCCACCGGGGACAACGAGGACCAGGAGGACGCCGCGCCCCTGGACCTGCAGGACGCGGTGGACGAGCGGACCTACGACGACATCCTCGACGAGGGCTACTCCCCGCCGGAGAAGCCGCTGGGCGTCACCAAGTACGGCACGACGGCCGCCGAGCAGCGCGAGGGCGAGAGCCTCGACCAGCGGCTGGCCCAGGAGCAGCCCGACGTGGGCGCACCGCAGGGCGACGCCGTGGGCGACCTGCCCGGCGGCGAGGGCGAGCCGGTCGACCCCGAGGCGGGCACGGACCGTGCCGGCCGCCTCGTCGCCCCCGACGAGGGCGCCCACCCCGACATCACCGGGGAGGAGATCGCCACCGACCGGGGCATCGACGCGGGAGCCGCCACCGCGGAGGAGGCCGCCGTCCACGTCGTCGACGACGACACACTGCCCTGAACGGCTCCGGGAACACCCCCCCCGGGCCGGGCGGTCCGCGGCGGCCGGCCCGACGGAGGGAGGCCGGAGCCCCGGGGCTCCGGCCTCCCGTGACCCGTGACCCGCGCGCCGCGCGCACGAGCCCGGG
>NZ_MUME01000127.1 GCF_002155915.1 Streptomyces thermovulgaris | reverse complement strand
CGAGAAGGAGCCTTGAAGGGGCTGGAGGCCATTGTCCGGTTACGAGGGCGGTCTTCGTCCTGAGGCGCAGGTGGTGGGGCTGACCTCCTCGGGGAATCGTATCGCGCCGCATGGTCCCGCTGTCCCTCCACCACGCTGGTCGTCGCCCCGAATCCGTGCGTCGTGCCCGCGCCCGTTCCGGCGTACGGGGCGAAGCGGGCCAAGGTCGCGAGGAGGTGGGCGGTGTGGGGTGGGGCGGTGAGGGAGAGGCGGAGGGTGAGTGTGCCGGTGAAGCCCGTGCGGAGGCGGTTGTAGCCGGAGTCGCGGGTGGTCGTGGTCAGGTTCAAGTGGTCGATGCGCAGGGCGCCCTGGAGGTCCTGCCAGGCGGTGTCGTCGATCCACAGGGGGGAGTCGGGGCCGACGCCGGTGTTCCAGCTGCGGCGGTGGCTGCCGAGGATGAGGGCGGGGTCGGGGGTGAGGTCGGGTTCGCCGCTGCGCTGGAAGTAGGTGGGAGAGTGGAAGGTGAACGTCGCGCGTGTCGTGGCGCCTGCTGAGGCGAGGGCGGCGAAGGACTCGGTGCGCAGCTCGGTGCGGACCACCTGGCACCTGGTGTTGCCCAGACGCAGGAGCCGGGACTCCAGCGCGGTGCCGGGCACGGCTTCCGTGCCGTACCAGGTCGCTCGCAGCCGTAGTGCGGTCGGGGACTGCGCGGTGGGCTGCTGGATCGTGAACGGTTTCTGTTGAGCAGTGTGGTCGGCGTCGTCTCCTTCGAACAATGCGCAGGCCAGACCGTGGAGTTGACGGGTGCTCGGGCTCCAGGCCCGGATCGTGCGCAGGTGCAGGACGAGGGTGGCGGGCATGTCACTACTCCGGGTCGGTGCGGACGAACGTCCCGCCCTTGCGCATCGTGTCGAGCCAGGTCATGGCGCGGTCGTGGAGGTCCTGGTCGGTGACCTGGAGCGTGCGCTCGCCCAGGCGGACGCGCAGTTCCTTGTCGTCCTGGGGCAGGAACGCGCCGAGGAAGGCGAACGAGAACAGCTGCCGCCGTGTGCGGTCGGTACCGACGGTGCGGAGCCACACCGGTGAGGCCCGGCGCAGGTGTTCGGCGCCGTTCCGTACGTTGACGGTGTCCTTGTTCCTCCCGTCGTAGAAGGTGATGGGCAGTCCGAGGGCGCCCAGCGGGAAGTGGTCGCTGTTGCCGCGGATCACTTTCCTGTACTCGGGGGTGTGGATGCGTCCACCGGTCTCCGAGGGGCCCTCGCTCGCCCGGAAGTGGCGCCATTCCTTGCCGGCGGTGATCAGAAGGGTCGGCCAGGTGGCGGGGCGCGGGCGCAGAGCCGCGGCGGTGTGCTGCCCGAGGACGGGGTAGGTGGGCCGGGTTCCGCGCCAGGGATCGGGACGGGTGGCGAGGTCGTCCGGTGCCGCCTTCAGGGCGGCGAGCCAGGTGCGGTGACGGGCCAGTGCACCGTGGTCGGCGGTGAGCCGGTCGAGGCCTTCGTAGTAGGCGAGGCCGGGGGTGAGGAGGTCGTCCGGGGTCCAGTCGCCGGGCAGCGTGCCACCGCTGACGCCGGTGATGCGCAGTCCGCCGAAGCCCTTGCGGACGCGTGCGCCGATGCCCCCGTACGTGCACAGGAGCCACAGGGAGGCCAGGGCGAGGGACGCGGCGGCCTCGGAGGTGCCCGGGGTGAAGCGAAGGTCCAGGTGGAAGTCGGTTTCGGCGGCGACGAAGGACCGGGTCAGGCCTTCGTGGGCGGGGCGCTTGCTCGGGGTCCTTTCGTAGAGGCCCTGGCCGAGGAGGTATTGGATGTGCTCACCGCCCTTCACACCGAGGAACCTCGCCTCCGCGCGGTCGGCCGTGCGGGGTGGGTCGGGGATGCGCAGCACGACAGGGGACTGGTGGCCGGTGCCGCCGAACACTTCGTGTTCGAGGGCGGCCAGCAGGCGCAGGTCGTCGCCGACGACCGTTCCGGCAAGGGCCCGGAACCAGTAGCGCATGCCGCCGCGCAGCGAGGGGACGCGGATGCCGGCGCCCTCGTCGTCATGGCCGTTGAACACCGGAGTGGTCGTCTGGAGGGCGAGGGTGGTCCAGGGCACGTCAGCCTCCGTCGTTCCAGGTGAGATGGGCCAGAGGAGCGGTGATGGGGCGGTCGTCCCAGAGGATCTGGGAGAACACGCCGACGACGAGTGACCAGGCGGTGGCCAGGGCGAGGACCTGCCAGGCGAGTCCGGTGGTGTGCCACAACTGGTGCATCGGGATGCGGCCGTCGCCATCGGGGGCGGACTCGGTGTAGGTGGCCGCGACAAACACGAGGACGATCAAGGAGAGCAGGAAGGCGTGGACGGCGCCGATGAAGAGGACACCGAGCGCGCGGCAGAAGGCTTGCCGGCCGCTCACGTTGTGGTTGCGGACCTCGACGACGAGATAGCCCAACGCGCCCGCCACGAGGACGAATGCGGCGATGCCCCAACGGGGGTGCGGGTCGGACCACCAGTTCATGGGAAGGGCGAGCAGCGCGAACAGCCCGAACGCGGCGGCGGCCGGGTAGCGCAGCAGCCACTGGGCGGCCCAGAGCGGACCCTGCTTGACGACACCGGTGACGAGGACGGCATACGCGAGGCCCGCGAGCGCCGCTCCCGTGTGGAACCAGTAGCCGCTCGCGAATCCCCCGACGACGGCGGCGAGAAGCGCGGCGGTCGCGAGCGTGAGGACGGCGGCGCGCCAGTGGTCGCGTCCGGCCGGGGGAGCCAGGCGGGTGACGTGCAGGATCCGGAAGCGGGGGAGGAGGTGGCGGTGGACGATGTGGCCGAGTACCGCGTTGTCGCGCACGGTCGGCTCGGCCGGCTCGTCCAGCGGATGGTGACTGCTGGAGAAGCGGCTGCGGCGCGACCAGTTGTCGGCGACGGTCAGGACGAGTTCCGCGTCGAGTGCGTCGCTGCCGACACCGGAGAGCAGCGGGCTGCTCTGGTAGGCGTTCAGGACGGCCAGCCAGTCCCGGCGGGCCTCCTCGGCCCTCAGGACGAGCAGGGACCAGGTCCGGTATCCGAAGGTGTTGCCGCAGGGGTCGGCGGACTCCCCTGGATCTCCCGCCCAGACCGGATCCTCTCTGTGTCTGAGGGGCTCGCTGAGGACGAGGAAACGCAAGCGGTGGGCGAGCGGGCGCATCAGGTGCGCGTCCGGGGCCGTACTGGCGCACAGTTGACGGTGGGCGGCTTCGGTGATCCAGCACATCCAGGACCAGACCCGTGCCGGCTCGGGTGTGTGGCCCTCCGCGACGAAGGCGGAGGCGATGGTCTCCAGGACGTGGTCGGGGCTGAACAGCAAGGTGATCAACCGGGTGCGGGACAACTCGACCTGGCCCAGGGCCTCTTCCATGGCGTCCCGGTCGGCATGGGGCGCCCCCTCCAGCAGCAGGAGAGGCCTGAGGAGCGGAATGATGTCCGCCGCCTGGAAGGCATCGCTGTCGCGTGTCTCCCAGTCGCCGGGGCGGGTGGCGCGTGCGGCGGGAAGCACGCCTGCGGTCAGCCGGTCCCGGAAGGGGTGGAGCTGCGAAGGCAGGTGGGCGAGAGCGCTCACAGCCCCAGGTCTTCCTCTGGACGTCCGATGAGAGCGAGCAGGCCCGCACCGAACGCGGTGAGTTCGAAGCCGGTGCCGTCGGCGGTGCTGTCATAGGCGTACCCCTCGAACACCCGGTCGTCCGGCGGGCGCAGCGCGGTCCTGCCGTTGTCCCGGAAGGGACCGAGTGCCTTGTACAGGAGCTTCAGGTTCATCCTGCGCAACGGCAGCCGGATGGCGTCCCCTTGGGTGTCGCGGTGCAGCATGAATGCCTGCACGGCGCCCTTCCTGGGCAGGGAGCGCAGCCCTTCGGCGAGACCGATCAGGTAGGGGACGGCGGCCTTGTAGCCGCCGGAGAGGTGGAAGAGGAAGTTCTCGTCCCCGGAGGCGGCGACTTTGGTGACCAGGGTGCGACCGAGGGTTCCGAGCCCTTCCATGGCGCGGGTGAAGTCGCTCTCGGTACGCGAGTCGAGGCCCGGCACGCGCACGATGAGGGCGCGTCCCCGCGGGGCGGTGGGAGGGGCGGCGGGTCCGTCCAGGTACTCCACGCGGTCGAGGTCCCCGCCGGTGAGGGCGAGGGCGTTCCAGAGCGCGGCGGTGAGACCGTCGACGGTGTCCGTCGCGAGCAGGACGGCCACATCGCCCCCAGCCAGGTGACGTTGGCCGCCTGGGACGCGGGTGAGGGTGTCCAGTTCGGCGCTGCTCACGCTGGGCCACCGTCCGGGGCTGATCTCCTGGACGAGCCGGGCCAGATGCCGGTGCTGGTCGGTGCCGGCGCTGAGGCAGGCGGCGAGTTCGGCCGCCGCGGCCGTGCTGTCGGTTCCGGCGATGTCCGAGAGGATGCGGGTGGGGGACTCCTCGCGGATGGCGTCGGCGAGGTCGGGGTCGAGATCGCGAATCCTGCTGGGTGCTTCCAGTGCGTCGAGGAGGTTGGAGCCGACGGAGACGAGGTGCAGGGTCACGGTCGGTCAGCCTTTCGCAGGAGCTTCGGGTGATGGGGCCAGTCGGGGTCGTCGTCGATCTTCAGATAGCCGTAGCCGGCGGCGGTCTTCGCTCCCGCGCCCAGTGCGTCGGCCGCGTCGCTCAGCCAGCGCTTGGCGCAGTGGACGGCCTCGGCGTCGCGGCCGACGAGATCCACGGCGAACGTGGCTCCCTGCACGGTCAAGAAGGGGACCGGCACAGGGTTGTGGTGTTCCGCCGGTGGTGCGAACGACACGGATGCGCCGCTGTCGCCCGTCGCTCGGTTCTCGTTGTTGCGGGTTTTCTCCGCCGCCTCGTAGTACGGCTGCGCATGGGGGGTGAGTACGTCGCGCTGCACGGTCGCCACCTCGGTCGGGAAGGCGTCGAGGAACAGCACGCCGCCGCGGGACGCCTCACCGGAAGCGGTGCCGGCGGGGGCAGGGCTCAGGGGGAGGTCCCCGGTCGTGCCGTCCGTGAGCGTGCCGGGCGCGCTGCCCGCCGGGCGCGGCGTGCCGAACACCGCGTCGATCGCCGCGGTGTCGGTGGTGTTCCGTGCGGCCCAGGCCGCCGTCATCCCCTTCAGTCCGGCGGCGGGGAGCACGGGCCAGCCGTATGTGCCGTGCAGGGCGATGCCGATCTCATGCGCGTTGTCCTTGGCCCCCATACCGGTGATCAGGCGCCACTGGACTCGGGCGTGCAAGCGGACCACGGTGTGGCCGCGCTCTTGGAGGGCGAGCAGGCTACGGGTGCGGCGGGCATGGACCGAGGCGATGAGCTTCGCGTCCTGGCCGAGGTCGGTCTGGTCGGCCCAGCGCAGCAGGCGCTGGACCGCTCTTTTGTCGCTGCTGGCTTTCCTGTCGGTTTCGGCCTGGCCCTGCGTCCAGGTGAGGAACGCGGTGCGGCGCAGGACGATCAGGGGGTTGGCGCCCCTGCCGCTGCCTTTCCTGCCACCGCCGAGTGTGCGCAGGCCGCCGCTGTCGCTGAGCGAGACGGCCTGTGAGAGGGGGCCCACGGGTTTGCTGGGCCCCTGCGCACTGTTCGTCCTCTCGCTCACGTGGTTTCCTTCCCGGACGGCCGGGGCTCACCGTCTGCCGTGCCGGAGTCGGCGTTCGCATCGCGGAAGCGGGCCTCGGCGAGCCGGCTGAGCCAGGTGGCCAGTGCGGAGATCTCCGCCGACGCGCGCATGTAGTCCGACCGGTCCGCCTGTGCGAGAGCTTCGAGCAGTTCGAAGTCGTCTTCCCAGCGGGTCCTTCCGCCGATGAGGGCGCGGTCGCCGATGTGCTTGCGGATTCCGTCGGCGACCTTCCTGTAAGCGGGCCCGAGTTCGCTGTTGTCCTTCTTCGACAGGACGAACGCGTAGGTGGCGGCGAGCCCCGCGGTGTGCAGCATCACCGGAAGCTGCCGGTAGCGGGTCCGCAACTCCTTGCCGATCTTCTCGGGGAGCATGTCCTTGGCGGCCAGGGCCATGGCCTGGTCCACCCTTCTGGCCGCGCTCATGCCGCATCCACCGCGCTCTCGACGCCGGCGCCGACGAGACGGCACCACACCAGTCCCTTGCCGATCGTCTCGTCGCCTCCGATCTGGATCTGCCGTCCGTGCAGAAGCTCCCTCACCTCGTCGACGACCAGCTCGGACAGCTCCGACGCGCGCAGTGTCAGGGAGGCGACGAGCAGCGTCTCGGCCGGGAGGTATTCGCTGTAGAACGGGCCGTGCTCCACGGTCTTGCCGCTGTTCAGCTGGACCCGCGCGACCACTTCCGTGCAGTCGCGGTTCAGCTCGGGCATCACGTCGTCGTCGACGACGAGCAGATCCCGCTTCAGCTTGTCGGCGAACGGCTTGAACACGCCGTCCTCGCTGATCCCGTCCCTGGCGATCCGCTCCGCCCAGGCGGCCGCCGTGGCATCGGGTTTCTCCGCGAGCGGCACCACCAGCGGACCGAGGACCTCGTCACGGCCCTTTCCGCACCATTCCGTGTGCGCGGCCAGGGCCACGCCGCCCAGGGTGCGCTCCGGTGGCCCGATCGGCGGACGCATCTCCTCGGGCAGGGCCAGATACTTGCGGGCCAGCCGTGCCAGAGCGAGATCCGAGGTGACCCAGGCGAACGTGTGCTGGAGCGTGGGGACGGGAAGCGCGACGAGCTGGGCGTCGCCGACGGCGAGCAGACCCGCGGTCAACGCTCCTTGCTCTGCCGTGACCTCCGTACGGGCCGCCGTGTCCGCGCCGCCCTCACCCGGCGCCGCCCCGGACGGAGGGTCCGAGCCGAACACTGTTCGCAGGGTGTCCGCGTCCCAGTCGTCGTCGCGCGCGGCCTGCCGCAGCGCGCCCTTGAGACTCTGGCCCCACACCACCGGGTAGCCGGTTCCCGCCTCGCGCTGGATCGGCAGGTCGATCACCCCGGAGGCATCGGCCGCTCCGGCGTGCAGCGGGGACTCCGCGTACAGGTAGAGCAGCCACTCGTGCTGGGCCCGGCTCATGTCCACACTCCCGTCAACACCACTCCGAAACCGGCCGTGCGCAGCCGGTCCTCACGCTCCCGCCCGTACGCCGTGCCATGCGCGCCGGGTGCGTGCGCACCGCCCAGTGCCCAGGCGCGCGCCGTGGCGGCGTCCGCGAACCGCAGGCAGTACACCGACCCGGCCGGCACCGCCCAGCGCAGCATGCGGTTGTTCGGACGTCCGCCTCTCGGGCCGGGGGTGGCGGTGGCAACGGGCTCGGCGTCGCCCACGGCGGCGGTCACCAGTTCCGCTCCCTCGGGCGTCGGAATCCGCCAGCCCCCCGGCCACAACGCCGGTGTCGCCACGTACACCGCGACCCGGCCGCCGCTGAACGCCCTCTCGTCCGACGGAGGCGCCGGCCACCGCACCGCGTCCGCGACCTCGACCCACGCCTGTCGCCCGCGCCCACCGAACTGCACGCTCCGCCGTGGCTCGACCTCGCCCCAGTCGTCGGGCAGGACGCACTCCGCGAGAAAGCCCCACCCCTCGGCCAGGCGCAGGTGCGCCGCCTGGTAGAGGAATCCGGTGCGCGCCGTGCGGTTCTCGGTGCGGGCCAGGCCGACGTGCGGTTCGGTCTGTGCGGGATCCTGGTCCAGGTGCCGTATCCCGCCGGCGGGCGTCACCCGTGCGGTGAGTTCTCCGGCCAGGTAGCGCCGCATCTCGTCACCGGGCAGCCACCCTCCCCAGCGCTGCTCCATCCCCACCGACCCGGCCGCGCCGAGCCAGGAACGCACTGCGCCCAGGTCGGTGGTGGAGCCCTCGGGCATGTCCCGCGGGCTCAGCCGTGCCACTTCGTGCTCGCCCACGGCGACGACATCGGCCGGCGTACGGAAGTACGGGGTCCATCTCCCTCTGCGTGAACGGCGGGCCAGCACCGGACCGCGTACTTCGACCGGTTCCCGGCCGAACGCGGCACCGACCGCGCCCGCGATGGTGCTCGGACTCGGCCACACCGCCCGGGCCACGTTGTCCGCGCCCGCGTCGAACACCCGCCCGTCACGAATGAACAGCGAGTCGCGGGGAGTGAACGCCAGCCACACCGATCGGGTCATGCCCCGCCTCCCGCGCACTCCTGCCGCAGGAACGCGGCGACCTTCACCGGCTCGGCAAGCCGAGGAACGCGCCTGCCGGGCGTCGGACGGCTCCTCTCCGCAGCCGCCAGCCGTAACAGGGCATCCGCCTGCGCACGCGTACCGCCATGACGGGTCACCAGACGCCGTATCTCCGCCGCGAACAGGTCATCGGGCAGGCTCACCAGCTCCGCCTCGTCGCGCACGCAGTCCTGCACGAGCCGCAGCGAAAGCCTCCCGGCCTCGCCGCTCCCGCTTCCCGGTGGGCCGGAGAGAAACTCCTCGAAGTCCTCGACGGGGCCGCGCCCGTCCGCCGTACGCGTCCACGCCTGAAGCGACTGCTCGCGCACGCCCGAGCGGCGCAGATATCCCACGGCGAGCCCGTTCTTCCCCTCGATCTGCTTCTTCGCCGTTTCGAGCAGATGCTGGGCCTCGCTCACCGCCCGTTGCAGGGGCGAGCGGTGGTGGAAGAAGAGAACGGCCGTGCTCGCGGTGGGCAGCAGGGTCTTGGGCACCGCGTCCCGGACGGCCCGAGCGGCAGCCAGTGCGTACGCGGCGGGGACGAAGGCCAGCAGGTCGTCGCCGCCCGCGTAGACCGGGACACCGAAATAGTTGCTCCCCTCCAGCAGTTCGCATGTCTCCCGGGCCAGCACCGACAGCCGTTCGGACACCTCCCGGTGCCACGCCTCCGTGACCGTGTTCCGCCGACGGCTTCCCGCGATCTCGCCTCCGAGGAAACGCCCCATGCCGTCCAGGTCCTGCACGACGACCGCGAGATGGGGGAGCGGCGGAGGCACGTCCTTGTCCTTCGGCGCCTTCAGTGCTGTGTGCAAGGCACGCACGGCCTGCACGCCGTTCGCGACGGCCCTCGTACGCTCCTGGACGGGTACCGACGGGAACTCCCTGGCAAGAACATCCTCCTGCCAGGCGTCCTGGTAGACCCAGCGGCCCGCCGAACCGACCAGCCAGCGGCCGTCCGCTGTCGCCGGTGCCTTGGCCGCCAGTGCGGCCGGCGGCTGCTCCCGTCCGCGGTCCAGGACCTGTACGGCCGCGCGCAGCGCGGACACCGCTCGGGACACCCGCTGATCGTTCATCTTGTCCAGCACACGGGACCGGAAGGGAGCCGAGGCGATCGAACTCGTCGACGGGAACCCCTTGGGCACCTCGCCGGGGCCGCCGTCGTCTCCCGCGCCGCCGATGTGGCGATAGCGCCGCTTCACCCAGTTCGCCGCCGCCAGCCGGTCCCGCTCATGGGCCGGAACGCCCTTCGGCGGCTTCGGTTCGGCGGGCCAGCGGGGGCTGAGCGAGCACAGATCCCGGTCCGGCTCCTCCACCGCGTCGAAGGCCCGGATGCGCTTGCGGGCGACGAGCAGGCGCTGTGCCTCCTCCCACTGCCGTGCGTAGTCCCCGATCGAGGCCGGGACGCTGACCCACTGGACGCTCGGCATGCCCGGAGTCGCCGCGGGCCTGCCCAGTGCCTTGCGCACCAGTCCCGCCCAGTCCTGCCGTACGGCGTGGTCGGCGGCGGCAGCCACCTCGGCACCCTTTCCCTCGGGCGTGAGCGCGACGATGCGGTTGGGCACCGTGGGGACGCCAAGGGAGTCCGCTGTTTCATTGCACGGTGTGATCGGTGCGCCTGAGTCCTGATCCGGCGGCATGACGGCGGGAAACACGAGACGGGCGCCGCGGCTCGCGCACTCCCGCGCGGCCCGTGCGGACAGTCGCGCGACGATGGCGCTGCCGGCGCTCAGATCGGATGTGGTCCGGGACTCCGTGATGAACTGCTGGACACCCGAGACGGCGATCACGATCAGGTCGTAACGCGTTGTGACCGGGTTGCCGCCCGGTAAGTCGCCGGTGCTCCCGCCCGCGTTCGAAGGGAGACACCCCTCCGATGCCGGATTCTCGCCTTCGAACACGCAACCCCCCGTAACAGCAGCGTGAAAGCGTGAGCCCATTAGCTACCGGAGAACCCCACCAGTGCGCAACCTCACCGCCTTGGTTCACAGACCGTCCGGTACGATCATCTGTTACCCGTCACCCACCGTGGTTGACGGCCGCGCCGGGCCGTCGGCAGCCCGCGCTACGGACAGCCGGCAACCCCGGGTTCAGGCGCCGGAGCGTCCGGACCCGGGGCCGGTGAGCCATTCGGCCAGGACGGCCGCCTGGCTGTGGTCCACGTCCTTGGTGGCGGTCAGCAGCGTGAGCCGGTCATGGGCGGCGAGGTCCCGCAGGTGTTCGGCCGCCTCGCGGTGCTCCGCGTCGCGCAGCTCGGCGCGGTAGCGGCGGCGGAACTCGTCGAAACGGGCCGGATCGTGGCCGTACCAGCGGCGCAGTTCGCTGGACGGGGCGATCTCGCGCAGCCACTCGTCCAGGTGCGCGTCCTCCTTGCGCATGCCCCGCGGCCAGACCCGGTCGACGAGCACCCGCTTGCCGTCCTGCGGCGAGGCCTCCTCGTAGATCCGGCGGCAGACGATCCGTCGCGTCATGTCGGCGCCCCGCAGGTCAGGCCACAGGGTGCTGATGCCGGTGGGTGCCGATCGGGTGCGCGCTCTGCACCGTGATCTCGTCGCGTTCCTGGGTCGGGGTGAGACGGACACCGATGTGGTAGTCCTGCACCAGCATCCAGCCGAGGAAGCCGGCGGCGAGGGTGCAGAGGAGACCGGCCGAGGCCAGTCCCAGACCGAGGGCGACCCCGGTGGTCGGATCGTTCCAGCGGGTGACGTACGTCCCCATGCTGATGGCGAACAGCCCGAGGGCGATGACGTTGAGGCCGGCGTGGGCCAGGCCGACGCTCTTGGCGGCCGAGCCGTGCGGAATGCCGAACGTCCAGTCGACGAATCCCGGGATTGCGGCGAGCAGCGCGCTGCCGACGGCCACGACGTTCAGCGCGATCGCCAGATTGAGCCAGAACGTGCTTCCCGTGGCCGCGTACACGGCGAAGCCCACGAGGGTTCCCGTGTAGAAGGCGACCGGGAAGCCGATCAGCATGGGATGGATAGGGTGACCTGCGATCGTGGCCTTGCTGTACATGAAGCCTCCCGAGTGGTCCCCCCGTCCGAACGGGTCGAGCTCTTCTCCCAGCGTCCCCCAACCGGGGGGATCCGCAACCGCTCCGGCTACGGGGCGGCCACCGTCGGTGTCCGGGCGTCCGGCGATCACCGGGTGCCCGGCGTCCGGGGGACAGGCGGAAGACCTGGGCGGAAAAGGGCGCACGAAGGGGCGCACAGGAGCTCTGACCTGCGAGGAAGCCGGATAGGGAGGGCGGGGGCGGGCCGGCGCCGGCCGGGGTCCCGGGGCCTGCCCGGGAGCCTCGGTGCCGGCGCCGGCCCGGGAATCAGAGACGGCCGCCGGGGACCACCGTGAACGTCGCCGGACCGATCGGCAGCTTCACCGTGTACTGGCGGAGATAGGTGTCCAGGAACGGTGCGCGCTCGCCGGCGGTGGGGATGTCACGGGCCGGGTCGTCCAGGGCCAGCCTGAGCTGCACACCCCTGACCTTGATCGTTTCCCCGGAGGGCGTGGCACGCCACGAGCCGGTCTGGATGGAGCCGATCTCCACGGCCAGGACGTGCCCGGCCGCCAGGGTCCAGTCGGTCGCCTTGAGATCGACGGACATCCGGCCCCGGCGCAGCAGGGAGACCTGCTCGTCGAACATGACGGCGGTGCCGTCCGGGGCGACGTCGTACAGCTTGAGCATGATGTTGCCCTCTCCCTTGGCGGTCAGGGAGATGTTCGGGGTGCCGGTGATGCGCACGGCCCGCTTGAGCGGCGTGGACCACACGAAGAAGCTCGACGTGACCTTCCCCGCCTTCTGGAGCCTCGCCAGGTTCTCGGGCAGGGCCTTCGGCGCGGCCGGGTCGGTCGCGGGCGCGTTCTCCATGTCCCACGTCCCGGACGGCTGCGGCACGCTCGCCGGCGGTGCCGGCTCACCGGACGCGGTCAGGGCCGCGCGGCCGGAGGCACCTCCGTCGTCCACGTACGAGCCGCCGCCGAGCGAGCGGACGACGGACCTCCGCACGACCGGCCAGGTGGGCTGGGCACGCCAGGAGCCGGTGGAGTCCTGCACGGCGTAGGCCGGGTAGCGGACCTTCGGCTTGATGCCCTTGAGGTACTGGTCGTAGAAGGAGAGGACCTCGTCGTACCAGCCCTCGCGTCCCATGGCCAGGCGGCCGTCGCCGGTGCGGTCGCCGCCGCGCACATGGTCCCACTGGCCGAGCCAGCCGCGTTCGGGACCCACGTGGTTGTCGAGGTACTCCTGCATCTCCTCGGGCTTGGTGTTGTTCTCGATGAAGCCCTGGGTGACGAACAGGGGAGTGCGGCTGTTCCTGGCCAGCCTCGCCAGGTCACGGTCACGCCAGTGCTTGTCCCACTGGTCGGCGATCCGGTACCCGGCCGCGTTCTGCGTCAGGCACTCCGGGTGGGTCTCCTCCCACCGGGCGTTGGCCTGGTAGCGAGGGTCGTCGTCCGGCATCGGGGGCATCGTGGCGATGGAGTTGTAGGCGTTGGCGGTGCCGGTGACGTTCGGTCGGGGCACGCCGTTGGAGTAGATGTACTGGTACATGTCCCACACCGGCTCCTGGGCGACGACGGCCTTGAGCGCCTTCTGGCCCAGGTTGTTGCCGATCAGCCCCGTGACGGCGTCGTAGGACTTGCCGTACATGCCGACCGCGCCGGTGCTCCACGGCTGTTTCGCGGCCCAGTCGATCGCGGCCTTGACGTCGGCCTGCTCGCCGGGGCCGGCCCAGTCGAGACAGCCGGTGGAGCCGCCGAAGCCGCGCAGGTCCACCATCACGAAGGCGTAGCCGCGGTTGAACAGGTCGGTGCCCTCGATGAAGTCCAGGAAACGGGACGAGGGACCGGTGTGCGCCCAGCCCTCGGGGCCGGTCTGCCCGGCGTGGGCGAAGTAGGGGCCGACCGACAGGATGACGGGTACCTTCCGGCCCTTCGGCAGCTTCTCGGGCAGCAGGACGTCGGCGTGCAGCTCGGTGCCGGAGCCGTCCGAGGACGGGAAGTAGTGCTGGGTCCAGACCGCCCCCTTGGGGACACGGTCGTTCTCCTCGTGCGTGACGGGGCGGGTCGCGGTGGCGACCGCGCCCGTCCGGGTCTGCGCCGGGGCGGCGAGTGCGGACGCTTTGCCGGGCGCCGCGGTGGCGGGGCCGGCGAGCGCGGCGGTCAGGGCGAGGGTGGTGACGAGTGCCGAGGCGGTCCAGGTCGTCGCACGACGTCTGTTCACATGCTCCTCCCGGAAGGGTGGGGACGGGACGGTGCAAGTGGTGCGGTCGAGCAGCGGCTCCTGACCCGGCGTCAAGAAGGCGGCCGTGCAAGGCCGCATCCGGACGGGCGGATGGGGATTCCGCCGAACGTGTCGGAGCCGACGGCGAGGGAGCCTAGGAACACGTGGTGAAACGCGTCAACAGTGCCTCGAGTGCGGTCTGTTGTCTCGGTTTGCGCGGTGTCCTCGCCGGACCGGCGGTCCGTACGGCGGCCGACGGAGCGACGCCGGGCGCGGGGATGGTGCCGCGCCGTCGGTTCCCCGACACTGGTGCGGACAGGGGCGACGGGGGGAGCGGGCATGGCGACGCCCAGGGAACCGGCACGGCCGGCGGCACCGCAGCGGCGGCCGGAGCTGGACACGATCCGGGTGCTGGTGGTGCTCGGACTGGTCTTCTTCCACGCGGCGCTCGTGTTCGCCGCCGACGACGACTTCTATGTCAAGAACACCGAGACCACCGAAGTCGTCCTGATCGCCGCCGGGTTCGCGGTCGTCTGGGCCATGCCGCTGCTCTTCCTCGTCTCCGGCCTGGGCGCCTGGCACTCGCTGCGCCGCCGCGGACCGGGCGGCTTCGCCAAGGAACGGCTGCTGCGGCTGGGAGTGCCGCTGGTCTTCGCGACCCTCGTGCTGAACCCGCTGCCGCAATGGCTGCGGCTGCGCTCGGCCGGCGCCGGCCACCACGTGTCGTACCTCGATTTCCTGCCCCGCTTCTACGAGGTGCGCCTGGAGCCCGCGCAGTTCCCCTTCCTCCTCCAGGGCGAGCACTTCGAGACCGGCCATCTCTGGTTCGTCGTCCTGCTGTTGACGTTCTCCCTCCTGCTGGCGCCGCTCGTGCGGTGGCTGCCGCACGCGCCCGTGCGCCGTATCGGCGACCGGCTGGCGCACACGGTGCTGCACCGGCCCGGCACGGTGCTCGCGCCGGCTCTCGTCTTCGCCGCGATCTGCGCCTTCGCCCGGATGGAGCAGGAGTACGCGGGCTGGCACCGCTGGTCGTACCTGCTGTTCTTCCTCGCCGGTTTCACGTTCGCCGCGGACGACCGCTTCCGTGCCGTGATGCGGCGAGAGGCCAGGCTCGCCGCCGTGCTCGGCGTCGCGCTGTTCGCGGCGTCCGGCCCCGGCTTCGCCCTGGCCGACGAGCCCATGACGGACACGACGGTCCTGGCCACCGTCTCACGGGCGTTGTTCGGCGCGGCCGGATGGTGTCTGGTCCTCGCCCTGCCCGGTCTGCTCGACCGCCGGCGGCTCGAGCGCCCGCCGGAGTCCCCGGATCCGGCTGCGGCGCCCCGGCCGCGCGGCCGGGGCCTCTGGCGTCATCTCGCCGTCGCCGCACTGCCGTTGTACGTCCTGCACCAGCCGGTCGTGGTCGCCGTCGCCTATGTCGTGGTCGGCTGGTCGGCACCGGTCCCGGTCAAGTACGCCGCTCTCGTCACGATCTCCTTCGCCCTCACCTTCGCCCTGTACGAACTGCTGGTCCGCCGCACCCGGGTGACCCGTTTCCTGTTCGGGATGCGCTCTTGAGAGCTCCTGAGGAAGGGCATCCGCGTGAAAGGCCGGCAGTGAGGACCGGCGAGAGCCAGGAAAGACCGGCGAGAACCGGTGAAGACGGCCGGGAACCGGTGAAGGCCGGTGAGGGCCGGTGAGGACCCACCGGCACGGCGGTCCTCCGCCGGGGCCGGTCCGATCCGGGGGGACGGCCCCGGACCTTCCGGGAGCACGGAAGACGGGCCGGAAGAGCACGCCGCCGTCGATTCCGCAACCCAGCGTTTTCGGCCTTTTCCGACGTGTCGGCCCCGACCGGTCTCCTCCTTCTCCCCGACCGCCCTATGCTTCTACGTGTTTGTAGAAGACCCGGTGAACCGGGCCTCGCACTTGTGGAGTTGACTCACATGGCCTCGATCGACCTGGACAAGGTGCTGGACAAGGCATGGGCGGACAAGAGCCTGCCCGAGATACTGGCCGCCCCGGTGGCCGCCCTGAAGGGGGTGTCCGAGCGCGACGGTGAACTGCTGCAGGAGGCGTTCGGGGTCAAGACCGTGGCGGATCTGGCCGAGTTGAAGTACGTCCGCTGGGCCCAGGCCCTGGCCGCCCTCGACGCGGCCAAGTGACCGGCCCGCGTACCGTCGTGGTGCCGCGCGCCTCGGGGGCGGGCGGCACCGCCCTCATGAAACACATGCACGTTTAAGGAGTGGACGCCACCATGGTGTTCAAACGACTGCTCGGCTCGCTCGGCGTGGGCGGCCCCACCGTCGACACGGTCCTCGACCCGGGTCCGGCCCGGCCCGGCGGTGCGCTCACCGGTCAGGTTCATCTCAAGGGCGGCAAGGCCGACTTCCAGATCGAGCACATCACCCTGGAGCTGGTGGCCCGGGTGGAGGCCGAGCACGAGGGAGGCGAGAGCGAGGGTGTCATCGCCTTCGAACGGTTCACCGTCGGCGGCGGCTTCCGGCTCGCCGAGGGCGAGCAGCGCAGCGTGCCGTTCAGTGTGACGCTGCCGTGGGAGACTCCGATCACCGAACTGCACGGACAGCCGCTGGGCATCGTGCTCGGCGTGCGCACCGAGCTGGCGGTGGCGGGCGCCAGGGACAAGGGCGACCTCGACCCGCTGACCATCGCCCCGCTGCCCGTCCAGGAGGCGATCCTCGAGGCGTTCGGCGGGCTCGGCTTCGGCTTCAAGTCGGCCGACCTGGAGTACGGGCACATCGGCGGCACCGGGCAGCAGCTGCCCTTCTACCAGGAGATCGAGCTCACCCCGTCCCCGCAGTACGCGCACCAGGTGAACGAGGTCGAGGTGACCTTCCTGGCCCACCCGGGCGGCATGGAGGTCGTCCTGGAGGCCGACAAGCGCGGAGGTCTCTTCTCCGGCGGCCACGACGCCCTCGCCCGCTTCACCGTCGGCCACCACGACTCCCGTGACTGGACCGCGGAAGTGGACGGCTGGATCCGCCAGATGCTCGAGAACCGGGCGGCGTACGGCGCCCACGGCGCATACGGTCACGGCGCTCCGTACGCCGGGCACGGCGCCCCGTACGCCGGGCACGGGTACGGCGATCATCACCCCCACGAGGGCTCCCACCGCTCCGGTCCCGGCATGGGCACCGCCATCGCCGCGGGTGCCGCCGGGCTCGCGGTCGGTGTCGCCGGCGGCCTGGTCGCGGCCGAAGTCGTCGACGAGATCGGGGACTTCCTCGAGGGCGACGAGGAGGACGAGGGCTGACGTCCGGCTCCGGAGCCGGACGAGGAACGTCCGAGCGGGGAGTGGGCGGACGCATGGCGCCGCTCCCCGCGGGCGGCCTTCCCCATCTCCTTCTTCACCTTTTTCTTCTTTTCCTTCACCTTCGCTGTTCGCCCGTGCCGGAGAATGCCGGAGAAGACCGCTGTCCGGAGCCACCCGGTCCGGGCACCCTCCCGGCACGCACGGAGTTCTCACGGCAGTTCTCACGGTCCTGTGGGACCGCGTCAAGGAGTCCGCATCGACGATGCGGACTCAGTTCATGACGGAGAAGAACGGCCCGAGGAGCGGCGCCTCCCGGGATGCGAGCAGGGCGATGCGCGCAGGGGCGGCCGCCGTCGAGGCGCCGTCGATTCCCTCGAAACGGCAGCGCGTCACCCGGCCGGGTCGGAGCCGTCGGGGGAACGGACTCCCTGATGCGAGCGCTGTTGCGCCTGTTCCTCGGCGGCGTCGAACGCGGGTGCGAGTGCGGCGAGCGCGGAGCGGAGCAGATCGGGCAGCGAGCCGGACGGCACGACAAGCCCGCCCGTCGCAGGGGGTGCGGCCGGAGGCCGGAGCCACTGTTGGAGAGCGGCCCGCACCGCGGCGGCCACGCCGGCGGCGAGCACGCGTGCGGTGAGCGTACCGGCGCCACCGAGACGCTGGTCGATCACGGCGGCAAGGGGATGTTCGATCGCCGTGGTGGCGTCCAGGAACGCGTCGCACAGCGTGGGACTGGTGGTGATCAGCAGCAGTTTGTCGTGATCACGTGGTTCGGTGTACTGCTCCAGGACCGCTTCGGTCAAGGCGTCGGCGAGGCGGACATGGGCGGGCCTGGCCGCGACCGCTGCGGCGACCCGTGACTCTCGCTCGGCGGTGACGGCGGCGACGATCGCCTGCTCACGACTGGAGAAGTAGTTGTTGTAGGTCCTCGGCGAGACCCCGGCGGCCTCTGCGATGTCGTCGACACGGACGTTGTCGGGCCCGCGTTCGAGCGCCAGCCGCAGTGCCGCCTCACGCAGTGCCACCCGGGTGGCCTGCTTCTTCTGTTCGCGCAGCCCGGTCCGTCGTGTCGTCACCCTCGCAGTATCCCAGCCTGAGTGCGCACACGTAAAATTGCGTGCACGCAAACTTGCGTGCACGCAACTTTTGCTTCTGCGCTCGAGCCCTCGCCAGAACAGAAGGGCCAGACACATGCGAGCCAAAGGCATCTGCTACGACACCGGCTTCATCCGCAACGGCGGCAACTCCCGGGAACGCTTCGACCCCGACCTGGTCAGGAAGGAGCTGACCATCATCCGCGACGATCTCCACTGCAACGCCGTCCACATCACCGGCGGCGACCCGGAGCGCCTGGAGTTCGCCGCCCGCTGTGCCGCCGAGCTCGGACTGGAGATCTGGTTCTCGCCCTACCCGCTGGAACTGACGGCCGATGAGATCCTCGCCTTGATCACCGACTGCGCGGAGCGGGCCGAGCGACTCCGGACGCAGGGGGCCGAGGTCGTGTTCGTCACCGGCGTTGAACTGAGCGTCATGAACCGGGGGTTCCTCGAAGGCGACAGCATCGACGAACGGCTCGGCTGGCTGCTGGGCGACCCGGCCCGCCGGCCCGAGAGAATCGCCGCAGCCAGTGCCCGTGTCAACGCTTTCCTCCGCGAGGCCGTGGCGGTGGTCCGCGAGCGCTTCCGCGGCAAGGTCACCTACGCCGCCATACAGTTCGAGGGCGTCGACTGGGACTTGTTCGACTTCAGGACCTTCGAACTCATCCGGTCCGCGGAGGTGGCCGACCGATTCCGGGACGGCGTGCGCAGCCTCGTCGCACAGCCCAAACCGGTCGCCATCACCGGCTTCGGCACCGCCACCTGGCGCGGTGCGGGTGACGTCGCGCCCCGCAGCATGGACATTCTTGAGACCGACGCGGCCACCGGTGCGCCGCTCCGGCTGA
Organism: Streptomyces thermovulgaris; assembly: GCF_002155915.1. Classification (GTDB taxonomy): domain Bacteria; phylum Actinomycetota; class Actinomycetes; order Streptomycetales; family Streptomycetaceae; genus Streptomyces; species Streptomyces thermovulgaris. The sequence goes on along the minus strand of NZ_MUME01000127.1, from coordinate 7,485 downwards.
CCGGGGAGTACGAGCGCGACGAGGCCGGCCAGGCGGCATACCTGAGCGAGCTGCTGGAGATCTTCGACAGCGAGGGCGTCGACAGTGCCTTCGTGTTCCTCTTCGCGCTCTACGACCTGCCCCACCGCCCCGGCGGGGATCCCCGCGACGACCTCGACCTCGCCAGCCTCGGCATCGTCAAGGTCCTCGAGGACCGCCACGGCGACACGTACCCCGGCCTGCCCTGGGAGCCCAAGGCCGCCTTCGCCGCGGTCGCCGATCACTACCGCGGCTGACGGCCCCACGCCGTCGGGGCTCACGCCCGGTTGCCGCGGCACTCGTCCACGGCCCGGCCGCGCAGCGCGGTGAGGCCGGCGTCCGGGCACAGGCCGGCGGCCGGATCGTCGCCGAACCCATGGGGGAGCATGCGCCGAAGCGGCGGATGCGCTCGGCCGGGTACGGCGGGATGCGCGTCAGGTCCTCGGGGACGACGACGTGACCTTCCTTCCGGAGGCCGGCTCGCCGCACCCGCGCCGCACCCGCCGGAAGTCCCACCGCCACCGGGGCCCGCACGGCCGTGACCTCTCCGCCACGCGGGCCCCACGAACCTCTTCCGGTCCTGCCTCGCCGGGGCGGACCCACCGGAGCGAATCCGGGAGCGGGCACACCGGAGCAAGGGCCGGATCAAAGAGGCGTGGTGGCGTGCAGGATGAGGACCATCGTCACGGCGGAGTTCGCGGACGACATCGCCGACGCGGCGGTCCCCGCGGCGGCTCCCCACGCCGCCAGCCCCACCGAGGTGAACAGCGAGGGCCAGGAACGCGTCGTCGGGGCGGGGCCGAGCAGGGCCGCCACCCTGCGCGGCACCGGTCCCACCGCGGCGAAGCCCGCCAGTGCGCCCGCCGCAGTGCCCGGAGCGCCCCGGGACACCAGGGCCGCCTTTCCGATCGCGCGCGCCACGATCCGGCGGCTGCCGACCACCTGGGCCGCCTCCTCGTCCGCCCACCGCTCCGTCGTGTACGACACCGCCGTCCGCAGCGGACGCAGGAAGGGGTTGGCCCGCGCGGCCAGCTGGACCGCGAGGAGGAAACGGTGGTGGCGGGCGGCGAGGTGGGCCCGTTCATGGGCGAACAGCGCCCGGCGCTCGGCCGGTTCGAGGTGGTCCAGCAGCCCCCTGGTCACCACCACACGACCTCGCCGGCCACCCGGTAACGCGTACCCGTAGGGGACGTCGTCCGGAAGGACGGCCACCTCCGTGTCCCGCAGCCCGGCCAGCGCACGGTGGGCGCGGCGGCGCACCCGACAGTGCCGCCACAGCGTCCTGCCGCATGCCACCAGCACCGCGAAGAGGGCGGGAATCGCCGCCTTGCCGGCGATCTCGTCGTACGGCACCGCCTCGCGCACCCGGGGGTCCGACCAGCCGTCGGGCAGCGGGTTGCCGGGCAGCTGGGCGGTGCCGACCACCATCAGCAGGCCCAGGCACACCGTGCTGCACGTCGCCATCACCGCGGCCATCCCGGTCAGCAGCCTGGTCGCGGTCCACGGATGCAGGTGCTGCTCGGCCAGGCGCGCGATCGGCCATGCCGTCAGGGGCAGTACCAACGGCAGAAAGACGAACATCCCCATGATGTCTCAGTCTTTCCACTCGTCCCTGGTCTGCCCCAGCAATTCCCGCAGCAGGCGTTCGTCGTCCGGCTCGAGACCGGTGACAAAACTGGCCAGCACCGCCTCCCGGTCGCTCTCGGCGTCCAGCAGTCTGCGCATCTTCCGGGCGGCCAGGCCCGCCTGGTCCGACGCGGCCGTCCAGGCGAAGGACCGGCCGACCCGCTCCCGGGTGACCACGCCCTTGGCCAGCAGCCGGGTCAGGATGGTGACGACGGTCGTATAGGCGAGGTCTCCGCCCAGGCGCTCCTGCACCCAGCCGGCCGTCGCCGGGCCCTCCGCCTCCCGCAGCGCCGACAGGACCAGTGCCTCCAGCTCGCCCCGCCCCCGTCTGCGGGAACGCTGCCGCTGCTCCGCCACGCCCCTGTCTCCCCTCCGCTGCCGTCCGTTTTCCGAGCGGACATCGTATAGACGCCGTGGGGACGCGCTCAGGACTCCCATGCCCCGTCCCCGCGTCTCGTCGCTCACCTCCACGTTCCCGCCACTTTCTCTACAAGGTTGTAGAACCTACACTGCCCGGGGTGTGTCCGCAGAAGTGCGGAAGGACCGCGGAAAGGAGCGCTGGGGAAGATGGGTGTCGTCGCGTGGCTGGTACTGGGGCTTCTCGCCGGAGCGATCGCCAAGGCCGTCCTGCCCGGACGTGATCCGGGCGGCTGCGTCGGCACGACGTTCATCGGCATCGCCGGTGCCTTCGTGGGCGGCTGGCTGTCGGCGACCTTCCTCGGCCGGCCGGTGCAGCGGGAGTTCTTCGACCTCGCGACCTGGGCCTCGGCCATTGCGGGCGCCCTCGTGCTGCTTGTCGCCTACCGCCTGCTGTTCGGCAACTCACGGGACTGACCCAGGACTTCGGGGCGACACGGGCCCGCGGCACGACCGCACCGCTTTGCCGGCCCCTCCGCCTCTCAGCGTGGAGGCGGGAGCGGGCGGAGTCATTCCGTTTCGGATCTCGGAACACCGCCAGTGGCACCAGGCCGCGCTCCGTTCGAAGCCGAGTCGCCCGGCCGCCTCGGCGAGCTGCTCCCAGAGCGTCAAGGGCAGGGGTTGCCCGTCTCCGGGTTCCTCCAGCAGGTTCAGCGCGGTCTGCCATTCGTCGTGGGCGAGTTCGTCGTGGGCGAGATGGTCCCAGACGTCCTGCACGGAGATGTCGTTCTCGGTGGCGGCCTCTTCCGGGACGAGGAGACAAGCCGACTCGAGCAGCTCGACGACGTCCATGCGGTCATGGTCGCGCACGCTGCCGGGCTGTGTCTCCCGCTCTCGTGCGAGGGCGGCGAGGCGGCTTTCGATCCGGACTCGCACAGACCGCGAGACCGTCTCGGCCCCGGCCGCCGATGTGGACCCGGCACCACGGCGTGACCGGCGGCTCGCGAAGGCGGCGGCGACGGCCGCTTCGGCCGTCATGGCACGAGGCGGGTCGCCATGTCACCGGGTGGAAACGCTCCCCCCGGCTCTTTGCACGTCCCGCGAAGCGGGTCACTACCCTGATCCGTCGGCACATGAGGTTCAGGGGGGACACACACATGCTGAGGCTTCGCCGGGCCGTGGCCTGGTCCATCGACTTCGCCCTGGTGGTCCTGCTGGCCTGGGGGCTTGCGGTGCTCACCTTCCAGCGGATCTCCACGCTCGTCACCGACGTGCCCGCCCTCGCCACCCGCGGCGGCCTCGACCTGCTGGTCTCGCGCGGTGACGTGATCGCCGCCTCCGAGAACCTGGGCCTGTCGCTGTGGAACACCTCGGTGTTCTACGTCCAGCAGGCCTTCGGTCTGCTGATCGTGGCGACCTTCCTCTACCAGTGGGCGTGCCTGGCCCTGCTCGGCCGGACCCTCGGCAAGGGGCTGACCGGGCTGCGGGTCACCCCGCGTCGTCCGCGCCGGGCGGCGCTCAGGGCGGCAGTGACCACGGCGGCCGACGTCGCCGTCTACGCCGTCGCCTGCATTCTGCTGGTCGAGGGGCAGATCGTGCTGTCGGTGCTGGTCTGGATGGCCGCGGTGGTGCTGTTCCTGGGCAATGCGCTGCCCGTGCTCCTTCCCGGCCACCGCTCCCTCGCCGACCGGGTGGCCGGCACGGCCGTGACCGGCATCGAGTGGGGCAGGCTCGGCGAGGGACTTCGTCCCGGTCGATTCCGCCGGCCGCCGTCCAGGGTCGGGGAATGGTGACCGGGGCGGTCACCACGATGTCCGCGGCCCGCCGTGGACGCCGGAGACGAAGGAACAGGGCCGGCCCCTGCCGGGGCCGGCCCTTCGCTCTGCAGGCGCGCCGCAGGCACGTCGGTCCGCGACCGGGGCGCGGAGGCGGCGGTCATGCGGGGCGTCGCCCCCACCGCCGCACCCGGCCGGCGTGTGCGGGGGCCGTACCGGCCACGCAGGGCGGTACTCCCGGCCGGCCGGAAGCAGCCTGCGGGATCACCCTTCCTGACGCCGTGACACCACCGTTCGGCCCATGACGCCGTGGCACTGCACGCTCATCGCCGGGTGTCCTTGTGCTCCTTGGCCTCCACGACGTCGCGCCGTCCGAGGTTCTCCGCCTGGTCCACCTCCGCGACGTCCGGGTAGTGGAGGTCGAAGGCGGGGGACTCGGAGCGGATGCGCGGCAGGGTGACGAAGTTGTGCCGGGGCGGCGGGCAGGAGGTCGCCCACTCCAGGGAGCGGCCGTAGCCCCAGGGGTCGTCGACCTTGACCCTCTTGCCGGTCTTGGCGGTCTTCCACACGTTGTACAGGAACGGCAGGGTCGACAGGCCCAGCAGGAAGGCGCCGATGGAGGAGACGGTGTTCAGGGCGGTGAAGCCGTCCGCGGCCAGATAGTCGGCGTAACGGCGGGGCATGCCCTCGGCGCCGAGCCAGTGCTGGACCAGGAAGGTGGTGTGGAAGCCGACGAACAGCGTCCAGAAGTGGACCTTCTCCAGGCGGTCGTCGAGCATCGTGCCGGTCATCTTCGGCCACCAGAAGCTGAAGCCGCCGAACATCGCGAAGACGATGGTGCCGAACAGCACGTAGTGGAAGTGGGCGACGACGAAGTAGCTGTCGTGCACGTGCCAGTCCAGCGGGGGCGAGCCGAGGACGACACCGGTCAGCCCGCCGAAGAGGAAGGTGACCAGGAAGCCGATCGCCCACAGCATCGGAGCCTCGAAGGACAGCGAGCCCCTCCACATGGTGCCGATCCAGTTGAAGAACTTCACCCCGGTGGGGATGGCGATGAGGAACGTCATGAAGGAGAAGAACGGCAGCAGCACGGCACCGGTGGTGAACATGTGGTGGGCCCACACCGTCACCGACAGACCCGTGATGGTGATGGTCGCGCCGACCAGACCCATGTAGCCGAAGACCGGCTTGCGGGAGAACACGGGGATGATCTCGGTGACCACGCCGAAGAACGGCAGGGCCAGGATGTAGACCTCCGGGTGGCCGAAGAACCAGAACAGGTGCTGCCACAGGATCGGCCCGCCGTTCTGGGCGTTGAAGATGTGGGAGCCGAAGTGACGGTCCGCCTCCAGCGCGAGCAGGGCGGCTGCCAGCACGGGGAAGGCCAGCAGCACCAGCACCGAGGTCAGCAGCACGTTCCAGGTGAAGATCGGCATCCGGAACATGGTCATGCCCGGGGCGCGCATGCAGATGATCGTGGTGATGAAGTTGACCGCGCCGAGGATGGTGCCGAACCCGGTCAGCGCCAGTCCCATGATCCACAGGTCGCCGCCGAGATACGGGGTGTGCTCCTTGTCGCTGAGCGGGGTATAGGCGGTCCAGCCGAAGTCGGGGGCGCCCTGAGGGGTGAGGAAGCTGGCGAGCACGATCAGGGAGCCGAGCGCGAACAGCCAGTACGACAGCATGTTCAGCCGCGGGAACGCCACGTCGGGCGAGCCGATCTGCAACGGCATGACCGCGTTGGCGAAGCCGGCGAACGTCGGCGTTGCGAACAGCAGCAGCATGATGGTGCCGTGCATGGTGAACGCCTGGTTGTACTGCTCGGCGGACAGGAACTGCAGACCCGGGCGGGCCAGCTCCACCCGGATCGCCATCGCCAGCACCCCGCCGATCAGGAAGTAGACGAACGAGGTGATCAGGTACAGATGCCCGATCTTCTTGTGGTCGGTGGTGGTCAGCCAAGAGACGATCACCTGCCCCTTGGTGCGGCGTTCCACCGCCGGTACGGGAGAGACCGGCTCAGTTGCCTGTGTCGCCATCAGATTCCTTAATCAATGACCGAAAGCACGGCGGTTCCAGCAGCACGGACGGGCACGCATCTCGCTCTTGTTCTCGGGCAGCGCGCAACCAGCTGTGAGGAACCTATTCCTGCTGTTTCGGCATCACCGCACGCAGACGGGGAGGATGCGGCCGAACGGCCGATCTTTCCATCCGTTCGAGTGCATTGCCGGATCGCGTGAGACGCGGCCGCGGCCGCCGGTGCGGCACAGCGTGCTCATGGCAGGTGCACGCGGGAGGTGCGACGGCCGGCCGTCACCCGTACGGAGGTGCGGGGCCGGCCGTGGGACGGCCGATACGCTCCCGTGCCACGGCCGACTACGCCATACGGTGCCGCTCCGGCGCCGGAAGCACGGCTGACACCCCCGACTCTGGAATAGTCGTGGGCACTTCGTGCCACGCGGTGCGTGGCGCCGGGCGAACCGGGGACCACGACCCCCGGGAAGGACGACGGCGCACACCGGTGACCGGCCGGCGCCGCTTCGCCCCTCGCCGGGATCCACAAGATCAACTAGCCGTGAACGCTCCCGTGCACATCCTGGAAGTATCGACGCAGGAATCCGATAGCGGGGTAATCCGTGAAAAAGCTGTCCGCGCGACGACGCCATCCCCTGGCGGCGGTCGTCGTCCTGCTCCTCGCGCTGGCGGGCACCGGGGGGCTGTACACCGCGTTCGCGCCCGCGAGCAGGGCGAAGGCCGAGGAGACCGCCCAGTCCCTCGCCATCGAAGAGGGCGAGAGGCTCTATCAGGTCGGCTGCGCCAGCTGCCACGGCACCGAGGGCGAGGGCACCGCCGACGGTCCCAGCCTGGTGGGCGTGGGCGCCGCGGCGGTCGACTTCCAGGTGGGCACCGGCCGTATGCCGGCCCAGCAGCCGGGCCCGCAGATCCCGCAGAAGAGGAACATCTACACCCAGGCCGAGATCGACCGGATGGCCGCGTACATCGCCTCGTTCGGCCCCGGTCCGGCCATTCCGGCGAAGAACCAGTACGACCCCGAGGGCGCGGACGCGGCCAAGGGCGGTGAGCTGTTCCGCAACAACTGCGCCCAGTGCCACAACTTCACCGGCAAGGGCGGTGCGCTGACGTACGGGAAGTACGCCCCGAGTCTCAGGGGAGTGAGCGACAAGCACATCTACGAGGCCATGCTGACCGGCCCGCAGAACATGCCCGCCTTCCCCGACAGTGTGCTGACGGAGCAGAACAAGAAGGACATCATCGCGTACCTCAACGCGGTCAACGGCCCCGAGACCGTGAATCCCGGAGGACTGGGGCTGGGCGGTCTCGGACCGGTTGCCGAAGGGTTGTTCGGCTGGGTCTTCGGACTCGGTGGACTCGTCGTGGTCGCCGTCTGGGTGGCCGCCCGGACCGCAAAGGCCAAGAGGTCATGAGCAGTCACGACACCCCGGAGCAGAACCTGCCTGCCGAGCAGGCCGCCGTTGAGCGCGGGCGCGGGGCGGTCTCGGTCGCGGACGAGCGCAATCCGTTCGCCGACCCGGGCCTGCCGCCGCACGAGTCCCGGGTCCAGGACATCGACGAGCGGGCGGCCAAGCGGTCCGAGCGCACCGTGGCCCTGCTGTTCACGGTGTCGATGCTGGCCACCGCCGGTTTCATCGCCTCCTATGTGGCGATTCCGATCGACACGTCGGTCTAC
>NZ_MUME01000126.1 GCF_002155915.1 Streptomyces thermovulgaris | reverse complement strand
GCCCCCCTCACCTCCACCCTCCCGGTCCTGAGGACCGCGCTGACCCGGCTGGTCGGCGGCCCCCGTCCGCTCACCCGCCACCTCGAGGTCGAGACCTACACCTGGCAGGCCCTCCCGCCCGAGCTGCGCCCCCGCGACCGCGCCCGGCTCGCCGACGGGATCGCCGCCGAACTCGCCCTCGTCCGCGACCTGCTGACCGACCTCGGCCTGAAGGAGCTGCCATGAGCCGAACCGAGGGACCCACACCCCTGCTCGTCCTGGACGTGGTCGGCCTCACCCCCCGGCTCCTCGACCACATGCCCCACCTCAAGTCCCTCGCCCGCTCCGGCTCCCACGCACCGCTCGGCACCGTCCTGCCCGCCGTCACCTGCACCGCCCAGTCCACCTTCCTGACCGGCGCCCTGCCCTCCGAGCACGGCGTCGTCGGCAACGGCTGGTACTTCCGCGACCTCGGCGAGGTCCTGCTGTGGCGGCAGCACAACGCCCTGGTCGCCGGCGACAAACTGTGGGACGCCGCCCGCCGCGCCCACCCCGGCTACACGGTCGCCAACATCTGCTGGTGGTACGCCATGGGCGCCGACACCGACATCACCGTCACCCCGCGCCCCGTCTACTACGCCGACGGCCGCAAGGAACCCGACTGCTACACCCGCCCGCCGTCCCTGCACGACGAACTCACCGGGAAGTTCGGCACGTTCCCCCTCTTCCACTACTGGGGACCGGGAGCCGACCTGGTCTCCAGCCAGTGGATCATCGACGCCACCCGGCACATCAACCGCACCCGCCGCCCCGACCTGACCCTCTGCTATCTCCCGCACCTCGACTACGACCTGCAGCGCCACGGCCCCGACGACCCCCGCTCCCTGCAGGCGGCCACCGACCTGGACGCGGCCCTGGCGCCCCTCCTGGACGACGCCCGCGCCGAGGGCCGCACCGTCGTCGCCCTGTCCGAGTACGGCATCACCCGCGCCGACCGTCCCGTCCACATCAACCGCGCCCTGCGCCGGGCCGGCCTGCTCGAGGTGCACACCCAGGACGGCATGGAGTACCTCGACCCGACAGCCTCCCGAGCCTTCGCCGTCGCCGACCACCAGATCGCCCACGTCTACGTGCGCCGCCCCGAGGACCTGGAGGCCACCAGGGCCGCCCTCGACGGCCTGCCCGGCATCGACCTGCTCCTCGACGACGAGGGCAAGAAGGCCCACCACCTCGACCATCCGCGCTCCGGCGAACTCGTCGCCGTCGCCGAACCGGACGCCTGGTTCACGTACTACTACTGGCTCGACGACGACCGCGCCCCCGACTTCGCCCGGCTGGTCGAGATCCACCGCAAACCCGGCTACGACCCGGCCGAGCTGTTCATGGACCCGCTCGACCCCTATGTCAAGGTCAAGGCGGCCACCGCCCTGGCCCGCAAGAAACTCGGGCTGCGCTACCGCATGGCCGTCGTCCCTCTCGACGCGTCCTTCGTCCGCGGCAGCCACGGCCGCCTCCCCGACAGCGACGACGACGGTCCGCTTCTCATCTGCTCCGTCCCCCACGCCGTCGGCGACCGCGTCGCGGCCACCGACGTGAAGGCCCTGCTGCTCCACCTCGCCGGTCTCGGCGGACCCGACCACCAGTCCAGAGAGAGGCACCCGTGAACGACATCCACATCACCGACCACGACACCGGCGACCGGCTGCGCCGCAGCCTCGGCATCGGCCGCCGCCGCTTCCTCGGCACCTGCACGGCCGCCGCGGCCGGTGCGATCGCCGCCCCGGTCTTCGGCGCGGCCCCCGTGCAGGCGGCGCCCGCCGCCGGCCTCCCCGCCGCCGGCGTCCCCGGCAGAGGCAAGGGCCATCCGCTCGTCCCCGAGGACAAGCGCGGCATCATCCTCTACACGGTCCGCGACGCGATCGGCCGCGACCCGCACTCCACCCACCTGCCCTCCGGCTTCCGCGCCGTCTTCGCCCAGCTGGCCCGGTTCGGCTACCGCCAGGTGGAGTTCGCCGGCTACAGCCAGCACCCCGACGCCCCCGGCGGCGCGGACCTGGGGAACGTCAAGGGCGCCCGGCTGCTGCGCCGCTGGCTGGACGACCACGGGCTGCGGGCCCGGGGCAACCACGGCTTCATCCCGCCGTCCTGGCCCCTGACCAAGGAGGACCTGGACACCTTCAAAAGACAGCTGGAGATCGCCTGCATCCTGGGCATGGACCACATGGGCACCGGCGCCGACCCCACCGACAGCTCCCACAAGGCCGACTGGGACGTGGCCGCCGACAAGTGGAACACCCTCGGCGAGATCGCCCGCAGGGCCGGGATCAAGCTCTACACCCACAACCACGACGCGGCGTACGACTTCCTGCTCGACCGCGGCCCGCTCGACGCCCAGGGCCGTCCGACCCGCAGCTCCGGCATCCGCAAGCTGGAGTACTTCCTGTCCGTCACCGACCCCGGGCTGGTCTGGCTGGAGATGGACATCTACTGGGCGCACGTGGCCCAGTACAAGTTCCGCACCTACACCGCCCCCGACGGCTCCACCCGCACGAAGATCTTCGACCCGGCCGGCCTGGTCGCCCGCCACAACAAGCGCTACCCGCTCTTCCACGCCAAGGACGGCGTCGTCAACACCACCAACGGCCAGGGCTACGACATGGTCCCCTTCGGCACGGGAGACATCGACTACACGACGTTCTTCTCCCGGGTGGGCCATCACCACTACCACAACCCGATGGTCGAACAGGACAACGCCCCGAGCGACGGCGACCCGGCCCGGTCCCTGGAATGCGCCCGGATCGGCTACCGGAACCTGGCCGCCCTGCGCCGCAGGTAGCACCGCCCGGACACGGGAGGACCCGCCCGGGGCCCGCGGGGGACCCGCCCGGGAGGGCACAGGGAGACACGAGGAGACACGGAGGGACACACCTGACGGTGTCCCTCCGGTCACCTTCCGTGCCCGCCTTGCGGGTCCCCGGCCCCTCCCGGGGCGGATACGCAGGTGAAAGGCACTCCCAAACCTTGGTATTGTTGTCCTGTCGCCGCGGGGAACACGCTCCCCGCCCAGGCGGCCCACACTTCGTCCGGGTGGCGGAATGGCAGACGCGCTAGCTTGAGGTGCTAGTGCCCGTATAGGGCGTGGGGGTTCAAGTCCCCCCTCGGACACCAGCTGATACCCCTGTTCACCAGGGGTTTTCTGCTTTCCGGGGCCGTGGTGCAGGACCGGTGCGGGGCCATGGCGCGACCGGCCGCGCGCCCCACGGCCCGAGGATTCCCGGGCCGGACCAGGAAGACCCCTTCCGGATCAGGAACCCTCCTTCCGACGGCACACGGTCAACCTGCGACGGGCCGACCTTAGGGTGGGCGCATGAGTCGCTGGAGGGAGCTGACGGGGGAGACGTCCGGAGAGGCCTACGCCGCACGGTTCGCGGCCCTGGCCCGCAGCGGGAAGGACGTCCACGGCGAGGCACGGTTCTGCGCGGCCCTCGTGCCGGCCGGAGCACGGGTGCTGGACGCCGGATGCGGTACCGGACGGGTCATGATCCGGCTCGCGGAACTCGGGTACGACTGCGTCGGAGTGGACCTCGACGCATCCATGCTGGCGGTGGCGCGCAGGCAGGCGCCGGAGCTTCCCTGGTTCCAGGCCGACCTGGCCGAGTTCGACCCCGCTGCGCTCGGCATCGCGGCGGACTTCGATCTCGTGGTCGCGGCGGGCAACGTGATCCCGCTGCTCGCCCCCGGCACCGAGGCCACGGTGATCGAGCGTCTGGCCGTGGCCCTGCGCCCGGGCGGCCTGCTGGTCGCCGGCTTCGGCCTGGACGAGGCCCACCTGCCCGTGCCGCCGAGCATCACGCTGCCGGAGTACGACACCTGCTGCGCTGCGGCCGGTCTCACCCTCGTCGACCGTTTCGCCACCTGGGACGCCGACCCCTACGACGGAGGCGGCTACGCCGTCAGCGTCCACCGCCGCTGAGCACGCGAGGACCCCTCGGCCACCGGGCATCCGGCGGCTCCCGCGACGAGCGAAGCCGCCGCCTCGAGGCGACGGACGCGCAGGCTCGCCGCCCGACGGATGCCGTCCGGTGGGGCAGCGTGAGATTGCCGCCCTCAAGCACAGTGTCGAGTGGGAACATTTCGTCACCGAGTACCCCGATGTCGCGGAGAGCGAGGCCGACTTCGTCGACCATCTCGAGGCCGCCCTCGCCCCGACGTTCCGGGTGGCCGAGCCAGCCGGGCAGAAGGACGGCGAGTACGCCCGCCACGTACGGTGGCTGGAACCACGGATCCGGGAGTACCGGGAGCTGCTTCACCGCACGAACATGCGCGCCGTGCAGGAAAGGATGCACACGGACGGCCTCCCCCCGGTCGCGGCCGTCGTCATCACCCGGGAACTCCTCGGCCCCGGCCGCCACAGCCTGGAGGACGCACGCGACATCGTGCTCGGCGATCCGGCCTGGCATCGACTGGCCCGCATCCACCGGCGCACCGGAGCCTGGCTCGACCAGGAACTTGAACGACTGCAGGAAGCAGCGGTCCGCATCGCGCCCCACCAGGCGGGCAGACCCGGGCACACGGCGTGAACACCACGTCACACCCGCCCGCAACCAATTCCCCGGCATCCCTGACGCCCCTGTGCGCGCTTCGCTACTCTTCCCGGCACACCGGCAGATCAGGGGGGCAACGACGTGCCGGAACGGCAACGCGCGGGGAGGGCCACCATCGTGGGCGGACACGATCGACGGGGAAAACCCCTCCTGTACGAGCGCGAGAACGAGGTGACCGCCGCACGGATCGCGGTGGACCGGCTCTGCGCGGGCGACGAGGACGGCGAGGACCGGCAGGGCGGGCTGCTGTTCTACAGCGCGGCCGCCGGGCTGGGCAAGACGACCGTGCTGGCCGAGGTCCGGCGCATGGCCACCGCCCGCGGCTGCACCGTGCTGTTCGCCCGCGGCAGCGAGCAGGAGCACACCGTCCCCTTCCACGTCGTACGCCAGTTGCTGCAGCCCGTCCTCGCGTCCTGCACCGAGGCCGAGCGCCGTGAGATCTTCGGCGGGTGGTACGAGATCGCCGGTCCCGCCGTCGGCCTGTTCGCGCAGCAGACCGGCGCCCCCGTCCCGGACCCCCAGGGCGTCAGGGACGGCCTGGACTGGGTCGTCACCCAGATCGCCGTGCGCCGGGCGCCGGTCGTGATCGTCCTCGACGACGCCCACTGGGGAGACCTGGAGTCGCTCGCCTGGCTCGCCGCCTTCGCGGTGCGGGCACGGGAGCTCCCCGTGCTGGTGGTCCTCGGCTACCGCCCGGACGAACTGCCCGACGGGGCCGTGGAGTTCCGCGAACTGGTCGAGGGCCGCAGCACCCGCCCGATCCCGCTGCACGCCCTCAGCCCGGAGGCGGTGGCCGACCTGGTGCGCGGCTCGCTCGGAGCGGAGGCCGACGACGTCTTCTGCCACGAGTGCTGGGTGGTCACCGGCGGCAACCCCTACGAGACCGTCGAACTCGTCGCCAAGGTCCAGGACCGGGGCCTCGCCCCGGACGCGGAGTCGGCCTCCCTGCTGAGGGAACTCGGGGCGAGCGCACGGGGCACCGGACTGGTCAAACGGCTGGAGCGGCTCGGCCACGCCAGCGTCCGGCTCGCCTGGGCCGCCGCGGTGCTCGGCACCGAGATCTCCGCGGACCTCGCCGCGACCGTGGCCGGATTACCGCCGGCCGAGGCCCTGAGCGCCGTGGACCGGCTGCGTGTCGCCCGCATCCTCACCGGCACCCGGACCCTCGAGTTCGTCCACCCCCTCATCGCCACCGCCGTGTACCAGGCCATCCCGCCGGCCACGCGCACCGCGCTGCACGGACAGGCCGCCTGGGCGGTGGCCGACGCCGGCCTGGGCATCACTGCCGCCGCCCGGCACCTGCTCGAGACCCACCCCGAGGGCGACCCGCACACCGTCCGGCAACTGCGCGCCGCCGCCCGCGAGAACCTCCGTCTGGGCGCGCCCGACGCCGCCCGGCGCTGCCTGGAACGCGCGCTGCGCGAACCGCCGGCGCCCGAGGACCGCGCGGACGTGCTCCACGAACTCGGCTGCTCCGCCCTGCTCACCGCCCCCGCCACCACGGTCAACCACCTCACCGCGGCCCTGGAGCAGCCCTTCCTGAGCCCCGAACTCAGGGAGAACGCCACCTTCCGGCTGGCCCAGGCCTTCGCCCACAACGACGAACTCGGCAAGGCGGCCGCCGTCGCCGGTGCCGAGGCCGCCCGGGCGGAGTGCCCCCGGGCGCGGCTGCGTCTGCAGACGGCGCACTACCTGTGGCTGACCTTCGACGCGCACGAGACGCAGGCGTCCGACCGCTCCCGCCGGCTCGCACGGCTCGTCGGGCAGCTGCCCGGGGACACCACCGGAGAACGGGCCCTGCGGTGCCTCCGCGCCTGGGACGCGACCCTGCGCGGGGAGCCGGCCGCGGACATGCCGGCCGTCGCCGCCCGCGCCGTGGGCCTGAGCTACACCGACCCGGACTGGGGCTTCGAACTGCCGAGCCTGACCGCGCTCGCCTACATGTACGCCGACGAGTGCGACCGTGCGGAGGAGCTGTTCGGCTCGGCCGTCGAGGAGTGCGAGAAGGTCGGCTGGGGCGGCGCCCACCTCTCCTTCGGTTTCACCCTCCTCGGTCTGGTCCGGCTGCGGACGGGGAAGCTCGCCGAGGCGGAGCGGTGCGCACGTGAGGGAGTGCGCCTGGCCGAGCGGGTGGGCGACCGGGTGCCCGCCCGCTGGTACGCCGTGGGGCTGCTGGTGGACGTCCTGCTGTCCCGGGGACGCCCACAGGAGGCACTGCGCGTCGCCCGGACGTACGACTTCGCACCCCCCTACCCGAACGCGGTGGTCTTCCCGGACGCCCAGACCGTCTACGGACGGCTGCTTCTCGCCCACGGCCTGCGCAGGGAGGCCGAGGCCCAGCTCGCCGCCGCCGGGGAGCGGCTGGAGGCCAAGGGCGTGCACAACCCGACCTGGTGCCCCTGGGCCGGACACCTCGCCCTCGCCGTCGCCGAGGAGGATCCCCGGCGCGCCCGCGCCCTCACGGCGAGGATGCTGCGCCGGGCGGAGCGCTTCGGCACGCCCACCGCCATCGGCGAGGCACTGGGCTTCAGCGCGGCGGTGGCCGAGGCCGGGCAGGCGCTGCCGCTGCGGGAGCGCGCGGTGGAGACACTGCGCCGCTCTCCCAGCCGGCACCTGTACGCCGAGGCGCTGATCGAACTCGGTGCGGAGCTCGGCCGCACCGGCCGCACCGACAGGGCGGCCGGGCTTCTGACCGAGGGCATCGAGCTGGCGGACCGGTGCGGCGCCGGTCACCTCGCCGAACGAGGCCGCGCGGAGAGAGCGGGAATGACAGCAACGACAGCCCGGCCCCACGGCAGCCGCCCCTCGGCGCAGCGCGGGGCGAACACCGCGGAGCCGAGCCGGCCGTGATCACACCGTGGGCGGCACGGCCGGGATCCGCTCCAGGACACCGCCCGCGAACACGTCGTACAGCGGCAGCGTCTCCAGGTGGACATAGCCGATGTGACAGTCGCAGACGGCCAGCGGGCACGGGCGGGGACGCAGGGCCCGCCGGTAGGAGCCGTCGTACAGGTTGCCCAGCTTCGTGCGGACGAAGTGACAGCGGCGCACCGTGCCCTCCCCGTCCACCGAGACGACCGACTCTCCCGTGCGGCAGGGCAGGCCGGCGCTGCGGTGCGGGTGGCGGCTGTACGGGAAGAGCGGGTCCAGGGCGGTCCACCGGTCGGCCTCGGCGTCGGTGTAGGCGTGCCCCTCGGCGGCGTTGACCCACAGGTACACATGGGCGGGCAGATCGGCGCGCAGACGGCGCGCGTACTGAAGGTGCTCCGGCAGCCCGACGACACCGACGCTGTAGCGGACGCCGCGGGCGGCCAGGTCGTGGCACTTGGCCAGGAAGCGGTCGTACGGCGTCTGCCCGGGGTGGAAGGTGCACCACAGGGCGAGGGTGTCCAGGTCGGCCCCGTCCAGCCAGTTCGTACGGCAGCTGAGATTGGTCTGGATCGCCACCCGGCGGATGTGCGGCAGCCGGCTCAGCTCCACGAGCGTGCGCCGGTACCAGGAGCGCACCAGGCCCTCGCCCCACGGGGTGAACAGCACCGAGAGCCGGTCGTCCCGCTGCGCGGCCGCCCAGGCGGCGAAACGTTCCAGCGCGGCACGGTCCGCGGCCAGCTGGGCGGGACTGTCCCGGCGCTTGGCGAAGGGGCAGTACGGGCAGTCGTAGTCGCACGACGCCAGCGGGCCGCGGTAGAGGATCGTCAGGTCCATGAGGTCTTCCGTCGCTTCGGGTCACTTCGGTTCGTACGCGGCCATGCGCGCGCGCACGGCGGCGGAGAACAGCTCGGGGCCCAGCGCGTCGGAGTGGGCCAGCCCCTCGGGGGACAGCCGCAGCAGCTGTGGGCCGGCCGAGTCGTCCAGCCAGCCCCGTGCGCGGAACCGGGCCAGCTCGGCGGCGAAGTCGTCCTCGGGCGCGGTGCCGAAACGGGCCCGGTAGTCCGCGACCGGCATGCCCTCGGCCTGCAGCAGCGACTGCAGCAGATGGCGGCGCCGGGCCTCGTCCCCGTTCATCTCCCAGCCGAAGTCGGCATGGCGGAAGTCGTCGACGGAGCGTGCGACGTACTCGTCGACGATCCCGCGTATGCGGTGCATGTCCACCGCGTAGTCGAAGGAGTAGTGCAGCGTGGAGGTGTACGAGCGGGCGCCGCAGCCGAGGCCGACCATGCCGTCGGTCTGGCACGTGTAGTCCTCCCCGCCGGCGGCGGGGGCGTCCGCACGGCGGAACATGCGCATCGACACCTGCTCGTAGCCCCGCGCGAGCAGATGGTCGCGCCCGTGGCGGTACAGCCGCAGCCGTTGCTCGTCCCAGGCGGCCTCGTCCCGTCCGGTCGCGTCGGCCGCCCGGTCGCGGTGCCGGCCGAGACCGGTGAGCGGACGCACATAGAGCGGGTAGAGGTACAGCTCCTCCGGCTGCCAGGCGAGGGCGGCGTCGAGGGAGGTGCGCCAGGACTCCTCGGTCTGGCCCTCGATGCCGTAGATCAGGTCGATGTTGAGAACGGGAAAGCCGGCGTCGCGGATCCGGGCGAGGGCCGCCTCGACGTCCGCCCGGCGCTGGGGGCGCACGGCCGCCCGCGCCTCGGAGTCGACGAAGCTCTGCACGCCCAGACTCAGCCGTGTGGTGCCCCGGGCGGCCAGCACGGCCAGCCGGTCGGCGGTCGCCGTGGCGGGCGAGGCCTCCACCGACAGGGGGATCGCGGTCAGGTCGGCGCCCAGGACGTGCTCGGCGAGGTCGCACAGCCGCTCCAGCTCCGCGGCCGTGAGGAAGGTCGGGGTGCCGCCGCCGAACGCCGCGTTCGTGAACCGGGCCCCGTCGCCCAGTGCCTCGCGCACCGCGGTCGCCTGGCGCTCCAGTGCGTCCAGATAGGCGGTGGTCAGGCCGTCGGGCGCCCCGATCCGGGTGAAGAGATTGCAGAAGCCGCAGCGGACCTCGCAGAAGGGGATGTGGAAGTAGAGCGAGAGGGAGTCCTTCGGCTCGTCCGCCCACAGCTCGCGCAGCGACGCCCGCTCCCGGCGCAGCGGGCGGTAGGCGGTCTTGTGCGGGTACGCGTACACGTACTGCTGGTACGGGCGGACGGCGGGCGTGGCCGCCTCCTCGGCGAAGGACGGCGTGTGCGTGGGGGCGGGCAGGGGAGTGAGCATGGTCACCGGGCCTCGTCGACGAAGAAGTGGGCGTAGGGCACGGTCCAGACGACCTCGTGGCCGATGCGGTGGCCGCTGTAGCCGTCCTCGCCGTACGCGGTGCCGTGGTCGGAGCAGACGATGGCGAAGCACGGGCGGCGGCTGCCGGCGGCGGCCAGAAGGCGGCCCATGTGCCGGTCCACGTACTCCAGTGCCGCGGCGTGGGTGGCCCGTGTGTCGCCCGCCTCCCGGGTGGCCCCGGGCAGGTGGAACCAGTTGGGCTGGTGCAGGGCCGACACATTGACGAAGAGGAACAGCAGCTGCTCCTGGGGGAGTTCGGCGACGACCTGCTCCGCGCGGGCCACCTGTGCCTCGAAGGACGTGGGGGAGGTCACCCCGAACTCCGGTTCCCAGTGGCTCTCCTGGAACAGTCCCGGCAGGACGGATCCCAGCGGCCCCTGCTTGTTGAAGAAGCCCACACCGCCGATGCAGACGGTGCGGTAGCCCACGGCGGCCAGACCCGAGACCAGGTCGGGCGTGTCGTAGACGAAGGTGCCGCTCGTGGTGGTCTCGCTGCCCGCGAACCGGGCGGCGAAGAGCCGCGGATGCGGACCCGGTTCGGCCGGTGTCGGCAGGAATCCCGCGAACATCGCCTGATGGGAGGCGTAGGTGAAACTGCCCGGCGCGTGCCGGCGCTCCCAGACGCCGCCGGGCAGATGCCGGGCCAGGTTCGGGATGCGTCCGGCCTCCGCCAGCTCCTGCGCCACGTCGTAGCGGAGGGTGTCGAGCGTGACCAGCAGCAGGTCGTGGCTGCCCACGATCTCGTTCATGTCAAGCGGCGGGGTCGTGGGAGTGCTGGTGGTGCTCATGGTGTTCTTGCTGCTCCTGGTGTTCTGTGTGCTTCGCTCGCCGTACGGCGGCCGGTGCGACGGTCGATGCGGCCGGTGCGCGGGCCGGCACGGAGACCGGTGCGGCGGCCGATACGGCGGCCGATGCGGCGGCCGATGCGGCGGCGACCTGCGCGGCGTAGGTGTCCAGGCCCTCGGCGCCGCTGCCGGGCAGGCCGGTGAGGCGGGGCAGCAGGTCCCCGAAGGCGTTCACCTCCCCGACGGCGAAGCGCCGCCATCCGGTGGACGGCAGGACGTCCACGCCGACGCACAGCGTGCCCGGGAAGCACGCGGCCGCCCGCTCGGCCACGTCCAGCACGTCGGCGAAGTCGCCTCCGGCGGCCCGGATCGCCTCACGGGCCGCGTCCAGATCGCCCCGGAGGCCACCGAGGTGAAGATTCGTCATGGGATGACGGCTGGTCCGTACCACGGCATGGGTGGCGCGCCCCGCGACCACGACCACCCGCAGATCGGAGGCCCGGCCGTTCTGCGAGGCCTTGGGCAGCCACCGCTCGATGTGGATCCCGTCCGGGACCAGGGCGTCGACCAGGGCGGCGACCTCGCGCTCCGAGGTGTAGTGGCGCACCCGGAGGGAGTTGTACAGACGGCCGTCGGCCGTGGTCTCCACGGAGGTCGTCGCCCTGACCCGGCCGGGGCCCGCCAGCGACAGGGCCACCACACCGGAGGCCGACGACCCGTGCGCCGGCTTGAGGAACGCCCGCGGGATGCGGGCGGCCCTCAGCCGCTCCCGGAGCTCGTCCCAGCCGGTGACCGGACCGTCCAGAGCTTCCGGGACCGGGACGCCCGCGGCGGCGAGCCGGGCATGGCAGCGCCGCTTGTCGAACATGACCGCGACGTCCTCGGGGTCGGCGGTCGTCGTCGCCCCCGCACGGTGCGCCGCGGCGGTCACCTCCCGGACCGCCGCGGTGAAACGGCGGTACCACACAGCCGTTCCCTCGACCCGGGTGGGCTCGTCGACGTCGCGCAGCATCCGGTCGACCTCGGCGTTCTCGCCGGGGGAGTCGATCCGCACCAGCTCACCGGGCCGGAAGGAGTACCGTCCGCGCAGCACGTCCCGCCATGCGAGCACGCGGGGGGCCGTGTGGCCCGCCGCGCGAACGGCGTCGGCGAACATCGTCGTCCGCCGGTTCTCGGGATTGCCGACGACGGCGAACCGAAGGCCGGTGCCGGGCGCCCGCCTACTCGGAGACGGCGACATAGCGCCACTCCTCGTCCCCCCAGCGCTCCGGAGCCTGCGGATCCTCCAGGTTCACCTCGGTCCCGGCGGAGGCGAAGGCCGCACGGAACCGTTCCATCATGGCCTCGCTCAGGAAGTGGTGCTCCAGGTTCAGATGCTCGAGATGCGTCAGCGGCTGGCCGTTGAGCAGGGCCTCGGCGCCGGTGTCGGAGAGGGTGCCCATGGACAGGTCCAGCGACTTCAGCTGCGCCACGACCGGCGCCGAGGCGACCGCCGCCGCGATCTCGTCCTGGATCTCGCTGTCCTGGAGCCCGAGATGACGCAGCGCCGGGAAGCGGCCATGGGCGAGCAGCGGTGCGAGATCGGCCACCGTCGCGTCACCGCCGTAGTCCTCCACGCCGAGCCACATCTCCAGGTACTCCAGGGCGGGGAGCTCACTGGCGGCGACACCGCGCACGACCTCGCCGGGCAGACCGCCGCTCTCGAAGCGGAGCGTGCGCAGGTGCTGGTGCCGGACCGCCGGGAAACGCAGGTCGGTACTGCCGCGGATCCCGAGCTCCTCCAGCAGCGGATAGGCCTTGAGGACCGGGGTGACATCGGACTGCTCGATCCAGGAGATCTCCGCCTCCTCCTGCTCCAGGTCCCCGATGAACACGGCCCGGAGCGAGGTCAGCCGGTCACGGGCATCCACGAGATGCTGCACGACGCCGCCGGAGCCGTTGTCGTACGTTTCTCCCCACGCCCCCACGACGATCGCCCGGACACCCGCCGGATCCACGGAGTCCAGGAAGCGGTTCCACTTGTTGTCGAAGCTCTCGCGCTCGTGGCCCCCGTAGAGGTCGACGGCCAGCCGCCAGGCCACGGCACCCGCCTCCGGCAGCTCCTGCTGGTCCTCGGGATCGGGGAAGTCGAAGACGCGCAGGTCGTGTTCCTCCAGATAGCGGAGCATGGCGCTGGCCTCCTGTGATGCGAACCGATGCGAACGCGGTGGTGTTCGCGAAGAAGTTCTACCAAGCGGCTCCGACAGCGCCGGTGAACGGACGAGCAGGGTCCGTGCTTCCGGCGCGGCCCGAAACCCCGGTCGAACGGCGTTCCGGACGTGGTCCGGGGGGTGTTGTCAGACCCTCGGCATAACGTCGTGGACATCGGTCGGCGCGGCGCCGACGGGAAGGGAGACACGCATGTACCGGCAGGGGGATGTCCTGATCGTGCCCGTGGCGGAGGCGGATCTGCCGCCGGGCACCGACCGGCTGCCGCAGCAGCCGAGGGACGCACGGGGAAGGCTGGTGCTGGCTCTGGGCGAGGTCACCGGACACGCCCACGCGGTGATCGGCCCGGGAAAGCTGGTCCGGGAGAGCGGGCCGTTCGGAGCCTCCTACCTCCACCTTCCGGACGGGGGACGGCTGGTGCACGAGGAGCACGCGGCGATTCCGCTGCCCAAGGGCTGGTACCGCGTGGTGCGGCAGCGGGAGTACGTGCCCGGCGCGGTACGCGTCGTGGCGGACTGAGACAGCCCACCGGGCAACGAGACGAACGGGAACGACGGACCGGGACGACCGGGACAGCGGATCGGGACAGCGGGGAGAGCGGAGCGGTGACGACACCCACGGCATCGGCGGAGACGGCACGGCAGGAGACGACGGCGCGGTGGCGCGCGGTGGCGGCGGCGACCGGCCCCGCGGACCGCACGGCGGCCGAGGAGGGGGTGCGCCTGGCCTACCGGCTGGCGGGGCTGCCCGAGCCGGAGCGTGTCGTCTGGGCGGGCTCGCCCCGCGAGGGCGCGGCCCTGGCCGCACGGCTCACGGCGGAGGGCACGGCCGGCCCCAGTGTGCGCGACGCGGTGCGCACCCGGCCGTGGGACGCCGCACGCACCCGTGTCCTCGACCGGCTCGGGCCGGCCGGCTGGGCCGAGCACTGGGCCCTGACGGGTGCTCAGCTGTGGGACACCACGGTCGGTCTGACCGGGCGCATACGGACCGGTGTGGTCGAGGCCCTGGCCGGCAAGGAGAACGGGGAGAACGACGAGCAGGCCGTCCGGCTCGTGCTGCTCGACGCGGTCCTGGGCCAGCACGACGCGGCCTGGCTGGCGGCCTTCGACGGCCAGGACGGCGCGGACGCACTCGCCGGAATCACCGCGGTCGCCCGCGCCGCGGGCTGGTGGTGGCCCTACGAGAAGGCCGTCGTCATCTGTGAACGCCCCGTGGAGCTGCACCGCGACGAGGCGGGCCGGCTCGACCGCTCGGACGGACCGGCGCTCGCCTACCCCGACGGTTTCGCGCTGTACGCCTGGCACGGCATGCCGGTCCCCGCCGAATTCCTCGCCGAACTCGCCGAGCTGACCCCGCGGCGGATACAGGAGGAGGAGAACGCCGAGCTGCGCCGCGTGATGCTGGAGCACTACGGCTACGACCGCTTCCTGAAGGAGTCCGGTGCCGAGCCCGTGCACCGCGACGAGACGGGCGTGCTCTGGCGCATCGAACTGGAGGGGGACGAGCCGCTGGTGATGGTCGAGGTGGTCAACTCCACCCCGGAACCCGACGGCACCCACCGCACGTACTGGCTGCGGGTGCCGCCGCACACCTGGACCGCTCGCGAGGGCGTCGCCTGGACCTTCGGTCTGGAGGAGTCCGAGTACGCACCGAAGCGGGAGACCTGAGCCGCCTCCGGCGCCCCTGCCGCACCTCCGGTACGCCCGCGGTGTGCCGGTGCCCGGCAAGCGGCCCGGCACTTTTCTGCCGGGCCGCGCCCTGACGGCCCGGCGTCCGGCCGGTCATGCTGTCCGCATGGTCTTCGTCCGTCACACGGTGGTCGTCGAACCCCTTCCGTACCGGTGGCTCGTCGACGCCCTCGGCGTGGTCCGCGCCCTGGCGGAGGAGAGCCGTGCGCGGGGACAGCGGGTCGTACTGCCGGACGGACGGGCGGTGCCGGACGTCCGGCTGGTGCGGGGACGGCATCTGCGGCCGGGAGCGGTCTACCTCGTCCGGGACGAGAACGGCGCCGGGGACGAGAGACACGAGGGGGACACGGGGGAGGGGAAGGACACGGGGACCGGCGAAGCGGCCCGGGTCACGATCAGGGAATGGGACCGGCGTCGCGCCGTCCGGCTGGAACTCGCCGTCGCCGAGGACGACGGGACCGTCGACCTGGACGCCGTACTGAAGAGCCCCGACCGCCCGCACCTGTTCGAGGCCGACGGCCGGGTCCGGTTCGAGGGGATCCCGCTTGTGCCGTCCCGGCTGCGGGGCCGGGCACGGATACGGCTGGACGACTGGTGGACCGCCGCGGACACCGGACGCGGCACACCCGTCGCCCCGGCCTCGGCCCGGCTGGACCACCCCTGGCTCCACGCGGACGTGCGTGCCACGCCCCGCCCGGGGAGGGACGACGGCACCTGGGAGGTGTGCGTCACCGTCTCCCTGCGCGGCGGCTCGCTCCTGCGGCCGGTCGTCGCCGTGATCCTCGCCCTGGCCGGCCGCAGGATGCGCCGGAGCATCACCCGGACCCTGGACGGCATGGCCGAACGCTGGAACGAGGCCGTACCGCGTCTTGCGGCCATGGACACCGGGCAGCTGAGACAGGCCCTTCTCACCGAGGCACGACGACGCGGTGACGACGGCGGCACATGACGCGCACCGGCATGCCGCTGGGGCCGGCGGGCAGGCCCGCCGGCCCCAGCGCCGACGCGTCAGGACCGGAACCCTTTGCGGCCGGTCGTCACCGCGGTGCGACGGGCCACCCGGTCGGTCGCCCGGGCGCACAGGCCCGCCGCGACGAGGAACACCCCCATGACGGCGGCCGACGTCATGGCCGCCACCGCCCAGCCCGCACCGCCGCCCGGACCGGAGACGGCCTGCCAGACCGCGACGGGCACGGAGACGACCATGCCGCAGACCAGGACGGCGGCGACGACGCTCCGGGAGCGGCCCGGCCCGGCCGGGGACGGAACATGGCCCAGCCGCGTCCAGTGCCGCGCGGCCTCCCGCGTCTCGCGTCTGCGCTGCACGGCGGCGTACAGGTGCAGGGTGGCCGAGGCGACGGCGCCGACGACGGCCACGACGGCCGGCGCCCACCAGCCGTCCGCCAGGAGCAGCAGCACGGTGACCGCACCGACGCCGGCCCAGCCGGTCACACAGGCCGCGGCGGCGATCCTTCGGGAGTCGGGCCGGTCGGCGCCGGCCCGCAGATCGGCGAGGGCCGGCACGTACCAGACACAGCCGGCGACGGCGAACGCGCCGGTTCCCAGGGCGGCAACGGCGTGCGACATGACCTACCTCGCCGTCGCTTCCGCCTCGGCGGCCCCGGAGATCTCCGGGTGGTGCAGGTCGAACGCGGGGGATTCACTGCGGATGCGCGGCAGGGAGCGGAAGTTGTGCCGCGGCGGCGGGCAGGAGGTCGCCCACTCCAGCGAGCGGCCCCAGCCCCAGGGGTCGTCGCTCTGGACCGGCTTGCCGTACTTGGCCGTCTTCCAGACGTTGTAGAAGAACGGCAGGAGCGACAGGCCCAGCAGGAACGAACCGATCGTGGACAGGGTGTTGAGAAGGGTGAAGCCGTCGGCCGCCAGGTAGTCGGAGTAACGGCGCGGGAAGCCCTCGACACCCAGCCAGTGCTGCACCAGGAACGTCAGCTGGAAGCCCACGGTGAGCGTCCAGAACGTGATCTTGCCCAGGCGCTCGTCGAGCATCTTGCCCGTCCACTTCGGCCACCAGAAGTGGAAGCCGGCGAACATCGCGTACACGACCGTGCCGAACAGCGTGTAGTGGAAGTGGGCCACCACGAAGTACGAGTCCGAGACGTGGAAGTCCAGCGGCGGCGCGGCCAGGATGACACCGGTCAGACCGCCGAAGAGGAAGGTCACCAGGAAGCCGATCGTCCACAGCATCGGCGTCTCGAAGGAGAGCGAGCCCCTCCACATGGTGCCGATCCAGTTGAAGAACTTCACACCGGTCGGGACCGCGATCAGGAAGGTCATGAAGGAGAAGAACGGCAGCAGGATCCCGCCCGTGGTGTACATGTGGTGCGCCCACACCGTCAGGGACAGGCCCGCGATGGCGATGGTCGCGCCGATCAGCCCCATGTAGCCGAACATCGGCTTGCGGGAGAACACCGGGACGATCTCACTGACGATGCCGAAGAACGGCAGCGCCAGGATGTACACCTCGGGGTGACCGAAGAACCAGAACAGGTGCTGCCACAGCAGCGCACCGCCGTTGGCCGGGTCGAAGATCTGGCTGCCGAACCTGCGGTCGCACTCCAGGGCGAACAGGGCCGCCGCCAGCACGGGGAAGACGAACAGCACGAGGAGCGAGGTCAGCAGCACGTTCCACGTGAAGATCGGCATGCGGAACATGGTCATGCCGGGTGCGCGCATGCAGATGATCGTGGTGATGAAGTTGACCGAGCCGAGGATGCTGCCGAAACCGGACAGCGCCACGCCCATGATCCACAGGTCGGCGCCGATCCCCGGGCTGTGCACCGCGTCCGACAGCGGCGTGTACAGGAACCAGCCGAAGTCGGGGGCCCCGCCCGGAGTGAGGAAGCTGCTCGCGGCGATGAGCGAGCCGAGCAGGAACAGCCAGTAGGCCAGCATGTTCAGCCGCGGGAAGGCGACATCGGGGGTGCCGATCTGCAGCGGCATCAGCCAGTTCGCGAAACCGGTGAACAACGGCATCGCGAACATCAGCAGCATGATCGAGCCGTGCATCGTGAACGCCTGGTTGAACTGCTCGTTCGACAGGATCTGCAGCCCAGGCCGGGCGAGTTCGGCCCGCATCGCCAGCGCCAGGACGCCGCCGATTATGAAGAAGGCGAAGGCGGTGACGAGATAGAGCGTCCCGATCTTCTTGTGGTCGGTGGTGGTCAGCCAGTCCACCCAGTTCGACCGGCTGCCGGCCTCCTTCCGGGCGGTCTCCTCGACCGTGTCCGGCGGCCGCTCGGCCACCGCCTGTTGTATCCGCACCTCGTCCACCGGACGGTGCCTCCCGATCTCTTTCTTTCGTCGATGGAACGGCGCCCCCGGAGGCGCTCCGGCCGAGAAACCGGACAGCACTCCCGGCCGCCGCCCCATGATCACCGTCCTGGTACGGGGGGCGGGTAGGGTCGAACAGTCCCTGCCTGGGCTTTTGAATAGGGACCAATGGCCCCTTCTGCGGCAGGGGCGGCGTGAAACGGGCGTACGCACCGGCCGCCCCAGAAAGGGTGAAGTACACATGGAGGATTCTTTGCCGGATGTGTACCACGTCAACACGTTTTTTCGTTGATGGTCGAGCGGGAGGACGTGTACGGTTGTCCGTATGACGGACAACGCCGCTCCATCAGCCGGTCCTCTTGTCACCGGTTCCGAGATCGCGCGGCTCGCGGGCGTCACCCGGGCCGCGGTGTCCAATTGGCGGCGGCGGTACGACGACTTCCCTGCGCCGGCAGGTGGAGGCGCCAACAGTCCGCTCTTCGATCTCGCCGAGGTCCAGGCGTGGCTGGACAAGCAGCGCAAGGGGCAGGACCTCTCGGAGGAAGTCAAACTCTGGCAGGTGCTGCGCGGAACCTATGGCGAGGACATGGTGGCCGCGCTCGCCGATGTCGCCGCGGTTCTTGCCGACGCCCGGGAGAAGAAACCGGCCGCCCTTCCGGAGGATGCCGTCGAGCTGACCCGGCGTCTGGCGGACAGCGGCTCGCCCGGTGAGGTGGCCGACGCCCTCGCCGAGCGGTTCACCGACTCCGTACGACGCGCCGGATCCGACCAGGTCTCCTCGCCGCGCATCGTCCGGGCCGTACGGCACTTGGCCGGCCAAGTCGCCGAGGACGCCGTCATCTTCGACCCGGCCTGCGGCATCGGCACCCTCCTGCTCTCCGTCGGTCCCGATCGGGGGCCGCGACGGTTCGGCCAGGAGGCGGACTCCCGCAGCGCCCGCTTCGCGCAACTGCGAGCCGACCTCACTGGGCGTGCCGATGTCCGGATCGTCGTGGGGGACTCCCTGCGCGACGACCACTGGGCGGACCTCAAAGCCGATCTGGTCGTCTGCGACCCACCCGTCGGCGACACCGACTGGGGCCGCGAAGAACTTCTCCTCGACCCGCGGTGGGAACTCGGCACCCCGTCCCGGGCCGAGAGCGAACTCGCCTGGCTGCAGCACGCGTACGCGCACACCGCTCCCGGCGGTCGGACGCTGATGGTCATGCCCGCCTCGGTCGCCTACCGCAAGGCCGGCCGTCGTATCCGGGCCGAGCTCGTACGCCGCGGCATTCTCACCCAGGTCACCGCCCTGCCGCCGGGTACAGCCGCCTCGCATGCGCTGCCCGTGCACATCTGGCACCTGCGCCGCCCGCACTCCCCGAGTGATGCGGCCACCGGCGTCCGTATGGTCGACCTGACCGGCAACGATCCGGACGGCCCCCTGGACGCGCGGCCGGACCAGACGGCGGACGTCCCCCTCATCGACCTGCTCGACGACGTCGTGGACCTCACCCCCGGCCGGTATGTGGAGGAGTCCCACCGCGACTATCCGGCCGAGTACCAGAAGCTGCGTCGCGAGCTGACGGAACACGTGCGTGTACTCGCCGAACTGCTGCCGGCTCTCACCGCGGGCGAACGCCACAGCACCGCGGACGGTCCCTCCGTCAGCGTCGCCGATCTCGCCCGGGCCGGCCTCGTCGAGTACGGCGACACGGAGCCGGTGTCCATCAGCGACCAGCTCGACACCGACTTCCTGCGCGGATTCCTGCGCAGCGCGGCCAACACCCGCCGGTCCACCAGTGCGAGCGGAACGTTCCGCCTCGACAGCAAGGGCGCGCGCATCCCGCAGATGGACATCGCCGAGCAGCGCCGGTACGGTGCGGCGTTCCGCGCTCTCCAGGAGTTCGAGGAGCGTGCTCGAAAAATCGCCGAACTGAGCCGTGAGGCCGTCGAACTGGCCCGGGACGGCCTCGCCAACGGCGCGCTCGAACCGGAGAACTGACGAACCTCAGCGATTCGGCACGAACGGACTCGCGGTCCCGCTCCACGACACGGCCAACGCCTCCCTGGCCCGGGTGCAGGCCACGAACAACAGACATCGCTCACGCAGCAGATCGGACTCGTGCTGCAGCGCGTCCACGTCGACCGGTGTCACCTCGCGCGCGAACGGCACCGCACTCGCCGTCACTCCCAGGACGGCCACGCAGCGGAACTCCAGCCCCTTCATCGCGTGCATGGTGGCCAGCCGCACCCCGTCGACGTCCGGCCCCGGGTTGTCCTTGACCCGGACCACCGGCACGCCGGCAGCGGTCAGCTTGTCGTGGGCCTTGTCGAGCAGCAGGTTGAAGCGGGCGCACACACCGATCTCGGAGGGCCGGATGCCCTGCGCGATCCACTCTTCCACCCGCTCCACGAGCGCGGCCACCTCGGCCTGCTCGGACCCGTACCCGTTCACCTGCGGTCGCCGTCCGTGGAGCAGTGAGCGGTAACCGGCCAGGGTGTCGGCCCCCTCGCCACCCAGGTCGTCGACCGTCACCGGACTGAGGATGCCCGTGGACCAGGCCAGGATCTCCTCGGTACTGCGGTAGTTGATGCGCAGCCGGTGGGTGCGGCCGGTGACGGAGATGCCCAGGGAACCGAGAGAGACCCGGGAATCGTAGATTCGCTGGTGCGGGTCTCCCGTGATGAACAGGTCGTCGTTGCCGGGTGCCACTGCGGCGCGCAGTACGCGCCACTGGGCCGGGTGCAGGTCCTGCGCCTCGTCGACGACGACGTGGTCGTGGGTGGGTGCCGAGGCGGTCAGGAGGTCGGCGGCCCGAGCGCACACCTTGAGGTGGGTCGTGACCTTTCGTTCGCGCAACATCTGCTCGAACAGTTCCACCGCGGACCACAGCTGGTCACGCTTCGACTGCGGCAGTGCGCTGCCTCGGCCCCGCCGAGAGGCCGCGCGGTAGGCCTCGATACTGCGCAGATCTTGGGCCAGGATGACATGCCGGTACTCCTGCGCCAGGAACTGCTCCGTCCACGGCAGTCCGAGTTTCTTGATCACCCGCTGCCACAATTGCCGCTCGTCCCAGTCACTGATGGGAGAAGGGGCCCTGCCGTCGAGGCGGGTGACGACGCCGTGTGCGTAGGCGTTGACCGTGGTCACCTCGACGCGCTCGAGCAACGACTCGTCGCCGTCGAGGAGGAGGGAGAGATTCTCACGAAGCGACGCGGCCAGTGCGTTGGTGTACGTGGTGAGCAGGATCCGGCTGTCGGGAGAGCGCGTGAGCAGGTGCTTGACGCGGTGCAGAGCCGCGACCGTCTTGCCCGTGCCCGGCCCGCCGGTGACCTGGACCGGCCCGCTGTACGACACCCGGTAGGCGACCCTGCGCTGCGAGGGGTGGAGGAACACCCGCCAGGCCGCGAAGGGTTTCTCCAGGATGTCGGCGAGCTCCTCCGGGCCATTGACCAGTGTGATGCGGCTCGTGGTGTTGGCGATGGCCGCGGCGAGACTCTCGTCCGGGTCGGGACCCGCGTTCACGGGGCGGCGCACGGCGACCACGTCGCGGTATACCTCTTCCGGAGAGAACCCTTCGGCGAGGTACTGCAGCACCTCGAACTGGTCCTCCGGCAACAGCGTGCCGAACGCCTCCAGCTGCGGCTTGTCGATGATCGTGCGCACCGCCCGCAGCACCTGCTCGTCGATGCCGAGCTCCCGTAGCACCGTGTCCGAGTACTTGGCGAACAGCAGCGAATCGGCTGCGGCCGCTGCTTTCTCCAGCTGAGGGGTCAGCTGCTCGATCGCCTGGACGTTCCGGACCTCAAGGGCCTTCGTCGCGGCGTTCGTCGTATACAGCCGCTTCGCCGCCCAGCTGTAGGCGTCGTCGTGCCGTACGACGTTGACCAGCAGGAACACATCACTGCCGTCGTCCGGGGCCAGTACGACACCCCGCCAGAAGTCGTTGATGCGGATGGTCCGCATGCGCCGGTCGGCGGCATTCTCGACGGACTCCAGGTGCAGCCCCTTGTCCGCCTGCAGCTCCGGCACGGTGAGCTGCTGGAACTTCTGCATCGCCTTGCGTACGCCGGCCTTCACAGGCTTCTCGAGGGCGTCATAGCTCTCCCAGAAACTGTTGGCGAACGCAAGCTGCGGCACGAGGCCCACTCCCCACCCTGGACGGACGATCCGGAGCCGATCATACGCATCGAGCGCTACCGAGCTCCTGCATCAACAAAATCTCAATCGGGTACGCGTTGACGATGTTAACGGATCGAGATTAGTGTTCCGCGTGAATCCCCTGCTTGCGAAGCTTGTGGGGGGTGTCGTGAACAACACAGCACTGTCCTTGGGGGGACCATGCACGCTCGGATCGGAATTGCCGCCGCTGCCGCCGCCATCGGTGCGCTCGCCCTCACCGCCTGCGACACCGGCAGCACCGTTGTCGACAAGCCGAAGGGGAACGCTGCCGCCGAGGCGGACAGCGGCAAGGACGCGACGAAGGGGACAAAGGAGAAGAGCTCCGCCCCCGAGGTCGCCAAGGTCGGCGACACTCTCACTCTGAAGGGCATGGAGGACGGCAGTCGGCTCGACGTGACGGTCGTCAAGGTCGCCGACCCCGCGAAGTCGGCCGACGAGTTCATGGAGCCTGAGTCCGGCAAGCGGTTCGTCGGTGTGCAGTTCAAGCTCGTCAACACCGGCAAGGCGGTTTACAGCGACAGCCCGTCCAATGGCGCCCGGATCGCCGACAGCGAGGGGCAGCAGTTCGACTCCACCATCGCGGACATCACCGCTGGGCCGTCGATGTCCTCCAGCCTGACCCTCAAGCCCGGCGCCAAGGGCCTCGGCTGGATCGTCTTCGAGGTTCCCGAGGCGTCGAAGATCGACACCGTGCAGTTCACCATGGACTCCGGGTTCGCCGACCAGACCGGCGAGTGGAAGCTGCAGTAGTCGCGCCGGAAGCGCACCCGGGCCGTGTCAGCCGTTCCTCATCCGCCGTGCGACCTCCTGGACGTCGGCGAGCAGCTTCGCCGGTTCCTGGTCCAGGTCGAGGGCGTGCTGGTGGATGAGGACGCCCGCGTGGCGCACCCGGTGGGCGGCGTGGGAGGCGTTGCCTTTCGCGTAGATCAGGTGTCCCTCGTCCAGGCCGAGAGCGGTGCAGTACGCCAGCATCTGGTACAGGTCGGCATCCGGATATCCGTTCCGCTTCTCCGCCTTGTACTTCGCGTCCGCGACCGCGCAGGGGGCACCGTTCGGTCCATACAGCACGAAGTCCGGCCGCATGCGGACAGCGGCGGCCTCGTCGAGGTGGTGCATGTCCTGGAGTCGGACCGTGTGACCCGAACCGCGCAGGGACTCGCGCAGGGCGACGGTCACGAAGTCCTCGAAGAGCTTGTTCATGTCGAACAGGAACCCGTCGATGCGCAGCCCGCCAGGTGCGTGCTCGGCGGACGAGCCGTCGAGGACAGCACGGGCCAGCCGCAGGGCGTGGTGGTACCGGGAGTTGAGCCGGGTCGGTTGCCAGTCCGGCAGCCGCTGCCCCTGGACGACCGGGGTGACATCGGAGAGCCGGGCCCGCTGGTGCATCAGCCGGCGCCGTACGTCACGCGGCACACCGGGCAGGCGCAGCAGACGCTCGACGGCGGTGCGCAGGATGCGGTTCTCGGCGATGTCGGTGGTGTACTCGTCGTACGCCACTTCCACCGGCAGTGTCGCACCGAACCGCCGCCGGATCTGTTCGGCCTCCCGAATCCGCCCGCGGACGACCAGGGCGCTCTCCTCGGCCGTCCGGTATCCCTGGAGCAGCCCTTGCCGCAGGGCCCGGTCGACCTGCCGCTCGACGGCATGGGCGAGAGCGGGCAGCAGATCCCGGTGTTCGGCCACGTCCACCTCCCCGTCGCGCCACGCACCGGTGGGATCGAGACTGTGGCCGAGCAGGAAGAAGAGCCGGGCGATGGGCACCTTGGGCGTGATGCGTACGGTGAACGGCTCGTCCACGTCCGGTGCGGTGAGGGTGACCGCGCCGACCTTGCTGCCCGCCCGCAATGACCAGCGGCCGGCCGCGTACGGGTCGGGCGCCGCCTCGACGACGTCCCCGGCGGCCAGTGCCCGGCCGACACCGTCGGGCAAGGCGAGGCTGACGGCGGGCGCGTGCTCGACGAGCTCGACGATGCGCGTCACCCCAGCGACTCCCGCAGCGCTGTCAGCCCGTACCGCTTCTCGATGTCCACGCCCTCCCCGTAGTGATGTTCCTCCAGCAGCGGCAAGATCTTCGTCCGCCAGGTCCGCTCCAAGCCGCCTTCCCGGTAGACACCCTTCTTCATCAGATACGAGGGCCCGATGCGGAAGTCCGGGTCGTCGATACGGGAGTTGAGCGCATCCAGCAGATCGGCGGGCTCGGAATTCCTGCCCTCCCGCTCCAGCCAGCGTCGCAGCAGCCCGCGCGTCGGCTCGATGCGTGGTGACAGCTCCACGAACGCGAACCGCCGCCGCATCGCCGCGTCGACCAGTGCGATCGACCGGTCGGCGGTGTTCATCGTGCCGATGACGAACAGGTTCGGCGGCAATGCGAAGTCGTCGCCCGAGTACGTCAGCCGCACCGACTTGTTGCGGTACTCCAGCAGGAAGTACAGCTCGCCGAAGACCTTCGCCAGATTGGCGCGGTTGATCTCGTCGATGATCAGGAAGTGCGGAATGTGTCGGTTGCCCTCACGAGCCGCGAGATCGGCGAGCTCGCGCAGAGGGCCGGCGATGAGCCTGAAGGCGACCTCACGGGTCTCCGGATCCTCCTGGGGCCGGAACCCCTCGAAGAAGTCCTCGTAGGAATAGGACGGATGGAACTGCACCAGCTTGACCTGCTCGGGCCCGCCACCGAGAAACTCGGCGAGCTTGAGGGCGAGGTAGGTCTTGCCGGTGCCGGGCGGTCCGTAGAACACCAGCTGACGCTCGTCCCACAGCAGGTCGCGCACCTCGCGCAGCCAGCCGATGTCGTGCACGAGCAGCTCCGCGGCGAGATCCTCGGTGGGTTCCGGCAGCTCGAGCTCACGGCGGGCGGTGAGCGCGGGAAGCTCCACGGTCGGATCCCGGTCGGCGGCTTCGGCCTCCTCGATCAGATCCTCGTCGCTCATGCCCAGGCCGTCGATGAGATCCTTCACCGCGGTCAGATCGACCACGTCGTGCTGTGCGGAGAGCTTCTGCTGGAGCGCTTCCGGCAGGGACTCGTACAGATGACCGTCGCCCGCCCACTCCACCGGCCGACGCAGGTCGGAGCGGCCGTCCTCGGAGACGAACCGCTCTGCGTCTCCCGTGATCTCACCGACGTACAACCGGCCGGCCGAGATGGTGCACATGGTGTCGCCGGGGCGCATACGGGAGAGGAACATATGGAATTCCTCCACCAGCCGGACCTTCTGGTTGTATGTGGCAGTGGAGGCGTAGTCCTCCTCGACGGCGGTCCGCAGCTTGTCCTTGCTGATTCCTTGTTCGATGCCCTGCCGCAGGTGACGAGCCTGCAAGGTCACCAGCCCTTCGGGCAACCACAGACGCTGGACGAGGTCGAGGCCGGAGACGTTGGAACCGCGCACGAGCCACGCCCGGCTGGGACCCCACCACACCTGGTCGAGGTAATCGGACAGCGGATGACCGTCGGACGTCTTCCACTCCAGCCATCCATTGGCACTGCGACCGAGGAGAATCTCCGCCGCGGCCGACGGCGAGTTGCACTCGACGTCCTGTGTCGTCTCCAGCCACCCCGGCCATCTCGTCGATTCCGTGAGGATTCCCTCGTCGATCAGGCGCTGCCTCAGCCGGTATGCCGCCGGCATGCGGACAGGGAACGAAGGGACGACGTATGGCCGCCCCGGAGATCCGGCCAACACCACGAACTTCTGACTGCCGTTCGTCCCTTTCTCGGTCAGCAACCGCCCCCGGGCCTCGGGACCGCCCCCTGGCAGTCGCAGCCGGAACTCCGGGTACGGCGTGCCGTCAGCGGCCATCGTCATCATTCTCCCCACCGTGCACAGTGCATTCGACAAGAACAATCAAGAACAATAAGGACTTGCAGGGCAGGCCAGGGCAGGCGTGGCCCAATGCCGGTCGGCAGGGCAGGCGTGCTCAGGGCTTCGCGCTCCGCGCTGCCGAAGTCGTGTCCGGAGCGGCGCGCAGGGCCGCCAGAAGGGCGGTGACCTCCAGCAGCCGGGCGCCGACCTCCGCCGGAGTCGGAGGAAGTTCGTACGTCCGGTAGTGACACGCCGCACTGAGCGCCGCCCAGGTGGTGCGACACCTGCGGGCGGTGTCGGACCCCGCGTACCACTCCAGGCACAGCATCCGGTGCTTGCCGATCCGCGTCATGGACCGTGTGATCCGTCGCCAGTAGTCGTCCAGAGCCTGGTCGAGTGCCATGCGGAGCAGGATTGCGGAGGCTCGGGCGCGCAGACCTGGTGCCAGCGTGTGGACCGAGCCCGCCGGTGGACGCAGAAGACGGCCGGCGGCCGTGACGAGGGCCTCCGGGGACACGGTCACCGGGCACCTCCCCTGCTTCCCGCACCACGGACGGCGCTTCGTCGGATCGCCGTCGCGAGGATCTTGGTCCGGGCGACCAGGTCCTTGCGGGCGTCGACCGTGGACAGTGGCTCATGCGCGCCGGAGTTGAAGGCGTCGATCAACGCCCAGCCGCCCGGACTGATGCGTTCTACGGCGTCCCGCGCGGACAGCCGGTCGTCACCGAGCAGAGCGAGGGACACGTACTGCTTGGTGCGCTCCAGGGATGCGATGCGCTCCTCGATGTCCTTCAGACCGAGCCCCTGCTCGTCACGGAGCCTGCGCCGCGCGGTCTCCAGGCAGGCAGCCTCCACAGCCACCCGACACATGGCGGGCAGCACATGATCGGCCACCTCCTGCGGCAGGTTGGGATCGCAGGAGATGTCCCGGGCCTCCACCAGGGCCTGTTTCACCGGATCGGTGAAAGTCTCCACCCTTACCACCGAGTTGGTCTGGCGGCTGACACGCAGGACGGTCGCCTTGATACCCAGGTGTGCGATGGCCTGCTGGAGCCGGGTGTCGTGGGTGAACACGACGACCTGCCGGTCCCGGGCACACGCGTCGAGAACCCGGGCCAACCCCTCGACCTTCTCGGGGTCCATGGACTGCACGGGGTCGTCGATGACGAGGAACCCGAACGGGCTGGCGGCGTGTGTGGCGCGCGGCAGGAAGAGGGAGAGTGCGAGAGAGTGCAGCTCGCCCTGGCTCATCACGCTGTAAGCGGGCGCCGACATGTCGTCCACGGAGACGTCCAGTTCGACGCGGCCACGCCCCGGTGTGCCCGCGAGCGTGACGGACCCGAGCGTGACGCTGCTGTGCTCGCACAACTTCTGCCACACCTCTTGCGACTGCTCGGCGAACGGCCGCAGCCGCTCGTCGCGCAGTTCGTCGATGATCGGCCGCAGCCAGGCACGGGCTTTCCGCGCATGT
Organism: Streptomyces thermovulgaris; assembly: GCF_002155915.1. Taxonomy (GTDB): domain Bacteria; phylum Actinomycetota; class Actinomycetes; order Streptomycetales; family Streptomycetaceae; genus Streptomyces; species Streptomyces thermovulgaris. Next base: position 41,623 of record NZ_MUME01000126.1, on the reverse strand, counting down.
GCGCGGCGATCGCGTGCGGCCTCGGCCGCTTCCGCCACGCGGAGCCACTCGGCGAGCCTCACGGCCATCGGCTGCCACGCACCGTCGTGCTCGGCGAGTCGCCGGCCGGCTTCCTCCCGCATCTGCCGGCAGGCGTCGTCCAGCCGGGCCGCGGCACGCTCGGCACGGTCCGCCAGTTCTCGGGGATGAGTGATGTCGCGGCACACCACCCAGTCCTGCCAGACCGAGGCGAGTGCCGACGTCTCGCCCCGCAGCCACACCGGTACCGGCTGAACAAGATCATGGACGGCCCGCACCGAGGTCGTCACGGCCTTCCGGGCGGCCTCGGCCTCGACAGCTTCCATCTGCAGCCGCTCCACCTCGGCCCGTGCCTGTTCGGCCCATGCCCGGTCGAGCCGGTTCTCCGCGCCGCAGACCGGACAGTCCGTGCTCCGGGAGAGACGCCGGTGATCCAGCGCGGCCTCCAGCAGCCGGGCCAGACGGCGGGCGTCCTCGGCGCTGCCGTGCCGGGCCTCCTCGGCGTCGGCGGCGGCCTCCCGCAGCCGGGCGACGGCTCCTTCGACCTCCTTCAGGTCGGGGCCGGCCAGGCTTGCGTACTGCCGCAGCCGGGCCAGCTCGCCCTGGGCTGCCGGGGTGCGGTTCTCCAGCAGTGCCCGCACCCGGGCGAGGTCGGGCTTGGCCCCTGACAACGCCGCCGTGGCCTCACGGGCCCTGGAGTCGTCGAGCGTGGCCAGCTCCTCCAACAGCTCCGCAGTGAGCGCGTCACTTTCCTTGACGGCCTGGTCGCACTCGCTCACGACAGTCTTGACCCGGGCGTCGAACTCGGCGAGCAGCTCGAGCCCGAGCAGCTTGAAGAAGGCGTCATGCAGTCCGCCGAGTGTGCCGTTGATCATCGCCCCGAGTTCGCTGTACGGCAGGAAGGGCCGGGTCAGTTCCAGCGCCTCGGCGTCGATGACCTCTTCCAGCTTCCGCTCCGAGCCGTCCTCCGCCTGGACTCGCGTCCGTGCCTCGTCGACGTTGGTTCCGTACCAGGTCCGCCGCACGCTGACGCGCTCCCCGCGCTCGCCGACGGACAGCTCGACGCAGACCTCGGGTGTGACATCGGGGCTGTGCAGGTTGCGCCAGCCGGCCTGCCAGTCACGGGCGCGCCGCCCCTTCCATCGGGAGTTGACCCCCGTCAGCGCGGTCTCCGCTGCCTCGGCGAAGCTCGACTTGCCGGAGCCGTTGGGGCCTGCGACGACGACCAGTCCGGGACCTGGCGGCAGTTCGAGCGTGGTGCGTGGCCCGACACCGCGCCAGCCGGCTGCGGTGATGGACCGCAGTTGGACGGGGCCGGCTCGTTTTCCGCTGCTCTGTGTGCGTTCGTTGGGGAGCAGTTCACGCAGCAGCGTCCGTACCTCGGGGGCGAGACCGGAGCGCTCCAGGCGCTCGAGGAGGTGGTTGCGCAGGGAGCCAGATGTGGCCGAGGAGGAGTCAGGAGCGCCGGAAGGCTGGTTCGTCATGCTCTGTCCATGTGCCGGGTGCGCCCGGGGAGGCCGGTGCGACAGATGGGTGAACATTTGCGAATTGAGCATGACGCTCGAGTGTTAGCAATGTCAACAAGGTTAATGATTCTCTGGTGGTCGAATTTGTGTACGTGCTGGTTTCGGTGCTCCTTGGTGTGGTGACCGTGCAGCTGACGCCGGCCACGGTCTCGCCACCGCTTTCGCTGTCGCCGTGGAAGAGGATGACTGTCGTCAAGGGACATTTCACGGACCTCGTGGAGTTGCTGTGCTGACATGTGGTCGCTCCGACGATTGGTGAGGCAGCCGACGATGAATGGGTGTTCCGGGCCGGACACCACGGAGTGCCGGCCTGCGCGATGTCGCCGATCATGAGCCCGGCAGCGCGAAGCGGACCGATGGCTTCGACTCAGGCCGGAGCGAGAGTCCTGCGTTGCTCCGGAGCCGGTCGCGCGACCTTCTGCCAGGCCGTTTTGAACGTTTTGGCGGCCGGAACGCCACCGACCTCTGACGCAGGCCTCACTGGTCCACTGCCCGGTCGTGGCCGTCACGGGTTCACACCAGCGCGGTACGGGCCCACTCGGTCGCTTGCTCAGGATGTGCATGGGTGTCGATCCCGAGGACGTGTACGACACCCGGACTGCCCTGAGGACCTCGGACCCTGAGGGTGCGCCGACCGTGCCCGCCGGGCCGAGGATGGGCGATCACTGTTCTCGACGCCTCAACGGATGCGTACCCGGCGCTGTAGGTGAGGAGCTGATGGATGCCGACGGCGCTGACACCGTGGCGGTCGTCCGGTCGAACTTCCCCGCTGCTGCGCGCACGCCCCCCTCGGCCGTCATGGCGGTCGTGATGCCGGATGAGGCCGGTTCGCCATCCAGCGGTCGGTCGTTCGTCCGCGGGCGGTTCCACCGACGGGCACGATGAACCAGCAAGAACTCCTACCCGCAGGCACAGAGAACGAGACGGTGACTCCGCCTTCTCCACCGGCTCGGCGCGGCGTTGCTGCTGGAGGTGATGAACGCGCTGTACCGCACTCCGTCGGTCTGGAAGCGCTCGAGTCAGGACAGAGGTGTTCTGTGCGGAGGGCGCGGGCTACGGGCGTTGCCCGTGCCGGCGAGAGCCGGTCTGGGGAGCAGCGCGGCGCCGGGTGACTTCGCCCGGTTATCGTGAACGGCATGCCGTCCACGCACCTGTTGATCATCGGAGACCGGGCCGCTCTGAGCTGGGTGGTGACCGAGCAGCGGATGGCGTTCCCGGCAGGACGGGCCAGGGCGGCCCGAGCGCTGGAGGAGGGCGACGAAATCTTCCTCTACACCACGCGGGGATGCTTCCGAAACCCGACGCGTGACCTGGGACGTGTCATCGGCCGGGCCACGGTCGCCAGTCCGGTACGGCTCCTGGAGAAGCCGGTCGTCTTCGGCGAGCGGGCCTTCACGGAAGGCTGTCGGCTCCGGCTGTCCGGCCTGGCACGGTTTCGTGAGGGACTCGTCCTGCGTGATCTGGTGCCGCGGCTGTCGGTGTTTCCCGATCCGGCGACCTGGAGCGTCCGCATGCGCAGGGCATCGCTGACGCTGCCTTCGAAGGACGCCGACCTGGTGCGGACGGAGCTGGAGCCACTACTGCGCCCCTACGACGAGGTCGTCGACGCCTACCGCTGGGGGCCGACACCGGCCTGAACCGCCGTCGCCACCCGGCGCGTGCTCGGTCGGCGCCGTCGGCCCCCGCGGACGGAGACTCAGGAGTCTCGGGAGGAGAGTGCCTTGTCGCGGTACCACTCCGGGTAGTGCTGGGTGAACTTGATGGCCCCCACCAGCAGCAGGATGGGGATGACCCAGTTGAACCAGTCGCTCGCCCCGGGCAGGCGTATCGCGAGCCAGGTGAGCACGGCGATGACGAGGAAGACGACACCCCACACCGCTGTCAGCACCACGTTGACGTGCTTGAAGACGGGGGAGTCCCACAGATGCCGCGGTGTGGTCCGCCGGGCGTACTGGGCGGTGAAGGGGTCGAAGAACAGCGAGCCCAGCGCGACGGCCGCCACCGCCAGGTTGGCGATGACCTGGGCGTACGTCTCCACCCAGAGGAGCGCCTGGCGGTCCAGTGCGAGGGCGAGGACGCAGAGCACGGCGAAGAACGCGATGCCCGTCAGGTCGAGGACGTTCGGATGCCTCTGCACGATGTCCCTGCCCGCGAGGACGACCGAGGCGACCAGTGCGGCCAGCGCCGCGTACTCCCAGGTGCTGGGGCTGGCCACGACCTGGAAGATGATCCAGGGGGCGAAGGAGTAGAAGACGCTGCCGGTGCTGACGGTCTTCCGGGGCGGCTCCTGCGTCGTTGTCCGGTGTTCCATGGGAGAGCTCCCGTCCCGCGCGTGTGCGGCCCTGCCGCTCCCCGGCCGGCCGTGGTGACCGGCCTTTCGGTGAGCCCGTGCGCCGCACCACCTTTGTCTCATCATGCCGGGACGAGGGCATGGTCACATGCGGCGGAACCGCGCCGGGATGCACCCGCACCGGGGAACTCCTACCGTGAGAGTCGGGCGTGAACGGCATGAACGCAGCGCACACGGCCCGAACACGGTCCGGGGGCAGGGGCACGGGGCGACGGGAGCCGCGATGGTCTACCGCTTCCACAAGAACGACCAGTTCAACTACGAGGTCATGACCGTCCTCGGCTCCGCCTGGCAGCACGGTGCCGATGCGGGCGAGGTGCTGACGACCGCGCTCGCCACGGCCGAGGGCGACGGTGCCGCCTGGTTCTCGTCGTGGACCGCACTGGCGCACCGGGCCCGGGAGCGGGCCGAACGGAGTGCGGCCCGGGGCCGCACGGTCAGCGCACGGGACGGATATCTGCGGGCCGCCACCTACTCCGGCGCCGCGCTGGTGGCGGTCGACGCCTGCACGGACCCCGAAGCACGGCTCCGCGAGGTCTTCCCCGAGCACCGGGAGTGCTTCGAGCGGTTCGCGCGGGCCTGCGAGCCACCGGCCGAACGGGTGGAGATCGCCTACGAGGACACGTCCCTGCCCGGGTATCTGTTCCGGCCGCCCCGGCGCGACGGGCCCCTGCCCACGGTGATCGTCAACAACGGCAGCGACGGCCCCATCAGCGCCGCCTGGACGTTCCTGGGTGCCCCGGCCGTGGCCCGCGGGTACAACGTCCTGCTCTTCGACGGCCCCGGCCAGCAGTCGATGCTGTTCGAGCGCGGTCTCACCTTCCGCCCCGACTGGGAGAACGTCATCAGCCCGGTGGTGGACTTCCTGACCGCCCGCCCGGACGTCGACGCCGGGCGTCTCGTCCTGGCCGGCATCAGCCAGGCCGGCTACTGGGTGCCCCGGGCGCTCGCGTTCGAGCACCGCATCGCGGCGGCCGTCGCCGACCCCGGCGTCGTGGACGTCTCCGAGAGCTGGTGGCGCAACCTCGGCCCCGACCTGCGCCGGCTGTGGGACTCCGGGGACCGCGAGGCCTTCGACAGCGTCGTCTCCGAAGGGCTGAAGGCCGACCCGGCCCTGGCCGCGACATGGCGCTGGCGGGCCAAGCCCTACGGCATCGACTCCCCCTACGATCTGCTCGCCGAGGTCGGACGCTACAACGTCCTGCCCGTGGTCCAGCGCATCACCACCCCCCTGCTGATCACCGACCCCGAGGGCGAGCACTTCTGGCCCGGCGCCTCCCGGCGCCTGTACGACGCCCTGCCCGGCCCCAGGGAACTGATCCGGTTCCCCGCCTCCGAGGGCTCCCACCTGCACTGCGAACCGATGGGTCGCGCGGTGTTCGAGCAACGGGTCTTCGACTGGCTGGACGAACGCCTGGCCAGGCGGGAGCGCGGCTGACGCGGCGACACCCGGCGGGGCCGCTGCCATCGGTACGATCGGGCGGCCGCCAGGTTCCCCGGCTCAGGGGGCGGGGCGGGGGTGTGTACGTCGAACTCCGCCCAGACGCCTCTTGCCGCCGGGCAGGTACGACTCCGTACCCCACCGTCAGGCCGAGACGGTGATCAGAAGGAGGGCGTGGCCCGACTCCGCATCCGGAGGAGCGGGGCAGTCCACGCGGGCGAAAGGGCTCCGGCTCTCGCGTGCATCGGGCACCTTGATCCCCAGCAAGCCAGGTACCGGCCGGGTCCTGGAGCGGTCCCAGGACCCGGCCGGTGCCGTGAGGCGCGGCTGTCGGGTGCTCGTGGGCCCGTCAGGTGCGCGCCAGCAGGGCGGCCAGGGCCTTCGCCGTGGCCGGGTGCCGGGCCGTGAGGGCGGCACCCGAGGGCGAGGAGCCGGACGCCGCCCACGGGTCGTCGCAGCCCAGCAGGTCCGCCACCGCGTCGCACGTCGCCGGGTGCGCGGCCAGCAACCCGGCACCCGAGGGGGACGGGATGTCGGCCTGCGTCCACCCCTGCGGGCAGCCCAGCAGCTCCGCCACCGCGTCGCAGGTCGCCGGGTGGGCCGGGAGCAGTGCGACGCCCCGGCGGCCGTGCTCCGCGGGCCGCGTCCGGCGGGCGGCGGGCGGGGTCCGGGGCATCCGCCACGGCGGCACCCATGCGTCCAGGTCCGCCAGCCGGCCCGGGAAGAGCCGCCCGGCCTCGCGGATCAGCAGCGGGGCGAGCTCCGCGGCGCTGGACCGCAAGGTGGTGATGAGCAGCGGCAGCCACGGCAGCAGCACCGCGTCGGGCAGCCGTCCGAACGCGTTCGACACCGCCTCCACGACCATGTCCGCCAGTCCCGGCACCGGCTCCAGCGCGTGGACGAAGCCGCTGAGGTACCGGGGATAGGCGGGCACCACCAGCGGATTGTCCAGCAGGGCGTCGCACCGGCTGCGCAGCTCGGCCCGGGACAGTGTGCCGAGCTGCACCTGCGCCGCCCACAGCAGGGCCGTCTTCGACGGATCCTCGGGATGCGACTGGGCGACCGCCAGCTCCAGCTGGGCCCGGTCGCAGCCCAGCGACAGCGCGAGGCCCTCCATGCTGAACAGGAAGCCGAGCATCGCCGCGACCTGCCCGACCGTCGCGTCCTCGTCCCGGAACGCCACCGGCAGCAGGGTGCAGTAGTGGGCGTAGCCGGTCTTGCTGAACGACTCGATCCACGAGGGCAGCGCCGGTTCGTTGGTGCGGTAGTACGTCAGCAGCCCGCGTATCCGGCGCAGCACCTCCGGCGCACCGTCGACGCTGCGTTCGGTGGCGAGCACCTTCAGCGCGTGCGTGCCGAGTTCGTCGGCGAGACGGTGGTTGTCCAGGTACAGGAGCGCGTCCTCGACCGCCGCCAGGACGGTCGCCACGGTCGCCTGGGGTCCGTACGCCTCGCGCCGCAGCCGCTGCTCCAGGACCTGCTCGAGGCTGACCCCCTCGTAGCCCAGCTCGATGAGGGCCCGCTGGTGCTTGCCGAGCGCCAGGTCCCACGACTCCTGGATCGACCGTTCGCCGAGCCGCCGCTCGCCCATGATCGGCCGTGCCGCGCCGTGCGGCATCAGCCGCCGCAGCAGCCACAGGACGTCGGAGCACGCGCGCAGCTCCGGCCGGGAGGCCATGTCCAGCAGGGCCCGCTGCACGGTGCGCTGCTGGAGCTTCAGGCCCAGCGGTGCGAGCCGGTCGTACACGTCACGGGCCAGCGGCGGCAGCGCCTCGTAGCCCACCTGGCCGACCCGGTCGCCGCCCATCATGATCTCGACCAGGCGCCGCACGTCCCGCCGCCCGGGCACGGTGTCCTTCTCGATGCAGGTGACCGCCGCGTCCTGGAAGTCGTACGGCGTGGGCTTGACCCGGTCCCGCATTCCGGCGAGCAGGATCGACGTCTCGAAGACGGCGATGGCGTCGGCGGTGGAGGCCAGATAGCCGTTGCGCCGTGCCGCGCGCACGATGTCCACCGACCAGCCGAGCAGCTCGGCCTCGTCCAGGGCGTCGAGGACGGGCGGCCGGCGCAGGAAGCCGGACAGCCGGTCCCCGGCCGGCGGCTCCTGCGCGGGAACCGCCGCCTGCCCGCCCCGGGGCTTCGGTGCCGGGGACTTCTTCGCCGAGGGCTTCTTCGCCCCTGCCTGGCCCGTCAGCCGGTACGGCTGGACGCCGGTGCGCCTGAGCGCCTTCGCCCACTCCGTCGCGGCGATCGACACCGAGCCCGGGGCAAGGCCGAACTGCGCCTCGATCGCCGCGTGGCTGGACGGGATCAGCCCGTACTGCCAGGTGGTGCCGGTGCGCGGCGGGATCCGGAACGTGCCGGTGGTGCCGTGCAGACCGAACTCCTCCACACGGCTGACCGCGTGGAACGCGCCGCACACGTACAGGCAGTCCTCCGGGTCGGTGCCGGTCGCCGTCAGGTGCTCGCGTATCCGGGTCCACATGTACCGCTCGCGGTCCTCGTCCACCCGGAGCCGGCCGACGTCGCCGGGGGCGAGACGGCGGAACAGGCTGCCGATGAGGAACATCACCTGGCGGTAGGTGTCGTGGTCGCCGGTGCCGAGCGGCACCTCGACGTACTGGTGCCACCACTCCGACCAGTGCCGCACCTTGCCGTGGCGCAGCAGATGCTTCTCCAGCTCGGCGAAGCGCGGCCGCAGGTCGCCGATCTCGACGCCGACGGCCTCGCCGTGCAGCGCGGCCTCCGCCTCGGGCGCCTTGTCCGCGGAGGCGTCGGGGGCGCCGTCGGCCTTCCTCGCCGTCCGCCCGTCGCGCAGGTCCCACTGGAAGACGTGGTCCGCGGACCGGTCGACCAGGACCAGTTCGACGCCCGGGGTGTCGAGCGCGTAGGCGATGGCCTGGTACTCGGCGGACGCCTCGGTGACCGGGGCGACGACCGACAGCGGCGCCCACTCCCGGGGAAAGCCGTCGACGTCCCCGGCGAACGCCTGCACCGCCACCGGCAGCCGGCAGTTGCGCAGCTCGGTCAGGAGCGGTGCCATGTCCTCGCACAGCTCCAGGTAGACGACCTTGGGCTGCTTCTCGCGCAGGCGCCGGGCCATGGCGAGCGCCGAGGCGGGGGAGTGGTGGCAGACGGGGAAGATCTCCAGCGGCTCGTGCACCGCGCGGTCGACGTCGTCGACCATGCCGAGCAGGATCTCCTCCAGGGCGTCGGGCCCGCCCGCGAACGCGGCCGCCGCTCGCTGCAGTTGCTCGCGCAGCGCGGAGAACGTGCTGTCGTGGGTTCCGGTGGTCTTGCTCATCGCGTGCGTGCCGTTCACAACGTTCACGCCGTTCACGACAGGGTGGCGATCGCGTCGCGGCCGCCCTCGAGGAACTCGGTCCAGTGCCCGCCCTCCTCCTTGCTGCGCGGCTCGACGACACCGTGCAGGTACTTGTTGAGGATGGCCAGGTCCTCCGGCTCGCGGCGGGCGAGGGAGCCGACGAGCGAGGAGGCGAGGGTACGGGCGGTGAGGGTGCGCTCGCCGAAGAAGTTGCTGTGCAGCACGGCGTCCTCCAGCACACCGATCTGCTCGGCCGTCGACAGCGCGGACTCCAGCTTCTCGTCGTCGCTGCCGGCCGCCGCGGCGGAGGCCCGCAGATCGGCGAAGCTCTGCAGCAGCACGTCCAGCAGGGTCGGCGGCACCTCCAGGTCGATGGCGTGCCGGCGCAGCAGCTCCTCGGTGCGGAAGCGGACGATCTCCGCCTCGCTCTTCTTGTTCGTCACGACCGGGATGCGGACGAAGTTGAAGCGGCGCTTGAGCGCGGAGGACAGGTCGTTGACGCCCCGGTCACGGCTGTTGGCCGTGGCGATGATCGAGAAACCGGGCTTGGCGAAGACGATGTTGTCGCTGCCGCTGCTCTCCAGTTCGGGGACGGAGATGTACTTCTCGGAGAGGATGGAGATCAACGCGTCCTGGACGTCGCTGGTGGCGCGGGTCAGCTCCTCGAAGCGGCCGATGGCGCCGGTCTCCATGGCCGTCATGATCGGCGAGGGGATCATCGACTCCCGCGACTGGCCCTTGGCGATGACCATGGACACGTTCCAGGAGTACTTGATGTGGTCCTCGGTGGTGCCGGCCGTCCCCTGCACCACCAGCGTGGAGTTGCGGCAGATCGCCGCGGCCAGCAGCTCGGCCAGCCAGCTCTTGCCGGTGCCGGGGTCGCCGATGAGCAGCAGCCCGCGGTCCGAGGCGAGGGTGACGATCGCACGCTCCACGAAGCTGCGGTCGCCGAACCACTTCCGCGGGATCTCACGGTCCAGGCCGTCGGAGGGCTCGGAGCCGAGAATGAACAGACGGACCATCTTCGGGGACAGACGCCACGAGAACGGCTTGGGGTTGGTGTCGATCGACTCCAGCCAGTCGAGCTCCTCGGCGTACTTGATCTCGGCAGGGGCGCGCAGCAGGTCGGACATGAGAGGAAAGCCTTTCGTACGGTGATCACGAGCGAACGGCAGGAACGGCGCGGCTCGAACGACATGGCTCGAACGGCACGGGTTCGAGCGAGGCATGCTCGGTGATCGGGTGAGATCGAGTGAGAGCGGGTGAGATCAGGTGAGAAACGTCTTGAGTTCGTGCACGAGCTTCTTGATGTGACCGGAGATCACCGGAGTCCCGAGATCCTTGAACCGCTCCCGGAACCACGGGTTGACGCTGCCCCGGCCGGAGCTGGTCACCGAACCCACCGGGATGAACCTCGTCCCCGAGCGGTGAAGGGCGGCCATGCTCTCGAACAGCTCATGGGAGCGCCACTCGTAGAAGTCGGAGATCCACACCACGACGGTGTTGCGCGGCTCGGCGATCTTCGGCTGGACGAGCTGCATGGCGACGGTGCCGTCGGTGCCTCCGCCCAGCTTGGTGCGCAGCAGCGTCTCGAACGGGTCGTGCGCCCAGGGCGTGAGGTCCAGCGCCTGCGTGTCGTAGGCGATCAGGTGGACGTTCACCTTCGGCAGTCCGGCGAATATGGAGGCCAGGATGGTGCAGTTGACCATCGAGTCGACCATGGAGCCCGACTGGTCCACCACGACGATCAGCCGCTGCGGCGTCGTCTTGCGGCTGGTGTGCCGGTAGTAGAGACGGTCGACGTAGAGCCGTTCCTCCTCCGGGTCCCAGTTGGTCAGGTTCTTCCAGATCGTGCGGTCGAGATCGAGGTTGCGGAAGACCCTCTTGGGCGGCACGGACCGGTCGATCTCGCCGACCGTGGCCTTCTCCACCTGGGTGCGCAGCACCTGCGCGACCTCGTCGATGTAACGGCGGATCAGCGCCTTGGCGTTCGCCAGGGCCACCCCGGAGAGGTTGTCCTTGTCCCACAGCAACTGCTCGATCAGGGACATGCTCGGCGTCAGCTGCGAGGCCAGCTGCGGGTCGGCCAGCACCTCCCGCAGATGCATCCGCTTGACCAGGTCCGCCTCGATGGCGCCGAGCTCCGGGCCGATCTCGGGAACGAGCCGGCTGAGGTCGGGCGTGGGCCTGCCGACACCGGTGCCGGTCGGACTGACCCCGCCTCCGGCCCCCACACGGTGTCTGCCGCGTCCGCCGCGCAGCTCACCGGGCCGGCAGCCCAGCGCCCGCTCCAGCCATCCCGCGTCGGACTGCCAGCGGGCCAGCTGCCCGGCGGTGACCGCACCGGGGGTGGGGGCGAAGACGTTCAGCAGGACCTTCGACACGAGCGCCGCGCGCCGCACCTCGGCGGCCCGGTCACGCGCACCGTCCTCCTCCGGCTTCGGGGTCATCAGACCCTCGAACTCGGCGGCCAGCTCCGGGTGCCGCTGCACGACGGAGTCGACGGACGCCCCCGGGTCGAGCAGCGCGGGCGGCAGGCCGATGTCCTCGACGACGGCGAGACTCGCCGACTCCAGGGCGGCCTGCTCCTCGGAGTCGAAGAGCCGGGCCAGCAGACGCCAGTACAGCACCTGCCGCCGGTTGTCGTACGGATCGGGCGCGGGCATCTTCTCCGCAGTCTGTCCGGTCATTTCCGCAGCAGCTTTCCGGCGCGCTCACGCAGCACCTCGACGGCGTCGGTGGCCGCCTTCTCGGCCCGCACGCCCGCCTTGTCCGTCGTCCCTCCGGCCCAGGCCCCGGCGTGCACGGCGACGGTCTTCCTCCCCGCCTTCCGCTCGACGGCGAGCGGCTGGAGCAGGAACTCCCCGGCGTCCCACCGCAGCAGCCCGATGCACGCGCCGGAGGAGGCGACGGCCTCCGGGGTGAGCGGACCGGCGGCCGGGATCCGGCCGGTGTCGACAGGGAGACGCTGTCCGGCGATCCGGAAGGCGACCGCGCCGTCCTCCTCCTCGACGTCGTACCCCTCCACCAGGACGGGCACCGCGATCCGGGCCGGATGCCGGTCCAGGGGCGCCGTCGCGAAGGCGGCCGCGGTGGGCAGCGCCACCCGGGCGGTGGTGAAGATCTCCACGGGCTCACCCGTACGGGCCCGGGCGTCGTCCCAGATCAGGTCGCCCTCGGCGGTGACGGGCATCGCGTCCAGCTCCATGGCACGGCCCTCGCTGACGGCGGCCAGCAGCGACATGCGCGGCCGCAGCAGCTGCCACAGCCCCGCCCCGACGACCGTGTCCGGCTTCGGCGCGGACACCGAGGCCCGTACGAGCCGGGACGCACCGCCGTCCGCGGGCTCGAACACCGCGTGCACCTGGGCCTGTACGGCGGTGGCGTGTTCCTGCAGGTCGACGCCGAGCGGCAGCAGACGGCCGCTCACCTCGGCCGTGGCGGGCGCATGGGCCGCACCGGGCACGGTCAGCAGCAGGGCACGCGACCACAGATCGGCCCAGCGGCGCACCGGAACACGCTCCAGGGTCGCCCCCGGACAGGAGGCGGCGAGTTCGGCGGCGAAACCGTCGAGCAGCGTGACCAGGCGGCGCAGCGCCGGGTCGGGCAGCATCGCGGAGACCACGGGTGCGGCCCCGGCGACGAGCTCGTGGTCGATGCCCCGCCAGCCGGCCCGCGCCAGATCGCACAGCCACTCACGGGCGGCCACATGCAGATGGGCGGCGTGCTCGTCGCCGTCACCCGGGGAGCCGGCCCCGTCGGTGCCCTCCTCGGCACGCGGCCGTCCGACGGCCTCCTCCACCCGCACGGTCAGCGCGTCGTGCACGGAACCGAGCAGGGCGGTACGGGCGGCGGCCAGTGCGATGAAGTGATCCTCGCCCGCGGCGCCGGCAGCCGCCTTCTCGGCCGCCTCGGCGACCCGCGAGGCCAGCGGGGACCCGGCGACGGCATCGGCGAGCGCGAACAGCCCGTCCGCCTGGGCGGGCTGCGGACGCAGCAGACCGGCGACAAGAACCTCGTCGAAACCGTCCACGGCCGCGAGGGCCTCGTCGAGCCCGTCGACGGCGTCGGTCAGCAGATCGGCACGCATCAGGCCACCGCCCTCGTCGTCGGGAACCACTGCATCTCGGGCAACGGGACGGTGACCGGCTCCAGTTCGAGATACGCCAGATGCCGCAGGAACCGGCTGAACACCTGCGCCGCGGCGGAACGGTCGCCCTGCGCGGGGCGCGTGGCGGTCATGGCGTCGACGACGGAGGCCGCGTCGGCTCCGTCGTCCGGGACCTCGACCTTCAGATACCGGGCCACGCGCTCGACGCCGTACTGCAGCACGGCCTCACCGACGAGCGCGCGAAGGTGCTTGCAGAACCACCCGTGCGCCCCGCCGCAGGGGCGGTTGTTGTTGGTGCTGCATGCGAACGCGTACGTCCCCGCCTCGATCGAGGACACATAGACGCGCCCGATGTCCGACCCACTGGACACCACACCCTGCAGCCGCCCGTCGGCCAACTCGACGAACGGCACCTTCGCGAGCTTCCGCGGCCGCGAGAACGGCACCACCCGCGCCGTGCTCGACTTCTCCCACACCGACAACGCACCATCTCCAGGCATGCGAAAGGGAACGTTCACGCCACCTCGGCGGAACGTGATCGAAGCTAACCGCGGCCACTGACAATGCGGTCCGGGCGCTGTCGGGGGCCGCCTGGAAGCCGCGTGGGGGAGAGAGGAGCCGGCCTGGGAAGCGCGGTGGGGGGTACGGCCGCCCGTGGGGCGGAGGGGGTGGTTCAGCCGGCGTCGTCCTCGGTGAACGGCGTCGTCCACCACCAGATGGGTGGTGGCCCGCAGTCCGTCCCACCACGTCGGCTAGTGGTGGCTCTACTGCATGTGGCCTTCCCTGGCCACTTCTTCGGCCTCCTCCAGTGCGTCGGCGGCCGCTTGGCGCAGCTCTCCTTCGAGCGTCGAGACGGACTTGCGCAGGAAGCCGATCACCCTCGGCGGATGAGTCGGCCAACTGGGGAACGAGGTGGCAGATCTCGTGGAAGTACTCGGGATCCGCGCCGTCGGCGTGGCTCAGCAACCGGGGGAGCACCGCCAGGATTTCGTTCCTGCAATAGTCCGTGACGTCGACGGACCCGTCCTCCAGTCCGACACGCACACCGGCGTTCCTGGCGTTCAGGATGGCCTCGAGGAGACTTACGGCCTGCGGCGCCAGTGGGGCACCCGCTCCGGCCCGGGTCGTCAGGGCATCGACGCGGGAAGCGGCAGCGCTGTACAGGTGCCCTTGGCTGGCGACCTCGCAGTGGAGAACCTGGTCGGCACGGGCTCGCTCATCGGGGTCCTGCCCGAGAAGGCGTTCCAGGTACGTCCGAAGTTCGGCCGCCGGAATGCTCAGCGTCTCCAGGGAGTCCCAGTCCCACGCCTGCGAAAAGATCATGGCAGACCACTCTTCCACGCGGTTCCAGGTCTGCACTTCTCGTACAGGTCTCGTACAGGAATGGCTTTCACCTGAAACGAACTCACGCCGAGGCGGGCGCGGGTTTCTCAGCACGACCACGACCATCACTGGAGGATCGGTGTCCTGCTGTACCACACCGGCGGTCAGGACCCGTTCGTCGAGGGTCCACTCGCGGGCCGCGATGAACTCGTCTTTGTCCGTGGCCGTCAGCTCAGCCTCGGCAAGGTGGCCGGTGAGCGGAGAATGTTCGATCCCGGGGAGGAACGTGGCCAGCGCCTGCTCGCCCTGCTCGTAGACGGCGTCCAGGGCGTCGAAGCAACCGGACTCGTCGACATCGCGGATCCAGACGGCGAACGAGACACGGACCGCTCCGCTGCGGAACTTCTGGATCCATCCCCGGATGCCGTCCTTGTGCCAGGACGTCTCCACACCGTCGCGGGATTTTCCCTCGGGCGTCCACTCCTGGACCGCGAACCTTCCCGCCGCGCCCTCGGCGGTCAGCGGGACCATGTCCCGGAGTTCTTCCAGCATTGCGGTCACTGCAGCCATGAGCTCATTCCACTCATGCCGTTGCCAGGAACAGGAGACGCCATTGGCTGTCGGTCGGCGTGGATCAGGTGAATCAGAAGAGGTTTACCGCCCGTAAAGCTCCATGAGAGAGGAGATCATCTCCAGCAGTGCGTCGGCCCGGCGCCGATCTTCGGGCTGGGCGCGCAGAGCCTTGTCGGCGGCCCGTAGACGGGCCAAGGCGGCTGGTTCGCTGTCCACCACGTCGTCGGCTACCGGTGTGGTGATCAAGTCCAGGCACTCGGTGAACAGACGACGGGTTGAAGGAGAGGGCGGGTTGGGGTCAGGAGCGTTGAACCCGATGGTCACATAGCGAACCGGGTCGGTCAGGCTCCAGCCGACGACGGTGCCGTGCTGGACGAGGAGCGCAACGTCGGGGGCGATGCCGATGCGGGCCTCCAGCGGCTCATCGAGGACATCGGGGTCGCGTAGACAGGTCAGCATGGCGTCCCCGGGCACGCGACACAGCACCGTGCACATCTCATGCCGGAAGCCTTGGACCTCGTCCGCGCGGAGTCCGCCCGGACGTACTGCGGGCATGATGGGCACACGGGTGGTGGTCTCGGCTTCAGCGGACACATACGGCATCTGGAATTCGGCCCCGACCAGTTCCCGGCTGTCAGAATTGAACCGGAAGATGTCAGGGGCGTCCCACAGCCACTCTCGGCTGCCGAAGGTGGTTACAAAGAACCGCTCACGTTCCTCCACGTTCATGTAGCGCGCGATGACCACAGAATCACCCGTGAATTGTGGGGTGATGGGCAGCGGATCATCCGTCACCGTGGCGAGCCAGCCGCCGTCGAAGGTCAGCTTCACGATTAATTCTTCCTTGCCTGATCTGAACTGCTGGAGCCATGTAGCCACCCTTGGCAGGAACCTGCCCCTTATGGCCAAGTGGGACTGAACCACCGCCTGGGCGGTAGGTGGGGAGAATTCACGCCTGAAGGCGAGCGGTACTTGTGTCATTTGGTCCTTGTCATAGGTCGCCCGGGAGCGACCGTAGAAACTCTTCTGCTTCCGACTGGATGTAGGGTGACAGATCTTGCAGTGTTGCCAGGATCTCTTTCACCTCGCGGGCCATCTCCGGTGCGGCGGCCCAGACTTCCGGATCTCGAGTCAGAACCGCCGACAGCAAGTCGTCGTCATAGAACCCTTCCTCAGCCTCCTCCGGTGCGGTTTCGCGGAGAATTTCAATCGCCAGCGGAAGAAGCCACTGAAGTCCGACATCCTGCCCAATCAGTCGTCGCAACTCGTGCGCGGCGAGGCTCCCGATGGGGCGACGCCGCAGGCGATGCACAGCTTTGACCAATCCTGTCGCGTCGGCTGGGGGATCGGGCCATCGATCCCCCTCAAGCTCTTCCAGTGAGAGTTCAAGGAAGGTGCGGTCGCTCATTTATTGCCGTCTTACAGATCTCGCGCGAGGATTGTCGATGGGCGATAAAGTGGAGAAATTCATTTAGCCGGTCGGGCCCTCGAGTGACCTCTTCATGTTTATTTAGGAGCGCTTCCAGGTCGCGCTTCGTGGGTATAAGTATTTCTCTTTCAAGGGTCTCTGTGCTTTATTGAATCCATTCCTTAACTGGGCATCACTGGTCCGCGTAGTCCTCCACCAGATCGTCGATGAGCGAAAGCAGGGCGTCGATGCGATGCCGGTCCTCACGCTGGCGCGCAGAGCCTGGTGGATCTACTGGAGCCGGGTCAAGGCGGCCGTGTGTCGTCCCTTTACCTTGTCAAGCAGCGGCTTGGTGAAGACGATCTCGGCAGGCCGGCAAGCTTATTAACCGATCCTGTGCAAAGATCCGAACCCTCGCGAGGGCTGTTGCCGCCTCAAGCATCGGTGACACCTCCGCAAGCTCCGATGTTTGAAACGAAAGGAGACACGCGCTTGTTCTATCGAAACAGGAGGCGATCCTCGATCGCGAAATGTGGGGCGATCTGAATGTCCATGACCCCTGCGCACTCGCCCATGTCGAATTCAATCAAAATATTCCTAGTTGATTTTCCGGGGGAGAAGGACAAGCGCGTGGCGCACTCCCGATAAATATCCACCAGGGTGACTTCTTGATTGTTCATCCAGCGAACCCTCACCGACCTCTCCAGTACATGGTAGGAAAATACCAGTGATTGCCCGGAAGTGTCTTGAAAGGTAAGAATTCGCGTTCCGTTTTCATCTGAATCCGGCCATTCGCCGAAGGTGTCGTACACTTCTTCGTCGTCAGGAGTAAGGAATTCTCGATACAGATACATCTGCCCGCACCTTCACTTCCACTTACTGATGTATGGCGGCCAGTGGTCCATGCTGCCTTGGATGCTGACATTTGGGCCGCTTCCCCGGAAGATGACCGTGGAGAGTCTACGCCCGCCATCCGGCAGGATTTCCCAGGCGCTTTCGACGCCAAGCGCCCCGTGAGGACCATACAGAACGGAATCAGTCACACCGAAGTTGCCGCTTCCTCCGGGCCACTCCTTGGTGTATGTGCGCCTGAATGGCTGTTGGGCGGCCTGGGTCAGGTGATCGCTAACGTACTTTCGCATCTCTGGCGTGTCCGGTATGCCGATTCGAAGGAGTTCCAGCTCGTTCTGAAGTGCTCTCGATGTGTTGTGCGGGTCCGGTTTGATGTCTTTGTTGAACAGGTAGTCGAGCTTCCTGGGATCAATCTCCGCATGTGCCCCCTTCGATTGTGCATAGGGGGAGAGCCCCAGCGGGTCCGTCCAGGTGTGCGGGTTGTGGACGTAGGTGACCGGGTTGGGGGCGGGCGCGAGCCCGAGCGGATCCGGGGAGGTGTAGCGGCCGGTTTCGGGGTCGTAGTGGCGGAAGTAGTTGTAGTGGAGGCCGGTTTCGGGGTCGTAGTACTGGCCGGGGAAGCGGAGCGGGGTGTAGGCGCTGCTGTCGCGGGCCCAGGCGGTGGTGCCCCATAGGGTGGTGCGAGTGCGCCAGGCGATGCCGCCGGTCTCGTCGATCAGTTCGGTCGGTGTGCCGATCAGGTCGGTGGCGATGGCGAAGAACCGGCGGTCGATTTCCTCCTGCCGGCTGTCGGCGGTCAGGAGACGCTCGGTCTGGGCCAGCGGGACGACGTCGTGGTGGTCCCAGGTGAGAGCGACCGTGTGTGGGACGTCGGGCTGGTGGCTGGTCTGCTCGCACAGGGTGAGGCCGTCCCAGGTGAAGCGGATCTCCTCGACCACGGTCTCGCCGTCGGCCGCCAGGCGCTGCTTGGCGGTGCGGCGACCCAGCGGGTCGTAGCGGTACCGCCACCGGGTGCCGTCGGGGGTGGTGACGGAGGTGAGGCGGTTCTCCGTGTCCCACTCGTAGCGCCAGGTGTCGGGCTTGCGGGACAAGCGGGTCTTCTGCCGCAGGACGACGCGGCCGAGGGCGTCGTGCTCGAAGCGGACGCCTCCGGCGTGGGTGATGCGGGTGCCGTGGTAGGCGCGTGGTCCGGTGGCCTCGCTGCCGGGGTGGTGGGCCGGCCAGGACGCCGAGGTCTGGTTGCCCGCCTCGTCGTACGCGTACCGCTCCGTCCAGTCCGGGGCGTGGACGGCGGTGACCCGGCCGATGGGGTCGAGGTCGAAGGTGCGGGTGCCCGACAGCCGGTCCGTGACGGAGAGCAGATGTCCGTCGGCACGGTAGGCGTAAGCGCGGCTGTTGACGGCCCGGGCTCCGGCGGTGATGTGCTGTTCGGCAAGCCGTCCGGCCTCGTCCCAGGCCGACGTCATGGTGATCGCGCCCCCGTAGGCACGGGCCAGTTCGTGGCCGACGGCGTCATGGGTGAAGGCGACCTCACGGCCACCCGTGGTCAGCTGCGCGGGAAGCCCGTCGGAGTCGTAGGTGTAGGACGTGACATGGCCGGTGGGCGTGGTCCGGCGGATGCGTCGGCCCAGGTCGTCGTAGGAGTAGACGAGCGGGTGGCCGTCCACCAGCTCCGTCTTGACCTGCCCGCGGCGGTCGTACTGGTAGCGGAGCTCGCTGTCCGGCCCGATCGCCTCGAGAAGGCGGCCCGCTCGGTCGTAGGTGTAGGTCGTCACCTTCCCGTCGACGTTCTTGCGGAGCACCCGGCCGAGCTGGTCGCGCTCGAAGGAGATGGTTCCGCCGAGTGCGTCGATCCGCTCGACGAGTCGGCCTGCGGCGTCCAGGCGGTAGGTCAGGGTGCGTCCGTCGAAGTCGGTCTCGGACACGATGTTGCCGGCCGCGTCGTACTCGTACGTCCAGGTCAGACCTTGCGGGTTGGTGACCCGGGTGAGACGCAGGTCCTTGTCGTGCTCGAAGGTGTAGCGGCTCCCGTCGGGGCGGGTGACGGCGAACGGAAGGTCGAAGTGGGTGTACTCGTAGCGTGAGACACCGCCGGAGGGGTCGGTATGGGCAAGGCAGTTGCCCTCACCGTCGTAGGTCCATGACTCGACGGTGCCGCCCGGATCGGTGCGGCGGGCGAGTTGTCCGTCCGCGTTCCATTCCAGTCGGGTGGTCCTGCCCGTCGGGTCGGTGACGCGGACCGGACGGCCGAGCCCGTCCCGCTCGGTGCGGGTGGTGGCGCCGGACGGGGTGGTCACCTCCACGATCCGACCCGCCGCGTCGCACACCACACGGGTCGTGTTTCCGAGGGCGTCGGTGACAGAGGTGAGGCGGCCGGCGTCGTCGTAGGCCGAATGGGTCGTCTTCCCGGCCGGGTCGGTGACCGCGGTGCGGTTGCCGCGCTCGTCGTACCCGTAGGTCGTGCGGGCGCCGTCCGGTCCCACGACTTCCGTCGGCAGCCCGAGAGGGCCGCGTATGACGCGCAGTTCGGAGCCGTCCGGGCGGGCCACGCGGACCAGCCGGCCGTTCTCGTCGTAGGTGCAGGCGGTGGTGTGGCCGAGCGGGTCGGTGTGGGTGAGCAGGTTGCCGCGGCTGTCGTAGGTGTAGCGGGTGGTGTGGCCGAGCGGATCGGTGGTGGCGATCACCCGGCAGCGGCGGTCGATGAGGTGGCGGGTGATGCGGCCGTCGGCGGTGGTGAGGGTGGTGGTGCGGTGACCGGTCTCGGGGTCGGGTTCGGTGTAGGTGAGAGTGATCTTGATGTGGCCGGCTTCGCCGCCTTCCGCGATGACGCGGTCGCGGTCGTCGTAGGTGTAGTCGTAGCGGCTGTTGTTGGAGTCGATCCAGGCGGTGACGCGGCGGCGGTCGTCGTAGACGAAGGTGGTGGCGGCGCCGGAGGGTTTGGTGACGGTGGTGAGGTTGCCGTCCTGGTAGCCGTATGCCATCAACGGCAGGTCGGTGCCGTTCTCGCCGGCGCCGGCCAGGGAGAGGGCGGTGATCAGGCCCTCGGCGGTGGTCAGCTTCACCTGGTGGCCGGCCGAGTGGACCAGGGCCAGCGGCAGGCCGTCGTCGGCGCGGTCGATGGTGACGGTGTGGCCGTTGCGTTCGGTGACGGATATCAGCCAGGCGACTCCGTCGCCGCCGGGTTCGCTGCCGGGCGGGGCGGCGAAGTGGCGGACCAGGCCGGTGTCGGAGTCGGTGACCGTGTAGTCGCCGTTTTCGTCGCGGGCCAGCAGGGTGCGGGCGGTACCGGACTCCGGACGGGTGGGGGTGCCGGGGACGGGGTGCGGGTAGGTGATCAGCAGGCCGTCGGCGGTGACGTGGACGACGCCGACCGGGTCGATCTCCAGACGCTCGTCGACGGTGGACGTCCAGGACGGCCCCAGGAAACGGCCGACCGTGCAGCCGGACTCGGTGCGGCGGGTGAAGACCAGCGGCAGGATGCCGGGGATCTCCACATCGGTCTGGGGCAGGAACATGTGGCCCGTGGCGAGGTCGACGGGGTCGGTCCCGTCGGTGGTGCGGGTGCCGTCGGGTCGGTTGTGGGTGCCCTCGGGGGCGTTGTCGACCAGTTTGCGCACCCGTGCGACGTCGGACACGTCCTCGGCGAGGCGTACCCCCTTCACCGCGGCGCCGCCGCCACCGGTGGCCACGGTCAGCGCCAGGTCGGGGATCAGCCGGCCGAAGCCCTCGGCCGGGTCCTTCATGAAGTCCTTGACCATCTGGGTGCCGGTGCCGACGGGGTCGTTGGCGGCCACCAACAGGCCCGCGGCCAGGCTGTTGAGATTCGTGGCGTACTCGGCCGGGTGCGTGATGTTGTAGGGGTCCAGGAAGTTGACCGAGCGGACGAAGTTCACAAGGCCGGCCGTGCCTTTGATGACGCCACCGCCGACGTGGTCGCTCATGATCTGCAGCTCCTGCAGACCGCCGCCCGCCTGCTCGGCGTACGACGGCTTCTTCGGCGCCATGTCGCGGGCGGCGCGGATCGCGCTGCGAGCGGTTTCCGCGGCGGTGTTCCGCTGCTTGCGGGCCTCGGCGAGGATGTCCTGCGCCACCTGCATCAGCTTCTTGCCCGGGTCGTGGAACGTCGGGGCGGGACAAGGCGGCAGCGTGGACGGGTCACGCTGATCGGCGGGCTGGGCGTTGTAGCGGTCGACGGCCTTGTTGTAGGCCTCGATCTTCTTGCGGTGTGCGTCGGCGGCCTCCTCGGACGCCTTGACCCCTTCCTTCCACTTGTCGATCGCCAGCTGCGCCTGTCCTTGCGCCCATGCCACGGTGTCGGCGAACGCCTCCAGCGCGGAGGCTGCCTTCTCACAGGCGTCGGCTCCGGTGAACCACTTCGGCGGCTGGGCGCTCATGACCTTCCGCAGCGCCTCGGCGGCCTCGCCTTTGAGCCGCGAGGAGTCCAGGCCTTTCAGGCCCTCGCCGGCGTCGTCGAACGCCTTCTGGAAGGCACGGAGTTTCCGAGCGGTGGAACGCAGCTTCTCCGGGCTGCCGTAGACCAGCTTGGTCTTGTCCTCGGTCTGCCCCAGGTCCATCTCGTCGACCTCGGCACCCATCCGGTTCGCAACCGAACGCGACTGCTCACGCACCCAGTCCGCGCCGGACTCCCAGCCGACGTCGTCCAGCCGGTCCGCGACCCACTTTCCGCCGTCCTCGACCCGGTCGCCGAGCCATTCGACACCGTCCTCGACCGCGTTCTCCACCGAGTCCGGTGTGATGTCCTTGATGAAATCGCCGATGCCCACGTTCAGTTACCCCCGTCGCCGCCCTGACCGCTCTACTGCTGCGCCTGCCGGGCGCGTTCCTCGGGCGACGGCCCGAATGTCCTGTCCAATGCCTGGTTCCACTCGCTGTCGTCGATGCCCAGCGACTTGTTGATCTTTTCCGTCTGCCGGCCGACCTGTCCCTCGGTCAGGATCGTCCGGCCGGTGTCCATCCAGGTCTGCTCGATCTCCTGCTGCGCCCGCTCGAACGACTCGGTACTCCAGTCAGGGTTCAGGTGGTCCGGCGTGAACACTTCACCCCAGTCCTGCCGGGCGATCTCCTCCTCGGAGGCATGCGGATTGCCGCCCATCAGGGCGTTGACCCCCACCTTCAGCGTGCCCGCGACGTACTGGTCGTGCTCCCACTGCGTTCCGGCCGCCAGGCCGAGACGGTTCGCGATCTGGCTGGCGTCGTTCACCAGGGCGCGCACACCCCACTCCCAGCGTTCGCAGAAGTCCTCGAAGTCGGCCGCCAGACCGTGGTGCCCGGCTTCCATTCCGGTCATGGACAACGCGGAGAAACCTTTGCCCATCACCGAACCGGTGGCGCCGCCCAGTTCGCCCAGCCCGTCGATGGTGGCGCCCACGCCCCTTGTGAACTTCGCGACCGACGCCTTGTCGAAGTGCAGGTCCGTTCCGTCACCGCTCATGGCCACTCCCCTCCTTCACCGCGTCGGTGTCGACGGCGACGCCGTCGGGAACGATCCCCGTGACCGGAGGGAAGAACATCGCCCCGTCCTCGCCGGCGATGTCCACGGCCAGACCGGCGGGCTCGCCCAGACTCGGTACGATCTCGTCCACGATCCGGGCGCCCAGCAACGCGGCATAGTCCACCGGCCGGTCACCGGGCCCGTGATGAAGCGCGAAGCGGGCCAGCGCCGTCTCGTCCGTGAAGGCGCACACCCACCGCACCCCACCCGAGCGCACGCTCCAGAGGCGGCCGCCGACGGTCGGGACCAGAAGAACCGAGCGCCGCATCTCACCGACCAACGCCCGTGGATCACCGATCCCTGCCCTTCGTTCGGCTATGCGCTCGGCCAATGCCGTTCTGGGTTGCTCCACGGCCCCTCCCCGTCGCGGTGTCATGAGTGACTGATGGCACCGTAGATCACGACGTGTGTGGATGGGGGCGGTGGTTCCCGTGAAACGCACCGGACCCCTCACAGGGCTTCGTTGACCTGCTGAGCACGTGGTGCTCGATGCTGAGAAACCGTCATTCCGGTTCTTGAACAGGAGAGTTCGATACGACGACAGGCGGGTGCCATGGCCGTGACGTCAACTGTTCTGTCATCCAGCCATGACCTGTACGTTCGATCCGCTGCTCAGCCGTGGCAGACGGGCGTCCGCGGCGGTGGGCGGTGACGCTCCGGAGCTGTGGGACATCAACTGTGTCCGGTTTCCCGCCTCCGTTGGCACGGTCGGCCTGTCCCGCGAAGGACGACACGGAGCCGAGCATGGTCTTCGGCGCGCCCGGACACCCATACGCTCGCAACCGCGTCACAATGACGACGCGATCACGCTTTGATCGTCTTTTTGACGGAACCGTCTCCTCCCTGTGCTCGATGAGCAACAGAACTGCCCAATGGGTGTATTGAGAAAGGTTCTTGGTGAAAGATCTGCTTGCGTACCGAGAGTCCAAGAGCGGCCGTGTACGGCCGACCACGGGGGAACATCAATGAGTGCTCTTGTTCGCTCCAAGGGATGGAAGTCCTACGCCATCGGGGCAGCGGTGATTGCCGCGCTGCTCGGGACCACTGCATGTGGGTCGAGCGCGGCCAACGGATCGGGTGAGGTCAAGTCCTCGAACCAGCTGAACGCGACAAGCCTGGCGAAGCTGAGTGAGACGGCTTCGGGGAAGCCGGGCAATGCTTCGGGCAGCACCAGTGGGGACAGCAACGGCGGTGTCAGCGGCGGCGCCGGCACCATCGCCGCCTGCACCGAGAACGGCCTCGCGGTCTCCGCCGTGAAGGAGCCTGCGGACAGCAAGGAGGCCAGGCACCTTCTCATCATCGTCCAGAACGTCGGCGACGAGAAGTGCAATCTCCACCACTACCCCTACGTGCGGCTCGGCAACGGCCAGACCACGGTCCCCGTGATCGAGGACAGCGACCCGGACCCGGGGGTGCCTGTCACCATCGCTCCGGGTGAGGAGGCCTATGCCGCTCTGCTCGTCAGCGGCGGTGCCAGGGACGAGTACGAGGTGAAGAACATCACCCTCACCCTCCAGGGTCGCAAGCCCGGCAGCAAGGTGAGCAAGCCGATCGACGTCCCCATGCCCGTCGACACGTTGTACGCGGACGACGGTCAGCTCGTCACCTATTGGACGACTGCTTCCGGCTTTGCCCTGGACTTCATCATGTCGAAGTGACGGATCTGGATCGGGGCGCTTTTCTGTTTCCCGCAGCCGACCAGGAGTGCTCGAGCGGTCAAGAGACCGTACTTCCCAGCCTGAGACGATCCACAGTGACCGTTGTGGTCCGTACGACGGCCGGGACAGCGCGGAAGTGGCTGCCTTCGCTCCATTTGTGGCCGGCACCAGGGCTTGATCCGGGCCGCTACGGGCAGCGCTGCAACACGACCGGGCTTCTTGGGATTGTTTCGTGGCCTTCGTGGCAGATGCCCGATCGTGTGAGCCCCGTCGGTCGGACGATCGTGTTGGCGAACCCGCACAACCGCGCGCTCAAGGGATGCACTCTGCGAAACCGTGAACGCTTTCCCGGAAAATTGTTCACGGTTTCGCAGCGGTTCCTGAGCAGGTGGGATTGGCCGGCAGTGGTGTCGGGCCGACGGGGCGCTTGGGGATGTACGGGATCAGGGGGAACGCCAACGATTGCGTCCGTCGGAGCCTGGACCGCAGACCATGGGAGTCCCTGCCTTCGTGACACCGGTTGCGCCGGGCGGGGAACAGAACGAGCCGGGGTGCACCGTGCCGCCGCCACTGCCGCCGTCGTTGGTGGAGCCACCGGAGGAGGACGAGGAGCTGCCGCCTGACGAGCTGTGTTTCCTGCCGGCGCTGTCGTCACTCTCGTGATCGGGGTCGTTGGCCGGGATCTTGTAGGTCGTGTTCTTCGCTGCCGGACAGCGCTGGACGAGGTCGTAGTCGGACCACTTGCCCAGGTCGAGACGGACCGTGGTGGTGGAGGTCACCTTCGTGCCCTCGCCGGGGGACTGGAAGCACACCCGCCACTCGTCGCCGTCCTCGGCTGCCTCGTCGGCGGTGGGGGAGTCGATGTCGAGGTAGACGTCGTCAAGCGTGACGCGGTCGAGGTCGATACCAGCCTGCTCCAGGTCTTTGACGGCCGTGTTGTAGGTGGCGCCGACGACGTCGGGCATCACCGGCCAGGGGAGCGGGCCGCCGTCCCTCTCCGGGCATGGCTCGCTCGTCTTGACCGCGGCGAAGTCAATGGTCCTCGCGGCCGCGTCGTTCTTCTGGAAGCACACCTTCCACTCGGACAGCACGAGGATCGAACGGTTTTCGTCGGCTGCGTCATGGTGGCCGGCGGTGAATCCCGCGGATCGTGCTTGCTGTGCCGCCTCGTCCAGTTGTTTGCCCGTGTAGTCAGCGATCTTGAGGGGCTTGGGAGAAGGTGAGGACGACGTGGCTTCGGCGCTCGTCCCCTTCTCGTTCCGCACCTTGGCGTCGGACTTGTCCTTCCCGTTGTCGTCGAGCTGTCCGCCCAGGCTTGCGCCGACCGTCAGGAGCACGAACGCTCCGAACGTCGCGCCGAGCTTGGCGAACCAGCGCCAGGGCGGTAGCACCCACATCGCCACCATGGCGGCGATCATCACGAGGAAGCCGAGAGGGAAGCTGAGCGCGCCGAGCAGGGCCACCAGGACCAACATGCCGAACGCGGCCGGAGTGGTCTTCCACCAGGGGCGTGATGACGCCGGGGTGTTGTACGGATTCATCTGGTGTTCTTGTTTCTGTGGTTGTGGACTGGGCTGGTCCCGCCCCGGCAGTGCCTGCCGGAGGGCCCGGACTGTCAGACAGGTGTCGGGACCGTGGCCCGGGACGGGGTGAGGGGGAGGTGCGTTTCCGCCGCCGACGAGGGGTTCTCAGTGTGAGGCGGGACTGCGCCATACGGTTGTACTGGGTGAGTGTGGAGCATGTGGTGCGTCACTTGCCGCACTTGGTGATTTCGTTATTTTTCGGTCGCCTGACGGCGAGCGGAAGTCCCTTGAGATGCAGTCGACGCCGGACGCGAACCGCCCCACAGGCTGATGTCCGTCCCGTTCTCACTCGGCATACGCCGGGCCTCGACAACGTTCCCCGCAGCCGTTCACTGCGGTCATCGGACGCCGGTGTGTCACAGCGGCAGCATGATCTGTTCCCCGCCGTTGTCGTTCATGGTGCGGCAGGGAATTCCTCGTTCTGCGAGGAAGGACTCCACCGCGTTCAGATGCCTGTCGCTCAACGCCAGCGCGACGAGCCGTCGGGCTCGTGTGACAGCGACATACAGAACGCGCAATGCCTCGGCGGTCTCGGGACCGTCCCCAGTCACGGCACCCGCCGTCCACGCCTCGATCAGCCGGTCCGAGCGGTTGTCCTCCTTGTCCGTGCCGATGGGCGGGATGACGACCAGGACCGCGTCGACCTCCTGGCCCTTCACTCCGTGCACCGTGCCGGCCCTGCCGATGGCGGTTCGGGCGGACGTGGGATCGCCGAATCCCACGAGTTCCCAAGCCGCACCCTTGGAATGCCGGCACGGGTACGCGCGCGTCGTCTTCGGCTCGATGCCGAGCCGAGCGGCTTCGTCCCGGAGCAGCTTGCACGCCGAGCGGCTCCACTCGCGGGGCGGGGTGCTCAGAGAGGGGAGATTTCTGATCAACGACTGCTGGACGAGCCGCAGTTCGAGGTCGGTGAGGCGGTGACGGGCAAGGCCGACGGATTCCGGCTCGTCGGGTGGCGCGCCGTACCAATGGTCCAGCACGGCCTCGCGCAGCGATCTACCCGCGAGCTCCTGCTGCCGTGTCGAAGCGCCCGGGGAGCGCAGGACGGCTGTCGCCCAGATGAGACGGTCGAGCTTGGCCGTCGGCACGCGCCGGGTTCCGGTTATCCCTTTGGGCAAGGCGGAGTTGGCGTGCGCCACGACCAACCGCTGCTGCACGGGAACGCTGAGCCTTTCCGCCTCCTCGGCGAAGTTGCCGACCCATTCGGATTCTCTGCGTTTGGTGGTGGGAATGAGCACGACCGGATTCGCCTCGGCATGGTAGGGGCCGGTTGCGATGTCAGGAGGCGCGTCGGAGGTACGCAGGGTGTGGGCGAGATCGCAGATGATCTGCGTACTGCGCCAGTTGTGGCTCAACCGATGGTCCGGCGCGATGGCGAAGGTGAATGAAGGGTGGCTGCGGTCCTCGAGCCGATGGCTCTCACGGAACCCGTAGATGCTCTGATCCGGGTCACCCACGAGCAGCAGGGGAACTCCTGCCTTACGGATCAGGTCGACCAGTTGGAGGTCCTCGCGTGAGCAGTCCTGGGCCTCGTCGATGACGATCTCGGCGAACCGCGCTCTCAGGACTCTGGCGATGCGGTCACGACGGTTGCTTCGGGTCAACAGATACAGGGCCATGTCGCGCAACTGGTCACCGGACAGGTACCCGGCTTCCCACAGCTCCCGCATGGTGTGGGAAGCCCAGGAGGTCAGACGTCTCACCGCTTTTGTGTCCCGGCGGAGCCTGTGCGGCAGTGCGCCGGGTCTGAGTCTGGGGTTCACGACGCGTACCGGGAACTGCTCTGCATAGTCGAAACGGAAGTCGTCCAGGGTCACATCCCTATGCCGGGCCCTGGGATGATCGCCCCAGGACTCCAGACGATGCCAGGTCTTCCCGCTGACCGGGCGCAGGTACGGTCGGACGAGGTGACGCCAGATGAAGGTGTCGAACGTTCCGATGTAGTGCGGGAACTGGGTGAGTTCCGGATGTCCTGCCTGCGCGCACCGCTTGCGGACCTCGGCGCCGGCCACCTTGGTGAACGAGAGGATGGCTCGTCCCTGCCGCGGTGGTACCGGGCGGCTGAGGTGGCGTTCCACGACAGTCCGTGTCTTGCCCGCGCCCGGACAGGCCTGTGTACGCACCACGCGCCCAGGACTGGTGTCCAGGTCCACCAGGGTGCGCTGGGCGGCTTCGGCCTCGGCGCGCAGGACGGCAATCCTTCCTGCCTTCGGTGCCTCCAGGTGTGTCACGGGACGGGCTCCTCGGTGATCCATTCCAGGGCGGTGCGAAGGTAGTCGGGGACGGCCAAGGGAGGGGAGCCGTCCGGTTGCGCGGCTGCTTCGGCGAGGAGTGCCTGGGCGAGATCACCCTTGCGGATTTTGACCTTGTGCAGCAGGCTGCTCAGTGCTTCGGCCTGCTCGTCCAGGGGCCCATCTCCAACGACTTGCCAGTCCCTGGCCCACGCCTGGGGGCGCTGCTCCCGCCACGCCGCGATGAGCAGACTCCGATTGGGCCCACCAGCCCTGAGGATTTCGGGTTCCAGGGTGAACTCGTTGTGGAACACGCGGGCCAGGCCACCTGCGCCCGAGGACGTGATGAGCGCGTTGAGGTTGTGGATCCGGTCCTGCGCGGTTTTCTCGGCCGTCCCCGCGTCTCCGTCCGTGATCACGGCCACGCGTCGGGCGATCCGATACCCGCTCTCGGTGTCCGGCTGCAACAGGATGCGCAGGTAGGGCTCGAAGTCGACACCGTCGATGGGCACGAGGGCCGTTCCATGGAACCGCTGGAGGTTTTTGTCGGTGAGGGTGAGCCGGGCGAACTCGGGCAGCAGGATCGCCTCTGCGATGCCTTCCACCAGGAGGACTCGCTGCCCGAACAGGAGCGTGTTGCGGGTCGCGTTGAGATAGCTGCGGATCTTGTAGTGGTCGCGTTTCTCCAGCCCAAGACGGTCCACAGCGACTGCTGTGGTCTGGTACGACGGCCGGGATGACGTGGGGGTCTCGGAGACGGTCGGCTTCGCTTCGCTTGTGACCGATCGGGGTCGCCATGGGCGACGCTGCAACACAACCAGGTTTCTGGGATCGACGGCTGTGGCGACATGGGGGGAGTGCGTCGTGACGATCACCTGAATTCTGCCGAGCCAGGGGTTTCCGGGCTCGGGCTGCCGCTGACGACTCGCACGAGCCTCCTCCGCGAGATGGTTGAGGAGGATGGTCTGGAGCTGCGGATGCAGGTGGGCTTCGGGTTCCTCCACCAGGAGCAAGGTGAGGTCGGCTTCGGCCGCGTCCTGGAGCTGGGTGAGCACGGTGGCCATGTAGAGGAGGTTCGCGTAGCCGAGGCCTGATTCGGCGAGGTCGCGCGGATCCAGGCCTGCCTGCTCCATGCGCAGCCGCAGCCCACGCGCGATGGAGCTGACGGACGCGTCCGCGAATCCCAGGTCGGCGGTCTGGGGATGTGCGCCTTCGGTGAGTCGGGTGAGCCGGGTGCGCACTGCTTTCACCGCCTGGGGAAGCGGATCGATCGCCCCGACTTCCTCGAACTGCTTGCCGACTTGCTTGAGGAAGTCCTCGCGTGCGTCGTCGTCGCGCAGCAGCCGCTCGATGACGAGTTGTATGCGTCTGCCACTGCTGGAGGCGAGTTCCCGTTGCGCGTCCCGCAGTGGAGGGAGGTAGAGGTGCCGGATTCCCTCACGGGCCCTCGGCTCGGGGTCGAGGTCGGTGGTCGCTCCGTCACCTGCCCGCCAGGACAACGTGGGGCGCCGGAAACCGGTCGGTGGGGGAGTGATGGTGAGGTGGTAGCTCGCGGTCTGGCCGTCCTCGGAGAAGGCCTGGCTGAGCTTGTCCAGATCGCCCGGGACGGTGGACCGGTAACGGGCGGACAGCTCGATCGTCGTACGGCAGTTCTCGCCATGCGCGCCCTCCGCGCAACCGTCGCGGTGAAGGTCGTCGCGATCCGGGTACAGGCCGTTTCCCTTGCCGTCGAGAGGGAGGGTAAGAAGCCGGATGCCGTCCATCACGTTGGACTTGCCCGCGTTGTTCTCACCTAAGAGGACGGTGACATCCGGCAGAAAGGTGACCTTGGTGTCTGCTGCGGACCGGAATCCACGCAGGTGAAGGAGGTCGAGATACATGACTGCTCTCCAGAAGCGGATGGAGCGGCGGCCCGGTGGGGTGCTCGCGAACGACCGAGACGGGAGTGTGCGCGAGAAGAGTATGAAAGAGTTGTGTTAGCGCCGTCAACGCACACTTTAAAGTGTGCTGTTGTGGCTGCCGCGTGAACGCCTTCGCGGTGAGGGAGTTGGGGTGTGGTCGCGCCCACGGGGATCGCGGACGCAGGGCACGGGAGTGTTCTAAGGTCGGGGATCCGTACGCTGGGTCGGTGTACGGACACGTTCGGTGGGCTGTACGAATCCGGGTTGGTCACGCTGGTCGTTCTCTCCAGCAGAGGGAACTGGCGCGTGCACACCTGGAGGTGGGCCTCGAATGACGACCGAACACGTCGAACCGGCGGTGCCGGGCGGAGAGCGCGAGCGGGAACCGAGTCTGTCGGACAGCTTGCGCACGTTCGGGGCCGTCGTCCAGGCGCTGCGCGAGCACGCGGGACTGAGCCGGGCGGAGTTCGGGGAGCTGGTGTGCTTCTCCAAACACACGGTGGAGTCCGTGGAGTTGGGACGGCGGATGCCGGACGACTCGTTCGTGGAACGGGCGGAGGAGGCGCTGGGCAACACGGGGGCGCTGCGGAGGTCGGCCCGGTTCCTGACGCGGGGAGAGGTGGGGCTGGCGGCGTGGTTCCGGCAGTGGGCGAGGCTGGAGCGGAAGGCGGTGAACCTGTGCACGTATGAGTGCCGGTTGATTCCGGGGTTGTTGCAGTCGGAGGGGTACACTCGCGCGGCCTTTGAGACGCGTATCCCACCGCTGTCCGATGAACAGATGGAGGCACAGGTGGCCGCCCGTATGGAACGGCAGAACCTCATCCGGGAACGGCCCACCACCTCCTTCAGGTTCGTCGTAGAGGAGCACATCGTGCAACGGCCTCTTGGCGGGAGCCAGGTACTGCGCGACCAGTTGGACCACATGCTGGACTTCGCCCGACTCCGCAATGTGTCCGTGCAGATCATGCCTACTCGCACGGTGACCCATGCGGGGCTGGACGGTCCGCTCGCCTTGCTGGAGACCCCGGAGGGGAAACGCCTGGCGTACTCCGAGGGGCAGGAAAGCGGTCGATTGATCACTGACCCGAAGCAGGCTGCTGTTCTCCACAGGAGGTATGCAACACTCCGCGCACAGGCCCTTGCCCCTCACGACTCCGTGGGCCTGTTGGAGCGGATCAGAGGAGAACTATGAGCAACACCCAACTGACCTGGTTTAAGTCCAGTTACAGCGGCACGGCCGGCGACAACTGCGTGGAGGTTGCCGTCACCGAACAGGCCATCCATGTAAGGGACTCCAAGGACTTGACGCGCCCGCCCTTCGCGGTGGGGCGTGAGGGATGGTCGCGGTTCATAGGGTTCGTGACGGAGGCATGAGTTGCACCCGGCGGTTCCGCACCTGCGGAGACCGCCGGGACATCGGATCAGTGGAGGTCGGGTCCGCCCGCCTTGGCTATCTCGTTGAGCAAACTGATCTCCTCGTCGGCGTCGTCCGGTACGTTCGAGTCGTCGCCGGGAAACGGTGCGGATGCCTCCTCGTCAGCGAGATGCGGGTACTTCTCCAGGAGGAAGCGCCGCCGATACGCCATCTCGGCGGCATCGACGATCCCCTCCAGGGTGGCCCAGTTGAGGGTGCTTCCGACGGCGATCCCCAATGCCGGTACGGCCTTGCCAAGGCCCTTCTTGGTGAGACGAAAGCCGAACGCCTTCGCGAACTGTGAGGAGACCTTGGCGACAACCGTCTCGTTCAGGACCTCCCACGTCTTGCCGCGGAAGAGCGCTTGGGTGAGCCGCGAGATGTCGGCCATCGCGGCGTTCTTGGCGGCGGCCGAACTTGCCGTTCCGACGTTGACGACAGACATCACGAAGAGCTTCTCGGCAGGCTCTTCGGGGTCGTAGCCGTAGAACAGCGAGACCTGGCCGACGGCGCGGGACGCGAGTCCGAGGACGAACGCGGCATCGGCGACAAAGGCGCCGGTGATCGCACCTCCCGAAGGTGCCGCCGCCGCGCCGGCGGAGGCGGCGATGGCGAGTTGTCCTCCGGAGATCATAAGTCCCGCACCGGCTCCCGAGAGCGCCGCGGCGGCCGGGAAGTACCAGCTCGCCGCCCGTCCGCGGACCGCGTCGACCTGTTCGAGGTCGAGGCGGCGCAGATCGGAGAGTGATGCGACGTCGTGCCCGCGTTTTTTGTGGAGCGCCACCACCCGCTTGGAGGAGAGCCCCGCTCGTGAGACCCGTCCCAGCGTCCGCCGTACGGATTGCACGGCAGTGCCGCTCCACTCCGGCAGGGCGTCGGCGGCTTCGCGAGCCTTGGCGCTGACCTTATGAGCGCCCTTGGCAACGAATTCTTGTCCGCGTGAAACCGCCGATTGGGCCCGTGGGTGGTTCTCCAGGTGCTTCGCGGCACGCTTGCCGAGTTCCGCGACGCCGTTGGCCACTTGCTCGCCGGCGTTTCTCATCACTCGTGACAGTGGGCGCCCCTTGAACTGTTGAATGGCACGCCATGCCTCGAGTTCGTAGTCCGAGGGAAGCCGATCAGGGCGCTGCGGGTGTTGAGGGCTACTCATGGTCCCTGGTGCTCCTGTCTCTGGGGCGAGCTGTCAGGCGGGGTGTCGGGGGCCGTGGCCCGGAGGTGGGGTGAGGGTGGAGGTGTAGTTCTCGCCGTCCACCAACGGGTTCTCCAGGCTGACGCCGGCTGCGGCCATGCGGTCGTACTCGGCCAGAATCAGCTCCTTGGTGCGGTAGGTGCCGTACTTAGCCTCGTCCTTACGTTTGGCGATAGGGAAGGTATCGAGGATGTAGTCGACGTCATCACGGGAGACGCCGTAAAGATGGAAGAAGAGAGCATCCAGCTCAGCGCGGATGATTTGGCGACGGACCTCATCCCAACGGAAAGGCATGCCGTTATCGCCGAGGTCAGCGGCGAAAGAACGCATGTCGTTGGTGGTATAAGTCAGTTCCAAGACGCGCCTATCGATAAACTTAGCGTGCGGGTGGATTGCTATGGGAGTGAGGAAAGGTAGCTGTTCGAATTGGAAGAAGTTTAGGTTGGTGCCGCCAAGTTTTTGACGCAGTATGTAGTCCAGGACCAAAGCGGTCGTGTTTGCGTACAAGAGCTCAGGGGAACTGCTTATGGTAGGCATGAGAATGTTGCCGGAGTCGCCAAGCCCTCCCTTAGGGAAAGCGTAAGTGATAACTGTTCGCTCATCGGTAGCGCGACAAATCTTCCGGAATCCGATGAACCAGTCTCTCGCCCACCCCTTGGCTGCTGTGGTATTGCTCGCTTCTTGTTCAGGTACCCAATAGCGAGGCAGCACCACAGCTCTCGCGTCCTTTTTCTCCTCCAAAGACAAGTCGCGCGTGGACCCATCTCTATCATAGGTAGCCCAGCGGTGGTCGTAATGGTGGAGCATCTTTGCCTCGTACAGCGGCAGCATCTGAGCCCCCGCCTTCGTGAAGACGTTGCCCACCAATTGCCAGCCGTCGCTCTCCAGCTCCTCACGGGCACGGAAGAGGTGCGAGTCGTTGGACATGTGGAACATCGTCATGAACGACACGTTCCACGGGTTGCCCTTGGGATCACTCTCCTTGATGAGGACCGGGACGCGGCGGTAGATGCCGAGGGTGATCTCAGCGTCGCGGCGGGAGCGGAAGACCGGACACGTACCCGTGTTGGGGTTGAGGAGGGTGATCTCCTCGGGAGTGAGCGTGAATACTTTGTCCGCGTCGTCCAGTTCCGTCGGATTGTGAAGGAAGAAGGCGAATCGAGCGAATGGTTCGCGCAAGCCGCGACCGGTGAGAGACAGAATGCTGAACTTGAACGAGCGATGCACACCAGGAAAGAGCGGTGCCGCGTTTTCGAAGTCGTACAGCGCCGCGATCGACGCATTCTGCACCAATTCCTTGAAGAAGAACTGCGTCGTTGCGTCCGTTGCAATGCCCGTTGGCACGATGACGCCCATACGACCGTGCGGCCCCGTCATCATGCGGTCGGTCTCGGCGAAGACGGCGTACGTGTTGATGTCCCCTCGGCCGGTGAGCGGGTAGCGCAGCGACGAGCGCAGGAATTGGCTCTCGCCCTCCGCTTTGCGCTTGGCTGCGATGAACTCGGCGAAGAGGTCGGGGTTCGTCTCTGGCAGAGCCGCGATGAGCCGCTTGCGGGCGGCGGCATTCGGGGCGTTGGCGATCTCCGCATCGCGCTGTGCGAAGAACTCCTGTTCCTGCAGCTTGATGCGTTCCCACGGCGGATTCCCCAGCACACAGGAGAAGCCCCCAGCCCACCCCGTGGACGGATCGACGTCGTCGTCCGCAGTCTCGGAGACAGTGAAGACCTCCGGGAACTCCAGATGCCAGTGGAAGAACTTGTACTGCTGGGCGAGGCGGATGATCTCCTCGTTCGTGCTCACCGGAATGCCCGCGCCCGCGCTCTGGAGGTCGCGGAAGACGCCCTCGGTGACCGGGGTCGGTGCGCCCTGGACCTTGGGCCAGACGAAGGCGGCGCACCAGGCGTCGGCGATGTGCAGGGCCCGGAGATAGTCCGCGGACTGTTCCAGATCGCGAAAGCGGCTGGACTGGAGCCGGACGTCGCGCAGGGTGTTGGCCGGGGCGGCGGTGATGTCGCGCAGGCTTGCCGCGAAGGAGGCGTTGGAGATCCAGATGCGCTCCTCCGTGTGGAAGCTCAGCTGGCCGCCGCGCTCCTTGGCGTTCCGCTTCCGAATGGCCGTCGCGATCTTCTTGTCGTCGCCCTCGATGGGCTTGAAGGCGTCGTCCGGGATGCCCTTGGCCAGCAGTGCCGGCGTAGCCCCGATGAGCGCGTTGCCGTGCTTGATGTGGGCGTCCAGGAAGCCCAGTGGCTTGCCCGGCTCCATGGCCTCCAGCCACAGGGACACCTTGGCCAGCTCGACCGCCATCGGGTTGAGGTCCACGCCGTAGATGCACCGTGCGACGACCTCGTGCAGGGCGTGGCGTACCGCGTCGATAGTCGGCTCCGGGTTCTGCTCTCGCACCGCAGCCACTCGCTTCGCGATGCGTCGAGCCGCCGCCACCAGGAAGTGGCCCGAACCGCAGGCCGGGTCGCAGACGGTGAGGTTCAGCAGTTCCTCGACGATGGCCGGGCGCGGGTCCGGCTGTCCCGAGCGCGTCGCCCGGATCTCGCCGCGCTTGACCGCGTCGTCGATGACCGGGTCCAGCGTCGAGTCCAGCAGGCACTCGATCAGCGAGGACGGGGTGTAGTACGAGCCCGTGGTCTTGCGGGCGTTGCCCGCCAGCTCGACGAGTTCGAAGGTGCGCTCGGTCGCGTTGTGCTTGGGGACCAGTTCCAACAGGGACTCGTAAATGGAGCCCAGCTCCTCCGCGTCCAGGTGGCGGTAGTCGACCACCCGGTTGCGCTTGCTGCTGGTGTCCCGCACGATCGACAGCGCCCGCACCGCCTCCAGCAGCGGCTCGTTCGACAGGGACAGGCCGTGCAGGACCTTGTCCGCCTCCGTGTCGTCGAAGATGCCGCCGAGGCCGGGCAGGCCCAGCTCCGGCAGGCCGTCGTCGTTGCCCAGGCCCGAGAGGACCAGGCGCAGGGCCTGGTACAGGTCGCCGTGGACCGTGCCCCGACGCCGCTGGGCGTGCCGGCGCAGACGGGCCGACGAGAAGTACGTGGCGTAGCGCTTCTTCGCCGTCTCGTCCGCCGACGGGGACAGCAGGACCTCGCGGTCCTCGGCCACGAACAGGAACAGCAGCCGGTAGACCAGGCGCAGCAGCGCGTAGTGGAAGGTCTTCACGTCCAGCGTCTCGCGCAGCTCCCGGTTGTCCGGGTGCTTCAGGAAGCCCGTGCCGAGGATCGTGATCGCTCTCTGGACGCCCTTCCTCAGCTGGTCCAGGGCGCGCGTGCCCTGTGCGATCGCCTCCGTGCGCCACTTCTCCAGCCAGCACGTCGACGGTGCCGCGTCCTCCGCGACCTCGAAGCGCGACACGTGCAGCAGCCGGTACAGCAGCACGAACTCGCTGAACAGCTCGCCGTCGAAGATCGCCTCGAGGTCGAACTCGACGTACGACGCCGTGGCCAGTGCGCTGGAGTCGCGCAGCAGCCGTATCTGGCGGCCGTTCGTCAGGATGCCCCACAGGTGGGCCTCGGTCCGGTTGAGGCACTCCTGGAGCATCGACTGGGGCGGGACCGTGCCCGCACCGCCCGGGCGCTTGTCCAGGTCGGTGTTCCACGGCGTCTGGTGGATGAGCGCGTGCTGCCAGCGGTGCGAGACCTCGAACCGCTTCTCCGCGTCCGAGTCGGCCCGGACACCCTCCGTGCCGATCGGTGTCAGACGGCCGAAGCCCAGTTCCTGCCACAGCGGCGCCAGCCAGTCGGTGGCCGCGCGGCCTGTGGGGTCGGTGGCGGGCAGGCCCGTCTCCCGGCCCTCGGGAAGGTGCTTGCGCAGCTCGCGCCAGAGCGGCTTCAGGTACTCCCAGCTGCGCTCCGCCTCGTCCCGTACCGAGCGGGAGGACGGCAGGCCGTAGTCGGCGGGCTTGGAGCCCGGGACGTCCTTGCCCTCGGAGATGCGCAGCAGCATGTCGGCCGGCAGCAGCCCTCCGACCGTGTGGACGGCGGTGAACACCTGGTGGCGAGTCGTGGCGGACATCAGGCGGACGCTCCAGAGACAGCAGCAGGGACAGCGGAAGGGGCAGCGGGGGCGGAGGGCAGGTACAGATACGCGCCCAGGACGTCGGCCGGTTTCTGAGCCGTCACCGACAGACCTCGGACGATCTCGCCGGACGCCTGGCGCACCCGGCGGTGCGAGGCGTTCAGCTCGGCGGCCAGCTCCTCGCCGTAGGACTCCAGGTAGCCGTTGACCTCGGGAAGTTGGTCGAGAATGCGCTTCATCATGCGCTCACCGAAGTGCGGGTCCGTGTTCTCGGACGCCGTCGCGTCCAGCAGGGCCGCGGCGCGTTCCTGCGGCAGCCATACCGCGTTCTTCGGGGAGCCTTCGAAGGCGAGCAGCCGCGCGTCCTCCGCGACCAGCTGCTTCTCGCCGTTCCGCGACGGCAGGGTCAGATGGAAGCGATAGCGGACCAGCAGCAGCGTCGTCCGGGTCGTCACCGCGTCCGTCGTGATCACGCCGCAGCGGCGTGCGGGACGCGCACCGTCCGCCTGCGCGTCCAGTGCCGCGTTCAGGACGTGCGACGCCAGTGCCCCGACCACCGGGTCCGTGCGCACCAGTGCTGCCTCGCCGCGCGCCACCGCCGGGTTCGTCCGGAACGGGATCGGACGGTCCTGTTCGATCACCTCCGCGCCCACGGCCGTGGCGAGGGCGTCCCGCAGGCCTGCCGGGGTGCCGCCCACCTGGGCCGTGAAGTCGTCGGACTCGGCCGTACCGCGCAGCACCGCGCCCAGCGCGCCCAGGGACTCCCGTACGAACGTCCTCACCTCGCCCGTGCTGCCCAGCGCCTCCCGGATCGCGGCGACCTCGCGGGCCACTTTCTCCGGGTGGATCGCGTGCTGCGCGAACCGGGACTGGGACCGCTTCTCCCGCTCCGCCGCCGACTTCCAGTTGTTGTCCAGCTTCGCCTTGCTCACCTTGAAGGCGTCCGCGCTGAACAGGGCGTCCTCGTTCTCGCGACCGCGCATCAGCAGCCATTTCACGATCGCGTCCATCACGCCGGTCGACAGCTCGTCCGGGACCGACACCGAGATGCCGAGGTCCTTCTTGATCTGGCGATGCTTCTTGATGAGGACTTCGAGGACCTTGCCGTCGATGCCGTTGTCCTCGCCGTACAGGGTGATGACACGGACCTTGTCGCGGCGCTGGCCGTAGCGGTCGACGCGGCCCTCGCGCTGGTCGTGGCGGGTGGGGTTCCACGCCAGGTCGTAGTGGATCACGGCGTCGAAGTGGTACTGGAGGTTCACGCCCTCTGACAGGCAGTCCGTGGCGATCAGGACGCGGCGTGCGGCGGTGTCCTCGCCGGCCTCCGTGGCCAGCGCCTCGATGTTGTCGATGCGCTGCTGCGGTGAGAGCTCGCCGGTGACCGCCTTGACGACGGTCTTGGCGCCGAGGGGGCTGCGCTTCTTCGTCTCCGGGTCGTTCGCCAGTTGCTCGGCCAGGTACTTGGCCGTCGGGATGTAGCGGCAGAAGACGATCGGGTTGTAGCCGTCGGCGAGCAGCGCCTTGAGGTGCTTGATCAGTGCCTTCAGCTTGAGGTCCTTCTCCGGCCCCTCCAGCTTCTCGGCACGGTCGGCGAGTTCGGCGAGGCGCGAGCGCGGGTCGTTCTCCGCGATCTCCGCGCCCGGCGCTACGTCCATGCCCTCCATCGCGTCGCTGTCGGCCGCGTCGCTGTTCAGCGGTGCGCCCAGCCTGTCGGCCTCCTCCGCCGAGGACGCGACCGCCGCCGCCGACCGCGTCCGCAGCGTCTGGGCGGCGGCGCGTGGCGAGGACACCAGTGAGCGCAGCAGGGCGATCGCCGACCACCAGGCTATGCGGTACTCCCGCTGGCCCTGGTTGTCCGCCTCCTTCACCCGCTCGCTCGCGTACGCGAGCGCGTCGTCCAGCAGAGCCCGGTACTCCGGGGACAGCTTGTACGTCTCGTCCTTGAAGTAGCGGTCCGAGGGGAACGCGGTGCGCTCGGCGAGCGAGTCGTCGGCCAGGCCGTCCTCCTTGGTGAGGTACTGGCGTACGTCCGCGCGCTTGCGGGCCACGAAGTGCTGGGCGAGCAGCTTCCTGCCCGCCTCCGTCTCCAGGTCCACATGGGCCAGTTCGGGCTTGATCAGCCCCAGCAGGTTGCGGAACGCGGACTCCTTGCCGCTGTGCGGAGTGGCCGTCACCAGCAGCAGGTGCCGGTCGGCGTCGTCGGCGACACGGCGCAGCAGCTCGTAGCGGAGCTGGCTCTGCGAGCCGGCCCTTGCGTCATCGGCGGCCACGCACGTGTGCGCCTCGTCGACGATCACCAGGTCGGGACAGTGGCGTACGAAGTCGTCGCGGTGGCGCGGGGACTTGATGAAGTCCGTGGAGACGATGACGTTCGGGTAGCGGTCGAAGAGGGACTGGCCCAGGTCCAGTCCGCGCTCCAGACGGCTGACCGTCGACGCCAGCACCAGCTCCGCGTCGATGCCGAACTTGCCGCGCAGCTCCTGCTGCCACTGCTCCGCCAGAGCGGGCGAGCACAGCACCGCCAGGCCCGACGCATCGCCCTGGGCGAGCAGTTCGCTCGCGATCAGGCCCGCCTCGACGGTCTTGCCGATGCCGACGTCGTCGGAGATCAGCATGCGGACCGTCTTCTGCCGCAGCGCCATCAGCAGGGGCACGAGCTGGTATGCGCGCGGTTCCACCGCGATGCCGGCGAGCGAGCGGAACGGGCCCGCGCCCGAGCGGAAGCCGATGCGCAGGGCGGTGCGCAGCAGGCCGGCCGCCCGCTGGTCGCCGAGGTCGCTCGGCTCCGGTGGGGCGAACCTCGCCTCCTCGACCGTCTCGAGCGCCGGGAACACGGCGGCGATGTCGTCGTCCGAGCCGCCGAGCGGGCGCAGGACGAGCAGGTCGGGCTCGCTCTCGGGAAGTACCACCCATTCCCGGCCGCGGGCCTTCACCAGGGAACCGGCGGAGTACGTGAGTGCCATGTGTGTCTTCGAGTCCTCAGGGAGAGTGAAGGGTGACAGTGCTCAGTTGGCGGCCGGAGAGCCGAAGTAGCGGGCGTTGGCGGCGGCGATGGCGTCCCAGTCCCCGTCGTGAGG
Organism: Streptomyces thermovulgaris; assembly: GCF_002155915.1. Lineage (GTDB taxonomy): Bacteria > Actinomycetota > Actinomycetes > Streptomycetales > Streptomycetaceae > Streptomyces > Streptomyces thermovulgaris. The sequence continues at coordinate 2,111 of NZ_MUME01000126.1, read as the reverse complement.
GAAGCGGACGACGTCCCAACTGGCGTCGAACAGCCGCTCCTCGGCGCTTTCGTCCCGGAGGGTGCTGTCTTCCTTGTCGGGTGTGTCCACGAACACGGCCACGTTCGCGCCGGGCAGCCGGTACACGAAGTCCGGCATCGCGTTGGCCTCGGTGAGGAACGGGCTCGCCTCGTCCGGGAGGCGCAGGCCCTTCGTCTTCACCCAGCCCAGGAAGTCGCCGCGCGCGGCCAGTTCGGCGGCGGTCGACGACTCGACCGCGGTCGGCTCCGCAGAGACCTGGTCGAGCAGGCGGCGGTACTGCTCCGACCGTGATTCCCCACGCGCCTCGCGCTCCGCCGTCGCCGAGGCGAATCGCACCAGCAACTCCCGCGCCGAGTGACGGTTGATCAGTGCGTGGTCGAGCTGGTTGCCGTACGTCAGCAGGCACTCGTAGCAGCCGCGGGCGCACGGCCGGTCCGGGTGCGGGCCGCCGAGATCGTTGCCGTCCTCGTCGAAGTGGCAGATCGACAGTGCGTACCGGGCCGCCTTCGCCAGCGCGTCCTTCTCCGCCTGGAGGCGACGCAGTACGCCCGCTCCGCCCTCGGCCGCCTCCGTGAACAGGAACCGCTTGCGGGGGCCCTCGTCCGGCGGCAGCAGCTCACTGGACAGCTCGGCGTCCTCCAGCTCGAACGCGGCCTCGATGCCCCGTTCCAGCGCGTACATCAGGGACAGCGCCTCCGGCTCGGGCAGCGGCTCGTCGAGGGTGACGACGAGGATGTTGCGGCGGTCCTCCACGTAGGGGATGACCCGCTTCTTGCGGCGCCGCTCCTTGCCGTCCTCGTCGACCAGCGGCAGCTCGCTGGAGTCGCCGGAGGCCTCGGCGGCGTCCTTGTCGTTCATCCAGCGGCCGTCGGCGAGGTCGAGCCAGTAGCCCGGCGGCTCGTCCCGCTTGGCGCGCACCCGGCCGATGTTGGTGATGCGGACGGTCGCCGAGTCGCCGTACGCGAGGTCGGCGAGCGGCGCGCCCGAGGAATCCTTGACGGACGCGTTGAGACGGCCCTTGCGGGCGCCGTGGTCCTGGAAGCGGTACGACGTCTGCAGGCGGAAGCCGGCCCGGCGCCGTTCCTCCTCGTCGGAGGAGATCCGCTCCCGGCGGGTGGTGTAGACGGTGTGCAGCTGGAGCAGGCCGTGCGTGGCCGGGCCCAGCGGCTCGTCGCACATCTGGCAGCGGTCCTGGCGCTCGGCCGGGTCGTGGTGGTAGCCGCACTGGGCGCAGCGGCGGGCCTCGCTGGTGGCCAGGTCGCCGGAGGAGTCCGGCGGCAGCTGGATACGGGTCACCTGGTAGCGGGCGCCCTCGTGATAGATCAGCGCTCCGGGGCCGAACTCGCGGATCGCGAGGAAGCGGGGCCGCTGGAGGTAGTCGCCGTCGCCGCGGCGACGGCCGACGGTCGGGATGTAGGCGGCCAGCGGCAGACGCGGGAAGCTGTACCCGGGCAGGAAGCCCTCGGAGGCGAGGTAGCGATAGGGGTTGAAGTCGGAGAGGACCGACTTGCTGTCGACGCTCTCGTTCATCAGCAGGGTCAGCTGCGTCTCCGCCTCGCGGCGGCGGGTGTTGGCGCGGTTGCGCTCGCTTTCGGTGAGGCTGTAGTCCAGGCGCCGCTTGTTCTGGATGTACTGGTCCTCGAGTGCGGCACGGAACAGCTGCCGCCACCGGTCGAAGGCGCGGTCGAAGCGCTCCGGCACCGTGCGCACCTGATCCTGGATCCAGTCGTCGTGCCACCACGTCGTCTCGGCGAACTCCGGCAGCAGCGGGCCGAGCACCCGCAGCGCCGCGTCCACCGTGCGGTCCTGCGCGCTCTCGTCCAGGGAGGCGGCGAGAATGTCGGGCAGCAGCTTGAGCGCCGGGTTGGGACGGTCGCCGGTGTCCGGGTACGACACGTCCAGGACCTCGGGTATCGCGCGGCCCAGCTTCAGGCCNNGGCGCGGTGGGGCCACCGCGCCCGCGACCATGCGCTCCGAGCGGCGGAAGTAGTACTGGTCGTGGCTGTTGCCCGTCGCACAGTACGTCGTCACCAGCGCGGGCTGGCCGCTGCGGCCCGCACGGCCCGAACGCTGGGCGTAGTTGGCGGGCG